>NZ_JBITIE010000006.1:0-398960 GCF_044458665.1 Streptomyces sp. NPDC050422
GGCCGCGACATCGACCACCGCACCCGCAGGACCACCGTCCACATCGAGATCAGCACGTTGCCAAACCCGTCAGAGGGCTAACCGAACGGCATTGGCCCTAGTCTGTGGCGATGGCGCGGAGCACATCCAGCCGCGCCGCGCGCCGGGCCGGCCGCCAGCCGGCCAGCGCGCCCGCGCCGATGCCCACCAGGGCAATCACCAGCAGCCGCACCGGTGGGAGGGCGAAGGCGAACGGGGTGTCGCCCGCGCCTTCGGACGCCTTGACCAGGACCCAGCCGAGGAAGCCGCCCAGCAGGAGACCACCGGCCGTGCCGAACGCGGCGACCAGGACGGATTCCCAGCGGACCATGGCCCGCAGTTGCTTCCTGGTCTGTCCGACGGCCCGCAACAGGCCCAGTTCCCTGGTGCGTTCGTGGATGGCCAGGGTGAGGGTGTTCGCAATGCCGAGCAGGGCGATCAGGACGGCGAGTGCCAGCAGCGCGTAGACCAGGGTGAGCATCATGTCGATGCCGCCGGCCGAGGACTGCGCGTACTCGCCGCGGGTCTGCACGTCCGGGTTCCCGTACGCGGCCGAGGCCTTCTCGACCGCTGCCTTACCGTCCGCGGTGGACACCCCGTCCTTGAAGGACACGGCAACCAGCGAGTCGGAGTCCTGACCGCGGTGCGGAGCCCAGGCCTGGCGGGTGATGACGTAGTCGCCCGCCAGTTCCGACTGTGCGTACACGGCCCGGACGGTGAAGGTCCGCTCCTTGCCGTCGGTGAAGGTGAGCCGTGCGGTGGACCCGGCGTGCAGCCCTCGCTTGCCCGCCTCCGTGCCGGAGACGGCGATGCCGTTCGTACCCAGCGCCTTCATCGACCCGTCGACCTTGCCGAGGTCGAGGACCGCGGCGAGCGCGGCCGGGTCCGTGACGGTGAGCGCGCGTCCGGAGCCGTCGACCTCCGCGACACCCTTGCCGAGGCCTACGGCGGTGGCCACGTCGGGCAGCCGGCCGACGGCCGGGGCGAGCCGGGGGCTGAGCCCGCTGCCGCCGGCGCCGAAGGACGGTGCGCTGATGGCCACGTCGCCGGCGAACGAACGGTCGACGGTCTGGTTCATGGTGGCCTTCAGCGAGGCGCCGAACACCGTGAAGAGCGAGACCACCGCGACGCCGATCATCAGGGCGGTCGCGGTCGACGCGGTCCGCTTCGGGCTGCGCAGCGCGTTGCGCCGGGCAAGGTGCCCGGTGGCGCCGCGCAGCCGCCCGAGCGGCGCCCCGAGAATCCGTACGGCGAAGGAGGAGGCGACCGGGCCGAGTACGACGAAGGCGGCGAGTGCCAGCACCGCGCCGGCTGCCGACAGCCAGACGGACGGGTCTGCCAGAGCGCCGGTCAGGATCACGGCGATCGCGGCGAGCAGCAGTCCGAGCCCGGTGACGGCACGCGTCCGGGAGGCGGCCGAGTCGTCGACGGCGCTCTCGCGGAGGGCGGCGAGAGGTGCGGTGCGTCCGGCGTGGACGGCGGGCACCAGGGCAGAGCCGACGCAGACGAGGACGCCGACCGCGAGCGGCAGCAGCATGGACACCCCGCTGATGACCAGGGAGCCCCCGGGGAACGGGAATCCGATCGCGGGGAAGAGCGCCTGGAGGCCGGCGGCGATCCCGATGCCGACGGCCAGGCCGGCCGCGGAGGCGATCACGCCGACGACGGTCGCCTCGGTCAGGGTCGATCCGAGGATCTGCCGGCGGGACGCGCCGAGTGCGCGCAGCAGGGCGTTCTCCCGGGTGCGCTGGGCGACGACGATGGCGAAGGTGTTGTGGATGGAGAACGTCGCGACCAGGAGCACGATGCCGGAGAACACCAGCAGCAGCGTGGTGAACAGGCTGAGGAAGGCGCCGGAGATCATGTCCTGGTTCTCGGCGGCCGAGGCCTGTCCGGTGATGGCCTCGGTGTCCGGGGGCAGCACGGGGCGCAGTGCGTCGACGAGTTCCTGCTGACCGGTGCCGGGACCGGCCCGCACCAGGATGCTCGACGCCTGGCCGGGCTTCGGGGTGAGGTGCTTCTCGGCGTCGGCGAGCGTCATTCCGGTGTACGTCACCTGCCCCATGCCGCCCTCGCCACCGAAGGTGGCCAGGCCGACGACGGTGACGCGGACCGGGTCGGGGGTGCGCAGGACGGTCGTGTCGCCGATCTTCAGCCCGCCCTTGTCGGCGGTGCCGCGGTTGACGACGACTTCACCCGGTGCGGACGGGGCATGGCCCTCGGTCAGCCGGTAGGGGTTGAGCTTCGGGTCGTCGATCCAGTTTCCGGCCAGGGTGGGCGGCCCCTGGCCGCCGATGGGTTTGCCGTCGGCGCCGATCAGCTGGCCGGCGCCCTGGATGTCGGGGGCGACGGCGGCGACCTGGGGCAGTTGCCGGATGCGCTGCACCAGGACGGTGCTCACGGGCTGCCGGGTGCCCTCGGACTCGCCGGAGACGGTGACGACGTTGGTGGAGCGGACGACGGCGTCGGTGCCGCCGGCCGCGTTGCCGAACATCGTGTCGAAGCTCGCCCGCAGCGTGTCCCCCATGACGAGCGTGCCCGCGAGGAAGGCGACGCCGAGCAGGACGGCGGTCAGGGTGCCGACGAAGCGGCGCCGGTGGGTGCGGAGCGAGGAGAGGCTGATGCGCACGGAGGCGCGGGTGCTGGTCATGGCGTCCCCTGGGTGCTCGGCGCGGGGTCGAAGGCCTTGAGGCGGTCGAGTACGCGTTCGGCGGTGGGGTCCGGCATCCGGTCGACGAGCCTGCCGTCGGCGAGGAAGACGACTTCGTCGGCGTGCGCGGCGGCGACCGGGTCGTGGGTGACCATGACGACGGTGCGGCCCGTCTGCCGGACGGTGCGGCCGAGCAGCCGGAGCACCTCCTGGCCGGCGCGCGAGTCGAGGTTGCCGGTGGGTTCGTCGGCGAAGACGACGTCGGGGTCCCCTGCGAAGGCCCGGGCGACGGCGACGCGCTGCTGCTGGCCGCCGGAGAGTTCGCTGGGCCGGTGGTGCAGCCGGTCACGCAGTCCGACGGTGTCGACGATCGCGTCCAGCCGGGCCCGGTCGGGGCTCTCCCCCGCCAGGTCCATGGGGAGCGTGATGTTCTCGGCGACGGTGAGCGTCGGCAGGAGGTTGAAGGCCTGGAAGACGAAGCCGATGCGCCGGCGGCGCAGCAGGGTGAGCCTGCGGTCGTCGAGCGCCCCCAGTTCGGTGTCGCCGATGAACGCCGTGCCGGAGGTGAGGGTGTCGAGTCCGGCGGCGCAGTGCATCAGCGTGGACTTGCCGGAGCCCGAGGGCCCCATGATCGCGGTGAAGCGGCCGGCCGGGAAGTCGACGCTCACCCCGTCCAGGGCCCTGACCTCGGTGTCGCCCGTGCCGTAGACCTTCACCGCGTCGACGACGCGGGCGGCGGCCATGGTGCCGGTGGCGGGAACGGTGGTGGTCATGCCGCACCGCCCTTGCCGTGGATGCCGAACTGTTCGTCGAGGACGGAGAGGCGGCGCCAGTACTCGTCCTCGTCGATCTCGCCGGCGGCGAAGCGCCGTCCGAGCAGGGTGATCGGTGAGGGCTCGGCTGGGCCGTTCTGCGTCATGCGGGCCTGCCAGGGGCCGCGTCGGCCGCGCCATACGGTGCGGCGCAGGACGGTGACGACGGTGATGACGACGGCTGCCCAGACGAGCGGGAAGAGGAGGACCCACGGTCCGGGTCCGCCGTCGAAGGCCAGGGTGTTCATCTCGGTCAGCTCCTCGGTTCACAGTGCGGATGCACGCTTTCCTGTCACCACCGAGCCTGTCTCCGCAGGGGGGTCCGCGTCGTCGTACGGCCAGCGGCAGTGCGCGTACCCCGCCGGGAGTAGATGGCGGTCCTGTGGCTGCTCCCGGCCGCCGCGCGCCGGGATCCCGACTCTGTACCTACTGGTATGTACAGTGGCTGCATGAGCACTTCGGACCGTCTGATCGCAGCCACCCAGGAGCTCCTGTGGGAGCGCGGCTACGTGGGCACCAGCCCCAAGGCCATCCAGCAGCATGCGGGCGCGGGCCAGGGCAGCATGTACCACCACTTCGCCGGGAAGCCGGATCTGGCGCTGACGGCCATCCGCCGCACGGCCGAGGAGCTGCGCGGGACGGCGGGCCGGCTGCTGGACGCGCCCGGTTCGGCGTACGAGCGGATCTCGGGCTATCTGCTGCGTGAGCGCGACGTGCTGCGCGGCTGCCCGGTGGGGCGGCTGACGATGGACCCCGAGGTCATCGCGAGCGACGAGCTGCGGGCACCCGTCGACGAGACGATCGCCTGGCTCCGCGGCCGGCTCGCCGGGATCGTCCAGGAGGGCCTGGAACGCGGCGAGTTCGACCGTCCGCTGGTACCCGCGGACATCGCGGCGTCGATCGTCGCGACCGTGCAGGGCGGCTACGTGCTGGCCCGCGCCTCGGGCTCGACGGACGCCTTCGACGCGGCCACCCGCGGCCTGCTCGCACTGCTGGCCCCCGCCCCGACGCCGCCTGACTCCCTCACGTACGCCACCGACTCCTGAGGAGCGCACGATGCACGCTTGCGGAGGTTACGCGTCACCGTGGCGTACATGCGCCGGAGTTCGGGGGTGTTGTAGAGGTGGGTCTCGTCGAAGCAGACCCACGTTTCCTTACCGCCGTCCTTCGAGGAGGACGAGGCAGTGGACGGTGTGATCTCTCCGCCGTCGGGAAAGTTGATCTTCGTCAGACCGGGGTCCACGTTCGGAACGTGGCTGAGGCGCGCTGCCTCGTCGGTCAGGTTGAAGTAGACCGTGTCGTAGACGTTGCCGGTCTGGCCCTCTTCGGTAGCCATGATCCGGAGATACGGCACGGTGACCGGGCGACCCATCGGCTCGCCGGCCTCGTAGACGTACTCGAAGCCGAGCCCCCATGGATCGCGGTAGACCTCGCCGCCCTCCGCCCAGTTGAGGAAGCGGCAGGGGCCAAGAGCCTCAAAGAGACCGAGCCTGGCGCCCAGACCGGACTTGTCGCAGCCCTTCGGGCGGGAGAAGAACGCGGAGTCGTACATCATGCGACCGTCGTCCTTGCCGCCTTCGCCCAGTGCGTAGCAGTCGACGACGAAACCTGTGTACTCGTCTCCGTGGGAAACAGGCATGCCCTGGACGTCGCCAGGGCCGTGAACAACGAAGTACTCCATCCACGCGACCGCAAGCCAGCCCAGAGAGCGCGAGCGATCGTGTCCGGGGGCGCGTACTGTGACGTGCGGCATCGGCGCCCCCTCTCTGGAGTTGTCCGGTCAGCCTCGCTCGCCGTGAGTTGATGTCTGAGACGTTCTGAGGGGCCTGTACGGGCGCCTGCGGGCGTGCGGTGGGCTCGTCGACCTTGAGCTTCAGGCGTGCCCTGTCCTCCGGCGTGGCGCCGAACTTGGCTGCTCTGAGGCGGACTTCAGCGGCTAGGGTCCACTGACCCTTCTCCCACATCGCGTGATGCATCAGCGCCGTGTCGACGAGGAACGACCAGTCAGTTCCCGTGAACGTCTGCGCCTGTGGGGACGTCCGCCACTCGTGCCACCACGCCTGCGTCATCGGGTGCCACTCGATGAGTTCACCGGTCTTGGTGTTGACGCCTAGGACACCCTCCGGCAGCTCAGGGCCGCGAAGTTCGTCGTCTTGGGTGATTACCGTTTCCGGCTCCGCGGCGTTGCGCCGGCGGCGCTTGGATGGGTCTTTGGGGGTGGGGCCTCGTCCGGCCATGAATCCTCCCTTGCTCTGCTAGAGTTCAAGACGCTGTAGGGGCTCCTGACTGCCCCTGCCGCGCAACGGAAGAGGCTGGTTGCCAGCGTCGTAGGACACTTTCGAGCTCGTGCCGTGTACCAGTGCTTGGGTTTCCCATCACTGACGCACGCTGTCAGGGGACGAACTCGGTTCGACCATGCCGTAGTGAGCATGGGTCGGATCGAGCGCGCCCATGCCCGGTCCGACCCCGTATAGAGGGGTTGACAGACCGGATGGACATCTACGGACTGGCGGCGCTAGTCGTGGCATCTGTCAGTGCGCTGACGTGGATTCTCGTCACCGCACTGCGCAAGGTCCCCAGCGTCTGCAAAGAGGCGGAGAAGGCCGTTCGAGCTATTCGCTCGTTGCGCAACGTCATCCGCGGCCAGGATCGCGAGTAGGTCACCGACTCACAGTCAGCCTGGTCACCACCGCGGAAAGGTCAGCGAGGATCGACGGACAGGAGCCATGTCGGCGCCCCGTCATTGCGATGTACCGGCCGGTTCCGTAGATCTCCACGGCCGTACCGTCGGGACGTCGAATGCGGCGTCCCTGTCGGACGTCCGCGCGACCCCAGATGTGCAGCCCGTCGCCGGACGGGGACACCTCTACGTAGGTGGTGCCCGCGTCACGCACGATAGCTGCGGCCCACGGGGCGAGTCGCCCGGTGAGCCGGTCAAGGCAGTGGTCCAGGTCGATACAGACCACGTCGTCGACGTCGGATAGGACGAATCCCGTCCCGACGCCGGCCGTCGACTTCACGGCCTCGGTGTAGCTGCTCCACGTCCGCGGGTCCGTGCTGGACGCTGCCATGCCGGCAACCGTGAGCGGGACCTTCGTGGAGGAGCGTCGAACCCACCTGTCGCGGGTCGTCAGCTCCACGGGGAGCGAAGTCTTAGATGCGCGCGAAAGCGCCTTCCGGCACCGAGGCGAGCACGTGCGTGTGTGTGGGAGCGCGCCATGATCGGCAGCTCCGCGGGGCACATCGCACAGGTTCGGGTCATGGGTTCAGTGTAGTAGGGGCCGGTCACACTTTCAAGCCTCCCACCTGCACTGATGTCGTCGACCCGCTGTGCCGGCGAGTCACACTTTGACGCCTCCCGCGCCCCTCAGATGCCTCCAGGAGGCGCTGTGCGGGCACCTGACGGCCTACCAGGGCGGCCGGCTCGGAAGCCTGATTTCAAGTCCCCAGACCCGTACAGAAAGCGAGGCCCAGCACACTTACGGTCTTCATAGTCTTGATCATGGGGATACCCCCCTGGGTGATCATGGTCGGACGATCTTGATCACATGATCTTGGCAGTGAATCCGGCTCGACTCTCGCGACGATCACCGTCAGCGTGCTCGCCCTTGATCTCCAGGCGAGCCGGCACAAGCGTGATCGTCACTGTCGTCAGCGTTCGGTCAGCCTGAGTTCCGACTGCGATCTTCGGAGGCTTCGCAAGTCGACCAACATCAACGCCGTTGACGATCACTCGTGTGACGCTGAGTCCATCCTCGCCTGTGTCCTCTGCCTCCTCCAGCACCACGTGGGCGCCGCTCATGGGAGCCTGTGTGAGGGCGGGAACACCACTACCTCAGGCCCACGCTCACTCCTGCGAGTACGCACCACGCTGCACCACCGCTCCTCACCCACCATCACGTGCACATGCGTGCGCGGGGTGGTGGTAGGCAACAGCCCACCACGTGCGTAGGGCCTGCACATCCCCCACAGACTGGCGCTGAAGCGCTGTAGTACTGCTCTCATCAGTCCTCCAGGGCAGGGTGTACAGAAGGGGGCCTGTGCACAGAGGCCCGTGTGAGGGTGGCTGCTGTGCCTCCCTCACTGCTGGACTTCTGGGTGTGGCACCAGGAGCACAGGCTCTGTAGCGCCTCCATGCGGTGATCGTCTCCTGCCTCGATGTGGTCCACCTGATTCGCAGGCAGGCCACATCGTCGGCCGTCGGAGAAGAGCGCCATGCATGAGTGATTGTCGCGACGCAGTACGCGCCTACGCAGCGATGCCCAGTTCTTCGGGAGCCTGGCCCGGCGGTCAGATCCCGTCCATGCCGCCATCTCGCCACCTCCAGTAGGGATTCGCGCGTACGCTCAGGTCATTCGCGGCAGGGGGCTGCTCAAGATTCGGGGGACGTCGTGGAGTTCAAGCTGTTCGGGAAGCACATCGCTGGCGCACCTGCGCCGCTCACGCCCGACCGTGTCGCCCTGAAGGCGTACAAGAAGGGGCTGACGGTCCATGAGCGCGTTGCCGTCGGTGGCATTCACAACCCGGAGAAGCTGATCACCCGCGTCGAAATGGCAGGCTGGAAGCTTCAGTTTCGGGAGGTCCATCCAGCCGGCGACCGCACGCACCTGACGTTCAGGCGCGTCGGTGCGTGACGTCCTCGTCCGCCCACTCGCGGCGCCAGGAGCGTTCCTCGCGCACGCGCATCGCCCGAACGTCGTACTTCGGACGGGGCGTGTGCGTGCGTCGACAGCGCGGAGAGCAGCCGGAGCCGGCGAATCCTGCCGCGCCAAGCATGCGAACCATCGCTCCTCCTGGAAATTGCGCAGCCCCACTCACGGGTGAGTGCTCGTCACCGTGAGCGGGGCCGGTCTCTGCCTCCAGCGGAGCCCTGTGACCGGAAGGTCCGGACGCTGGATCAAGTCGGGGTGGCCAGGTTCGAACTGACGGCCTCCTGCTCCCAAAGCAGGCGCGCTACCAAGCTGCGCCACACCCCGAAGGTGCTGTCCGGGCCCCGCCGTCGGACAGCCACAGCGGACCACGCGTGCGGTCCAGAGCGCTTCTGGCCGCACGTCGGGAGCTGCTACTTAGGCCGCGCGCTAGCTAGTCGCAGCACGGGACGGCCCTATGCCCGGATGGAGGGAATCGGACCCCCGTAGGCGGCTTTGGAGACCGCTGCTCTGCCACTGAGCTACATCCGATTGACGTCGGCCGCAGTGTCACCGGACCGTTCTCCGGGTGCGATGGTTTCCCCTCGCCTACGTCCGTCCGTCAGTGGTCCCGGAAGGATTTGAACCTCCGCCCTCCGCGTTCGTAGCACGGCGCTCTATCCAGGCTGAGCTACGGGACCGTGTGTGCGTTAACCGGGCACACTGCCGGGACCTGCTTTCGGTCGTCCCTCCGCCCGGAGTCGAACCGGGATCAGCGCGACCACAACGCGCGGCTCTAGCCATTGAGCTACGAAAGGTGTGCGACGTCAGAGGCTGGCTCCCGGTCGCCAATCGGCGGGTCCGACAGTGCGTGACGTCGAAGCCGAGGCGTCCGGCGGACCGCACGGACATGCCGCCATCCCCGTTCTTCCGGACTTCGCCTCGTCAGCGCTCCCGATCGGATTCGAACCGACGCCCCTCCGCTCGACAGGCGGACGCTCTAACCGCTGAGCTACGGAAGCATGCGAGCGCCACGCGAGATGCGCCGTAGCGACTCGCCGCGCTCTCTGGGGCAGGGACGTGAACCCGAAGGCTCATTGGGTGTGCACGCCAGCGGGACGAAGCGTCGCGGACGGGATTTGAACCCGTGACGTCACCCCCAACGACTGAAAGTCGCTGAGGGCTGCTCTGCCAGACTGAGCTACCGCGCAAGCGTGCGCATCACTCCGCCTCGTCCTACCCCGTCGTTCGCGCACGGCGTCAACGGGGATACTGCTCAGGACGAGGGGAACACCGCGCCACTCGCCGGCGTCGCCACCCTCGTCCTGAAGTTCTAGTTGATGCTCAGCGCGCCCGGTGCCGTGCGCACTTCCCGTCGCTCCGGGCGAACCGCACACACCCCTCGGTGGTGCAGTCCTCCGCCGGCTGCACCTTCCGCACGACCTGCGCGCGGTATCGGGCGAGAGCGTGCGCAGGGCAGCGCGGGCCGACCTCCGCCAGGTTCTGGCAGTCATCGTCACAGCACGTGGGATGGATCATCGGAGCCCCTCAGGTTCTGGGGCGCCTCGCGCTCCCCTCCCCTTAGTTATGGGGCGATGGAGGCAAGATGTGACGCCCGACGTCGCTGCAACTTGCTCAACCGGAGGAGAGGTACGGGAGCGAAGGAGCGACGTCGGGCGCAGGAGGGAAGCGAGAACGCTTCCTGTTCTTACCTCAGTTATAGGGCGCTTGTGACGCGGGATCCTCCTCCGCCCCCGATCCGGCGCGGACAGACCGCTGGACAAAAAGACAAACTAACCCCCTATTTTACTTCTCTCTAACGCGCGTCAAGGAGAAAGGAAAATAGGGGGTTAGTTCGTCCTTTTGGCCAGTCTGGCACGCAAGCAGGTACGCAGCGCGACGAGTTGACCCCTCATCAGCACTCACTGTAGTTGTCCACAGGCGCTTGTGGACAACAGAGGCTGCGGGCGACGTCGACGAGGGGGCGGAGGAGGCGCGACGAGAGGGTCGACGAGGCCGCAAAGCCCTCTCGAAGCTTTACCTCCCCATTATCTAAAGGCGGTCTTCAGGCTGCGCCCACTTGATCACACAGCGCTCGTCACCCACGAACGGACGCCCGCGTGCTCCGCGGGTGATCGTCACCCGGTCGATGGCGAGGCGGATCAGGTCCCGACGGAGGTCAGCGTCGGCAGCCTGCCACGCCTCGCTCATAGTCTCCGGCTCGTCGAACAGCGCCAGATTGACCGGCCCGCCGTACTCCGCCGCCCGCTCCGACGCTACCGCTAGGTCTGCCTCCGCCTCTTCGACAAGCCGCGGGAAGAACCTCCCCATGGCGCCGCTGTACACGCCGGCCCGGCGGTCCATGGCCAGCTGCTCAAGCGCCTTTTCGGCACCCTTGACGGCCGCCAGCGCCCCTCGATGTTCCTCTGTCTCCTCCGGCTTGGTCAGAGCCACCCAGCGCTCCGCCACGACGACCATCAGCGGGCTGGCATCGTCAACGCGCGCCGACAGAATGGCCGCCTGCCACTCGTCGTACACGTAGCTCTCCAGCAGCGAGCGCATGACCGACGCAGGACGCGGGCAGGGCTGCCCCACCGTGTAGCGGTAGCACCTGTAGGACCGCCCGTGGATGGCCGTGCCTCCTCCGCAGCCCTCACACGTCAGCAGCCCCGTCAGAAGGTGTCTAGGCTTTCGGCTGCGGTATTCCGGCGCCACTACGGAATGGCCTGCGACTGCCAGTCGCGCGGCTTTGACGAGTTCCGGAGGCACAGGCTCTACGTCATCAGCAAGAACGGAGACACGTTCGCCCCGACGGTTCCGGTAGGCGATCGACCGCCCTCCCTTGACGAGTGCTACCGCCTGCCACCCTTCATACACCGGGCTTTGGATGATGCGGTGAATGGTGGAGCCGCCCCACGGACCGCCATTCGCCGCGGGCTTATTGTCGGCCGTCAGCCCCATTGCAATCGTGCGCCCGGACTTCCCCTCCGCCGTTTCCTCGAAGATGCGCAGCACGGTGGGCCACGCCTTGCTGTGCTTCAGTTTCCGCGACGTCGGGTCGGAGATTTCAAACCCGTACGGGGCCGCGCTTAGCCAGGCGCCTTCCTCGCGCTGCTGCGCTTTGGTGTCCAGCACACGATGGGACAGGAGTTCTGAATACTCGCGCGCCTCTTCAGCGCGGTTGATGATCTGTTTTCGGTCGCGAGGCTCGGCGGAGTCCAGTCGCTCGTAGTCGAATACGAGTCGCTTGCCCGAATCCAGGAGGGGGAGAACAGACCCCGCCCCCTTCCGCGAGAAACGGTCCAGTGCGTAACACCACAGCGCAGGTACCTCGTCGGCGCCCAGCGCTGAAATCGCCTTGTCGAACTCCGGGCGCGTGGAGTCGCTGTACGCGCTCAGGTTGTCGGACCACACCTTGCGTACCGTGTAGTCGTGCTCTTCCGCCCACCGTCGTCCGCGACTCTCCTGCGCGCGGAACGTCAGCGCGCGGTCCCGCTCTCGAGTGATCTTGGACTTGCGAAGGTAGAGGTCGATCTCTTGAGACATGCAGTCCTCCCCGGGGGTTCAATCCTAGTATGGCGTAGTGTCCATGCCGCTCTGCCCGCCGAGTACGACATGGGCGTCATCCGCGACCGGGTCGCGACGAAGGGCCACCTCATGGACGCCTTCCCGGGGCTCGGCATCAAGGCGTACCTGATGCGGGAGCGCGGCGAGCACTCCCCGGTCAACCAGTACGCGCCGCTCTATCTCTGGAGCTCGCCCGAGGGCATGAACTCCTTCCTGTGGGGGCCCGGATTCCAGGGCATCGTGCGGGACTTCGGGCGCCCCGAGGTGCAGCACTGGGCCGGCCTGTCGTACGAGGAGGGGCCGTCCTCGGCCACGTTCCCCCGCTCGGCCACCCGCCTCCGTTCGCCCGTCCCGCCCTCGATCGCTCCGGGGGACGCGATAGGGGCCGCGGTGGAGCAGAGCCGGCGCCTCGCCAAGACGCCGGGCGCGGTCGCCACGGCTCTGGCCGTCGACCCACGCCACTGGGAACTGCTCCACTTCACGCTCTGGGACCACCCCGCACCGCAGGAGGCCGGCGACGTTTACGAGGTGCTCCACCTCAGCCGGCCGGAGCGCGATCAGCTCGGGACGGGGCGCCAGTGGTAGCCGCGGTCCGCACCGTCCTCGGGGACATCCCGGCGGACGGGCTCGGTGTGTGCGACGCGCACGACCATCTCTTCCTGCGCAGTCCCGTACTGCCGGGCCAGGAGCTCGACGACCCCGTCGCGGCGGCCGAACGGCTGCGGGCCTTCGGCGGGTTCGGCGGCCGGTCCGTGGTGCAGTGGACGCCGTACGGTATGGGGCGCCGTGCCGATGTGCTGGCGGAACTGTCCCGTTCGACGGGGACACATGTGGTGGCGGCGACGGGTCTGCACCAGGCCGTGCACTACCCGGCCGCGGTGCTCGACCGGATCCGGGACGACCTCGCCTCGCTGTTCGTCTCGGAGCTGACCGACGGGATCGGCTCCACTACGGTGCGAGCAGGGCTGATCAAGGTCGCCGGCGCCTTCCACGCGCTCGACGCCCACGCCCGGCTCACCATGACGGCGGCCGCCGAGGCACATCACCGCACCGGGGCGCCGATCGCCGTCCACCTGGAGCTGGGCACGGCAGCGCAGGACGTACTCGACCTGCTGTGCGGCACGTTGGGCGTCCCGCCGCACCGCGTGATCCTCGGGCACCTCGGCCGGTCGCCCGACGGTGCCGCGCAGCGGGAGGTGGCGCGGGCCGGGGCGTTCCTCGCGTTCGACGGGCCGTCGCGGGCCCACCACGCGACGGACTGGCGGCTGCCCGAGGAGCTCGCGGCACTGGCCGGCGCCGGCTTCGGCGGGCAGTTGCTGCTGGGCGGTGACACCACCGTGTCGGAGACCCCCGGCATGCCGCATCTGCTGAACCGGCTGCGCCCCCGGCTGACCGAGGTACTGGGGGCAGCGGCCGTGACCGACATGCTGATCACCAACCCGGCACGGGCGTTCGCGTTCGAGACACCGGCGCAGATCGCCTGAAGGGGGAGGAGTGCCGCCCCGCAATGCCGTCCAATCCTCAGGCGAGCGCGCCCAGCGGGTCGTCCAGCACCGGCTGCCAGGCCAGCTCCGCCGCGCCGACCAGGCTGTTGTGGTCGAGGGTGCACGGCAGGATCGGCACACTGCCGCTTCGCCCCCACAGGCTGCGGTCCGCGACCACCGCTCGCAGCCGTTCCGGGTCGGCGTCCAGGAGGGCGCGGTGCAGCCCGCCGAGGATGATGCGGTCCGGATTGAGGATGTTGACGAGTCCGGCGAGCCCGAGGCCGAGCCGGTCGATCAGCTCCTCGGCGGCGTTGCGCACCGCCGCGTCGCCGTACTCGTTGCGCAGCAGGTCCCCGGACTGTTTGAGCAGTGACTCCTCGGGGCCGGGGGCACGTCCGGCCGCGGTGAGGAAGGCGAGCGGGTCGGTCTCGACGTCGAGGCAGCCGCGGCCGCCGCAGTGGCAGGGGCGGCCCTCGGGGTTGACCGTGAGATGGCCGACCTCCAGGGCAAGTCCCGAACTCCCGGTGTGCAGACGGCCGTCCAGGACGAGCGCGCCGCCGACACCGCGGTGGCCGGTGGCGACGCACAGCAGGTGCTGCGCCCCGCGCCCGGCTCCGTGACGGTGCTCGGCGAGAGCGGCGAGGTTGACGTCGTTCCCGGTGAACGCCGGTCCGGTGATGCCCGCTTCGCGGACGCAGGTGGCGAAGATCTCGCGGACCGGGGCGCCGGCGGGCCAGGCGATGTGGAGCGGGTTGAGGGCGGTGCCTTCCGGCTCGGCGACGGCGGACGGCACCGCGAGGCCCGCCCCGACGCAGCGCAGGCCACTGTCGCGCAGCAGCCGTGCGCAGTCGTCCACGACTTCGCCGATGACCTGGGCGGGGTCGGCCGTGATGGTGACGCAGCCGGGCGCGGTCGCGACGAGCCGGCCACCGAGCCCGACCAGCGCGGCCCGGAACCCGTCCGCGTGCACCTGGGCGGCGAGGGCCACGGGTCCGGACTCGCGCACGGCCAGCCGGTGCGAGGGCCGGCCCTGCGATCCGGCGGCCGAGCCGGGGCTGGAGTCGACCTGGATCAGGCCGAGCGCCTCCAGTTCCGCGGCAACCGCTCCGGCGGTGGCACGGGTGACACCCAGCTCGGAGGTGAGGACGGCGCGGGTGGGCGCGCGTCCGGTGTGGACCAGTTCCAGCGCGGGTCCGAGCGCGCTGCGGCCCCTCTCCAACTTCGTCCGGGTGGTGGTCCCCTTGCCGTTCATGGGGGCGAGTCTCCCATGATCCGGAGGTGGTGCCGACGCCGCGGCGTCCGCTCTCCCCGCCGCGCCACGCCGCTCCACGGCGTGGAACCTCCGCGCCCGGCACGCCGCCCGGGCCCGGTGGACGGCCGTCTTGCGCCCGCCGTCCGCGGGCCCCTATGCTGACTTTGTGCCGCAACTAAACAAACTGCGGACGGCACTGCCGGGGGGACCGGGCGGAAACACCGCCCCACCTTCATCGACACGCCTCCGTACCGCGCTGACCGTGTTCTTCGCCCTCGACGGGTTCCTCTTCGCCGGCTGGGTGGTCCGCATCCCGGCCATCAAGCAGCAGACCGGCGCCTCGGCCTCCACCCTCGGCCTCGCACTTCTCGGCGTATCCGCCGGTGCCGTGATCACCATGATGCTCACCGGGCGGCTCTGCCGCCGTTTCGGCAGCCATCCGGTGGCCGTGGTCTGCGGCGTTCTGCTGCCGCTCAGCATCGCCCTGCCCGCCCAGACCCATTCGGCACTCTCGCTCGGGCTGGTACTGCTGGTGTTCGGCGCCGCGTACGGCGGCATGAACGTGGCGATGAACAGCGCGGCGGTGGATCTGGTCGCCGCTCTGCGGCGCCCGGTGATGCCCAGCTTCCACGCCGCGTTCAGCCTCGGCGGCATGATCGGCGCCGGGCTGGGCGGCCTCGTCGCGGGCGGCCTCTCGCCCTCCGCGCACCTGCTCTGCCTGACCGGAATCGGACTGCTCGTCACCGCCTTCGCGGGCCCGGTCCTGCTGCGGTACCCGTCGCTCAAGCCCGCCCCGACGGCGGCCGACGGCGAGGCGGGCCCCCAGCGCCTGAGCGGACGGACGCGCCGTGTGGTGATCCTGTTCGGCGTGATCGCGCTCTGCACCGCGTACGGCGAGGGCGCCCTGGCCGACTGGGGCGCCCTTCATCTGGAGCAGGACCTGCACGCCCACCCAGGGATCGCGGCGGCCGGCTACTCGCTGTTCGCGCTCGCCATGACGGCGGGCCGGCTCACCGGCACGGCACTGCTGGAGCGGCTCGGGCAGACCCGGACCCTGGTCGCGGGCGGCGGCACCGCGGCGGCCGGGATGTTGCTCGGCTCGCTCGCCCCGACCACCTGGCTCGCCCTCCTCGGGTTCGCCGTCACCGGACTCGGTCTGGCGAACATCTTCCCGGTGGCCGTCGGCAGGGCAGGCGAGCTGGCCGGCCCCGGCGGAGTGGCCGCGGCCTCGACGCTCGGCTACGGCGGGATGCTGCTCGGGCCGCCCGCCATCGGCTTCCTGACCGACTGGTTCTCCCTACCCGTGGCCCTGACCACGGTGGCGCTGCTGGCGATCGCCGCGGCGGCCCTGGGTTACGGAGCCCGCAATGCGGCGCACACATGATCGAATGAGTAGCCGTACTCAGGCAGGAACGGTTCTCCCGTCGCAGGATGGAGACGTAACGACCTCCCGCACGCTGTCGCGGGTGAGGTCGTCGGACATCGACGGGGAGCACGCCATGAACAAGCCGGTCCTGACCAAGCAGCACCTCCACACGCTCGCACGCCTCACTTTCGGCAACGCCACGTCGCTGGTCTACCTGGGCGTGGTAGCGGCGACCGCGGTGTTCGTCACGGTGGACACGCTGTTCATCGCCCATGAGGACGCGTCGTTCGCCGGGGTGTGGCTCTTCTTCCTGGCGGCGCCGACCGTCTTCGTCTTCTTCGCCGGTGGTGCGATGCTGGGCGCGGATTCGGCGGCGCCGGACTGGCTGTTCTACCTGGCACTGGTGGTGTCCGTGCTGGTGCAGTCGCTCGCGCTGGGCTGGTTCGCCCGCCTGCTGCGCGGCGGCCGCGGCCGGACCGGCCGGACCCGCCCCCGGAGCGCCTGAGCCCCTGGCACAATCCCTGCCATGAAGATCGTGGAGCACATACAGTCCCTGGCCTCCGAGGGTCGGTTGCTGGCGGACGCGGCCCAGGAGGCGGGGACCGGCGCACCGGTGCCGACCTGTCCGGGCTGGCAGGTGCGCGACCTGCTCAGGCACACCGCGATGGTGCACACCTGGGCGGCCGCCTTCGTCACCGAGGGCCACACCTCGTACGTCCCCGACGCCGGGGAGCCGGACCTGGACGGGCCGGCGCTGCTCGACCGGTTCCGCGCGGGACACCTGCGCCTGGTGGAGGCGCTGGAGCGCGCACCGCAGGACCTGGAGTGCTGGGCCTTCTTCGCGGCGCCGTCACCCCTGGCCTTCTGGGCACGGCGGCAGGCGCACGAGACGACGATCCACCGCGTGGACGCCGAGTCCGCACGCGGCGGGCCCCTCTCCCCCGTGGCGTCCGGCCACGCGGTGGACGGCGTCGACGAGTTGCTGCGCGGTTTCCACGCCCGGCCGAAGAGCAGGGTGCGCACCGATGCGCCGCGAACCCTGCGCGTGCGGGCGACGGACACCGGCACCGTGTGGACCGTACGGCTCTCCACCGAGCCGCCGGCAGCCGTGCGCGAGGACGCGCCGCCCGTACTTCCGCCCGTGGACTGCGAGTTGAACGCCACCGCCGAGGAGCTCTACCTCACGCTCTGGAACCGGCGGTCGCTCACGGCCCTCACGGTGACCGGCGACCCGGGCCTCGCCCGGCTGTGGCGCGAGAACTCCTCGGTCACCTGGTCCTGAGACCGCGGGGACACGCGGCGGGCGGCCTTGTCCATCCGCCACCGCACCTGTGACACTTCGGACATGGAACACCGAAGCCAGGCGGACCGCGACGCCATGACCGTCGAGATCGGCTTCGCCGTGCTGACCGGGGCCCTGCTGGCAGGGGCGGCGTTCGTCGTGGTCTGCGCCCCCGCCCTCCTGCTGGCCCCGGGCGGCGGTGTGGGTCCCGGACTGCTCGCGGCCGCGACCGTCGTGGCCGCACTCGTCTTCATCGGCCGCGTCGTCGACGTCCTGTGGCGGTTCGGGCGCCGCACCACCGAGCGCGAGGTCGACGGGCGCGTTCCCGTGCTGCCGGATCAGCCCAGCCAGCCCGGGCGCACCAACCCCGACTCATAGGCCAGCACGACCAGTTGGGCCCGGTCGCGGGCGGCGAGCTTCACCATGGTCCGGCTGACGTGGGTCTTGGCGGTGAGCGGGCTGACGACGAGACGGCGTGCGATCTCGTCGTTGGACAGACCGATCCCGACCAGCGCCATCACCTCCCGCTCGCGGTCGGTCAGTTCACTCAGGGCGGTCGCCTCGGCGGGTTCCTTGGACCGGGCCGCGAACTCGGCGATCAGGCGGCGGGTGACGCCCGGCGACAACAGTGCGTCCCCGGCGACCACCGCCCGGACGGCCCGCAGCAGCTCTTCCGGTTCGGTGTCCTTGACCAGGAATCCGGAGGCTCCGGAACGGATCGCCTCGAAGACGTACTCGTCGAGTTCGAAGGTGGTGAGCATGACCACCTTCACCTCGTCGAACGCCGGGTCGCTGGTGATGGCGCGCGTCGCGGCGAGGCCGTCGAGGCGCGGCATCCGGATGTCCATCAGCACGGCGTCCGGCCGCAGTTCACGCACCAGACGGACGGCCTCCTCGCCGTCGGCGGCCTCTCCCGCCACCTCGATGTCCGGCTGGGCGTCCAGCAGGGCCCGGAACCCTGCCCGGACGAGCAGCTGGTCGTCGGCCAGCAGTACGCGAATCACGGTGTCTCCTTCCGGTGCGCCGCCCCGCCGGCCGGCAGCGGGAGTTCGGCCCTCACCCGGAAGCCGCCGTCGGGCCGGGTACCCGCCTCGATCGTGCCACCCAGGGCCGCAGCCCGCTCCCGCATGCCGGCCAGTCCGTTGCCGCTGCCCCCGGCGTCCGTGCCGGTGGCGGGCCCCTCGTCGTCGATGCGGAGCGTGATGCGGCCCGGCCCGTAGCCGACCCGTACCTCCGCGGTACGTGACCCGGAGTGCCGCACCACGTTGGTCAGCGCCTCCTGAACGATCCGGAACGCGGCCAGGTCCGCGCCGGGCGGCACGGCCCCGCGTGCGCCGTCCGTAGCGACGGTGACGGTCAGTCCGGCGCTCGCGGCCTGTTCGACCAGTTCGGGAAGCCGGTCGAGTCCGGGGGCCGGCGCCCTGGGCGCGTCACCGGGCGTACGCAGGGTGTCCAGGACCTGTCGCACCTCGCCGAGCGCCTCCTTGCTGGCGTCCTTGATGGTGGTGAGCGCGGTGCGGGCCTGCTCGGGGTCGGTGTCGAGCAGGGCGAGTCCGACGCCCGCCTGGACGTTGATGACGGAGATGCTGTGCGCGAGGACGTCATGGAGCTCGCGGGCCATCCGCAGCCGTTCCTCGTCGGCCCGCCGCTTCTCCGCACGTTGCCGCTCGGCCCGCTGTGCGGCCCACTGCTCACGGCGTACGCGGACGAACTCGGCGGCCGCGACGATGGCCACCACCCAGGCGGCGACGCCCACTTCCTGCCCCCAGGGCGCCGCGGCGTCGCCGTCGGGAGGCAGCCACCGGTAGAGCCAGTGGCCCACGACGAGGTGCCCCACCCACACCATGGCGACCGCCGACCACGCGGCCCGCCGGTATCCGGCGACGACGGCACTGAAACAGCCCACCGCGACGGCCAGGAAGACCGGGCCGTACGGGTAGCCGGCGCCAAGATAGACCGTCGCCGCGGCCGAGGCCCCGAAGACGGCTACCACGGGGTGGCGGTGGCGGAACAGCAGGACCGCCACGGCGACGAGGAGGAGCACCCGGGCGAAGAGGTCGAGCGGGGCCTTCTCGTCCAGCTGCCCGTGGGCCGCGATGGTCGAGCCGGCCATGACGACGACGCCGAGCAGGATCGTGGACGCCCAGGGCAGCCGGTTGGCGGACCGCCCCTGGGCGCCCGTCAGCCAGCGCGGCGGCTCTCCGTGGCTCCAGAAGCCCCACGGGGTCCGGGGGCCGGTCGTCCGTTCGCCCGGCCCGCCGCGCGCCCAGGGGGGCCGACGCGACGGTCCACCCCGAATCCCGGGAGGACCGCCGCCTGTCCGTGCGCGCTGCTCTTCCATGCCCGCCACGCTAGACCGCGCACCTGCGCCCGGGCGTCCGCCGGGCGTGGTGATCACCCGTACTCCCCGGGGAGTACGGCGAACGGGGCCGGCGCCTGCTGCCGGCCGCCGTGGTCGTCTCCGGCCGCTGCCCATGCCGGTGTCCCCGACGCCTGCCCCGGCCACTGCCGGCCGCTGCTTCCGGAGCTGCTGGTTCCGGAGCTGCTAGTTCCGGTCGCCGAGCAGGCCCACCGTACGGCCCAGTTCCGTCACGGACTGCCGGAAGAAGACCTCACGCGCCTCCACCACGTGGTTGAACTGGCCGAAGATCTCGAACGACAGCAGCCCGAAGAGCTGTGACCACGCGGCGACGAACGGCGCGACCACCGCCGGCGGCAGACCCGGGGCGAGGTCGGCGGCCAGCCGTTCGGCCTCGGGGCGCAGTTCCTCGGCGAGCGGTGGCAGGGCGAGCCCCTCCTCGCGCTGCGCGCCCTCGACGACGGCCATCAGAACGTAGGGAACCCGGGACGCGGGGCCGATGGTGACCTGCGGCGCGGTGTAGCCGGGCACCGGTGATCCGTAGATGAGGGCGTACTCGTGAGGGTGCGCGAGGGCCCAGTCCCGTACCGCGCACGCGACCGCGACCCAGTGGGCCAGATGGAGGGCGGGCCGGTTGGCTGCGGTGGCCTTCGCGGCGGGCCGGGCAGGCGCGGTGGCCTTCGCGGCAGCGGGCCGGGCAGGCGCGGTCACCTTCGTCGCCTCTTCCACCGCCGCCCGGTGGGCGAGCTCGGCGGCTTCGCCGACGGAGTCGTACGCATCGACGATCAAGGCGGTGAGCAGCTCGTCGCGGCTGGGGAAGTAGCGGTAGAGCGCCGAGGAGACCATGCCGAGTTCGCGTGCCACGGCGCGCAGCGAGAGTTTGGCCGCGCCCTCGGCCGCGAGCTGCTTTCTCGCCTCGTCCTTGATGGCGGCGGTGACCTCGATGCGGGCCCGTTCCCTGGCTCCCCGGATAGCGCTCATGGCCGCCAGTCTGCCACGGGACGGAAGCACCGACCAATAACGAGAGCAGCGCTCTTGATTTTGAGCGCCAATTCCGTGCACACTGATCTCAAGCGAGAGCACCGCTCTCTCAAACTGTGGGGGTCTCCATGTCGCAGCCGTACTACCTTCAGGGCAGCCCGTTCACCATCCGGATGAACAGCTTCATCGGGTGGCTGGCACGGCACGGGGTCAGCCTGCTCGGTTCGCAGGAGCTCTCGGTGCGGGGTCGCAAGAGCGGGCAGTTGCAGCGGGTTCCCGTGAACCTCCACACCTACGAGGGCGTGCAGTACCTCGTCTCCGCACGGGGCCACTCGCAGTGGGTGCGCAACATGCGGGCCGCTGGCGGCGGAGAGCTGCGGGTGGGCCGTAGGACCCGTGCCTTCACGGCCGTGGAGATCGCGGACGACGAGCAGAAGGTGATCGTCGTCCGCGCCTACCTGGAGCGCTGGGGCTGGGAGGTCAACCAGTACTTCAAGGGCATCACGGCCAAGTCCACGGACGCCGAACTTCTGGCGGCCTGCCCCGACCACCCCGTCTTCCGGATCGCCGTCGAGAGCTGACCCGCGGCCGTACGGCGACGGGCGCCGGGCCGCGGCCGACGAGCGCCGCCCGCGGCCGGAACGCCGCACCGTCCCGATCCGGCCGGGCCCTCGTGCGGCTGTGCTCCCCCGGGTCTACCGGTCCATCGCCGACAGCGCCCGCTGCGCCAGCGGGTGCGAACGGACCAGCTCGGCCAGCGAGGTCGTGCCCCGGGTGATGCCCGCGAACGCGTTCCAAGCAGGACGGAAGCCCGTCAGCACCGCGTGGAGCAGGCCCGGGCGCCGCTCGAAGAGCTTCAGCATGCGCCGTCCCACGCTCATCTCGACACCGAGCCCCGCCTTGATGGCGAACGCGTAGTTGAGCGCCTGGCGGCGGGCGTCCACCGCGTCGTGCGACTCCGCGACCCGCACCGCCCACTCACCGGCGAGCCGTCCCGAACGCAGCGCGAACGAGATGCCCTCCCTGGTCCACGGCTCCAGCAGACCTGCCGCGTCCCCGCACACGAGCACCCGGCCGCGCGAGAGCGGCGAGTCGTCGCTGCGGCAGCGCGTCAGATGGCCGGAGGAGATCTTCGGCTCGAAGCCCGCGAGGCCGAGCCGCGCGATGAAGTCCTCCAGATACCGCTTGGTGCCGCCGCCGTCACCGCGCGCCGAGATCACACCGACCGTCAGGGTGTCGCCCTTGGGGAAGACCCAGCCGTAACTCCCCGGCATGGGGCCCCAGTCGATCAGCACCCGCCCCGCCCAGTCCTCCGCGACCGTCTCCGGCACGGGGATCTCGGCCTCCAGACCGAGGTCCACCTGGTCGAGCTTCACCCCGACATGCGCTCCTATCCGCCCGGCGCTGCCGTCCGCGCCCACGACGGCACGCGCCAGGACGGTCTCGCCGCCGGACAGCACGACCGCGACCGTGCGCCGGTCGGGCACCGCGGCACCGTGCTGCTCGACCCGGGACACCGTCGCCCCGGTGCGCAGTTCGGCACCGGCCTTCTGTGCCTCCTCGACCAGGCCCGCGTCGAACTCGGGGCGGTTGATGAGGCCGAAGAGCATGCGCCTGGAGCGGCGGGTGCGTGCCAGTCTGCCGTTCAGCGAGAACGTGACCGCGTGGATCCGGTCCCGCAGGGGCAGTTCGAAACCGGGCGGCAGCGAATCGCGCGAATACCCGATGATGCCGCCGCCGCACGTCTTGTAACGGGGCAGTTCCGCCTTCTCCAGGAGCAGTACCCGACGGCCGGCGACCGCCGCCGCGTATGCCGCGGAGGCTCCCGCCGGTCCGGCGCCGACTACGACGACGTCCCACACGGACGACTCTTCGTGCTCATGTCCGACGTCTGCGTTCTCGCTGCTCACGATGTGCTTCTGCTCCCGATCCGACCAGTGGCCCAAGCTGCTTCCGGCATCCTACGGCGCGCTGCGGCCGAGCCCTGCTGTGGGAGGATCGGCCGAGCCTCCGTCGTACCTGCAACGCCGCACTCCTGGCGCGCATGTACGCGGATACGTACATATAACGTCGCACCTACGAGGAGCGTGCCCATGACCGCCCATCCGATTTCCGAGACTGTCGCCTCGCTGATGCCCCGCGCCAAGGCGGAGCTGGCCGAGCTGGTGGCCTTCCAGTCGGTGGCGGATCCCGCGGTGTTCCCGAAGAGCGAGTGCGAGGCGGCCGCCGAGTGGGTCGCCGACGCGCTGCGCGCCGAGGAATTCCAGGATGTCGCCCTGCTCGACACCCCGGACGGCACCCAGTCCGTCTACGGCTTCCTGCCCGGCCCGGCCGGAGCACCCACCGTGCTGCTGTACGCGCACTACGACGTGCAGCCGCCGCTCGACGAGTCCGCCTGGATCTCCCCGCCGTTCGAGCTGACGGAGCGTGACGGGCGCTGGTTCGGCCGGGGCTCGGCCGACTGCAAGGGCGGCTTCATCATGCATCTCCTCGCGCTGCGCGCCCTCAAGGCCAACGGCGGGGTCCCGGTCTCCGTCAAGGTGATCGCGGAGGGCTCGGAGGAACAGGGCACCGGGGGCCTGGAGCAGTACGCCCAGGCGCACCCGGAGTTGCTCGCCGCGGACACCATAGTGATCGGCGACACCGGGAACTTCCGGGTCGGTCTGCCGACCGTCACCTCGACGCTGCGCGGGATGACGATGCTGCGGGTGCAGCTCGACACCCTCAAAGGGAATCTGCACTCCGGCCAGTTCGGCGGCGCGGCACCCGACGCCCTGGCCGCGATGATCCAGCTGCTGGCGTCGCTGCGGGCCGAGGACGGCACGACGACCGTCGACGGCCTCACGACGGACGAGAAGTGGGACGGCCTGCAGTACCCGGAGGAGCAGTTCCGCAAGGACGCCAAGGTCCTCGACGGAGTCGGCCTGATCGGCACGGGTACGGTCGCCGACCGGATCTGGGCGCGGCCCGCCGTCACGGTCGTCGGGATCGACTGCCCCGCGGTGGTGGGCGCGATGCCCTCGGTGCAGTCGAACGCGCGGGCGCAGATCAGTCTGCGGGTGCCGCCGGGCCAGGACGCCGGCGAGGCGACGAAGCTGCTGACCGCACACCTGCGGGCGCACGCCCCGTGGGGGGCGAGGATCTCGGTCGAGCAGGTCGGCCAGGGACAGCCGTTCCGTGCGGACGTCACGAGCCCCGCCTACACCGCGATGGCGGACGCCATGCGGATCGCGTACGAAGGCCAGGAGATGCAGTCCTCGGGCATGGGCGGCTCGATCCCGCTGTGCAACGCACTGTCCGAGTTGTACCCGGAGGCGGAGATGCTGCTGATCGGGCTGAGTGAGCCCGAGGCGCAGATCCACGCGGTGAACGAGAGCGTGTCCCCGGAGGAACTGGAGCGGCTCTCGGTCACCGAGGCGCTGTTCCTGCAGAACTACGCCGCCTCCAAGACGGTCTGAGACAGCCAGGCGGCCGGCCGGAAGGGGCGCGCTCCCTTCCCGGCCGGCCGCTACGCGTAGGGCGAACCTCGCCCAGAGCGTAGATCCGTGCGGCGGACGCCCGGGGCTGCGTACGTTCAGCGCATGGATCTCGTCGAGGTGCTTCCCCAGCTGCACATGTTCCGGTTCCCGATCGGCCAGGCCTACCTCTGGCGCGACGGGGACGAGCTGACCCTGATCGACGCGGGCGACGTGAACGCGGCGCCGGCCATCGAGGACGCGGTGCGCGGCCTCGGTCTCGACCCCGCCCGCATCACCCGGATCGTCATCACCCATGGGCATCGCGACCACTACGGCGCGGCCCAGGAACTCGCCGACCGCCACGGTGCCCAGATCCTGGCGCACCGGCTCGACGCGCCGGTGATCCGGGGTGAGGAGGAGATCGGCGATCCCGTGCTGCTCGACTGGGAGCGCCCGCTGTACGAGCACGGGCTGACCGTGCCCGTGGCTCCGCCGACCCGGGTCGACACGGAGCTGTCCGACGGCGCGGTGCTGCCCTTCGGCGGCGGGGCCCGGGTGGTCCACTCCCCCGGCCACACCCCGGGAGCCATCGGTGTCCATCTGCCCCGGCACGGGGTGCTGTTCACGGGTGACTGCGTCGCCGAGGCGGGGCGCGTGATGCTGGGTGTGTTCAACATCGACCGCGAGCAGGCCGTGGCCTCGTTCCGGCGGCTGGCCGCGCTGGAGGCGGCCACGGTCTGCTTCGGCCACGGCGATCCCCTCACCACTGACGCGGTCGCGGTCATGCGCGCCTCAGCCGACCGGGATTCCGGCCTCCAGGTAGAGCACGGCTGAGCGCTCACGGGCGCGCAGCGCCCAGCGCAGCCGTTCGTACCGGGTGGGGGGCAGCATGGTGGCCGCCTCCTCCTCGGTGACGAACCGCCAGCCCCGCAGTTCGGAACCGGGCAGCAGCAGCCGTTCGGCGTCCGCCCCCGGCAGCGTCCCGCCGTCGAAGAGCAGCCGCAGACCTCCGTAACCGGGCGGCTGGGGCGCCTCCCAGTCGACGACAAGGAGTTCGGGCACCCGTTCGAGGCGGATCCCTATCTCCTCGGCCACCTCCCTGATCCCGGCCTGTGCCGGCGCCTCACCCGCTTCGACCACGCCTCCGGGAAACTCCCAGCCGGGCTTGTACGTGGGATCGACGAGCAGCACCCGGCCGTGTTCGTCGAAGAGCAGCACGCCGGCCGCGACGGTCTCCGCCGTGGGGTCGGGTGTCTGGACGATCTCGCAGGCCGGGGCCGCCCCGGTGCGCACGGCCTCGGCGATGACTTCGGCCGTCTCGCGGGGGGTGAGTGCGCTGTTGTCGATGGTGTGCGCGTCCCGAGTGATCCAGTCGAGCGCCGAGCGGTAGGGCTCGATGCGGTCGTACGCCCACTGCCCGGTCCCGTCCTCCGTCTCCGGATCGTCCGGGAATTCCACGCGGTGGGCGATCCGTTGGCGCAGGATCGTTTCCTCAGGTGAGAGCAGTACATGACGCACCGCGATGCGCCGGGAGGCGAGTCCCCCGAATATCTCGTCGCGATACTCCTGTCGCAGCAGTGTCATCGGCACCACCAGCACCCCACCGAGCTCGGCGAGCAGCGCGGCCGCGGTGTCCACCACGAGTCGTCGCCAGATCGGGAGGTCCTGGAAGTTGGTCACCTCGGCGAGCTTCTTCTGCGGCAACAGGGATCCCAGCCCCGTGCCGGTCAGTTCCGGGTCGTAGAAGGTGCTGTTCGGGATCAGATCGATCAGTTCACGCGCGGCGCTGGTCTTGCCCGCGCCGAACGCACCGTTGATCCAGACGATCACGGTTCCCCCTCTTCCGTAGCCCCCAGTGGCTTGCCCGCAACACCCTGCCGTGAAAACACGACTGTGGCGATGACGATGCGCGAACGCAACAGTGCGCGGCGGCCGGCCGGCGTCTTCCGGTACGGGAATGCTGCTCGCCCGGGCACCGTCCGGCCGTAACGGCGGCGGCGGGACGTCGTTGGAGCGGACAGCAGAACGAACGACAGGGGGCGGACCGTGCGTCGCACCGTACTTGAGCAGTTTCCCGCCGGGGGCCCGCGGGGCAGTTGGCCCGCGGAGGAGTTCGCCGCGGCCCGGCGGGGTGAGGGCGTGGCGGCGGAGGTCGTGATGGACCTGGAACAGGACGCGTTCCTGGTGGTCGTACCGCAGCAGTCCTCGGACCGGGGCCGCTGAGGCCGGCCCGGCCCGGCGCCGGCAGCCTGCCCCGGCTCGGTGTCGACCTCGTTGAGGCAGCCCTCGTCAGCCCCTGTCTCCACCGCGCGGAGTGCGGCCAGATACCGGTCGGCCTACGGCGTGTCACCCCGCCAGTCCCACTTGTTCGGATCCTCCGCCCGGGGCCCGTACTCGGCCCGGCCACCCGCTCCATAGGCGCCGATCTCGGTGATCAGGGCGGAGCCGTCCGCCAGTGCCACCTTCGTCCAGCCGGTCACGTCCAGGAGCAGCCCGTCGAGCGGGCCGCCCACCAGTTCCCGGTAGACGCGCCCCGGCCTGGGGCCCGGATCCGGGTCGTCGTGATCGGCGCCGTACACCCGCCGCCGCATGATCTCGTCCATGCATGCAGGATCGCACCCGCCACTGACAACCGCCGGTGCGCAGGCGCAGCGAGTCCTGGAACAGAATCGAGAACCGGAACCGGAAACCGTCACCCCTTGCTGGACCCCAGTGTGAGTCCCGCGATGAAGTGCCGCTGGAGCAGCAGGAAGACCACGAGGGTCGGGAGCGCGACGATCACCGAGCCGGCCGCGAGGAGGTTGTAGTCGGTGAAGAACTGACCGCGCAGGTTGTTCAGCGCCGAGGTGACCGGGAGTTTGTCGCCGTCGGAGATGAAGACCAGGGCCCAGAGGAAGTCGTTGTACATCCAGGTGAACTGGAGCGTTCCCAGGGCGGCGAGTGCGGGGCGGCACAGGGGCAGCGTGATCCGCCAGTACTGGGTCCAGACACCCGCCCCGTCCACGACGGCCGCCTCCAGGATCTCCTGAGGGAGGGTCCGCATGAAGTTGGCCAGGACGAAGACGCAGAAGCCGAGCTGGAATCCGACCTGCACCAGGATGACGGCCCAGTAGGAGTCGAACATCGTCATCGAGTCGGACATCCAGTAGGGCAGCGGGATGCGATTGAAGACGACGTACAGCGGCGTGACGATCACCTGCTGCGGAAGCAGGTTCCCCGCGGTGAAGAGCATCAGCAGGACGAGCCCGCCGCGCATCCTCAGCCGGGCGAGTGCGAATGCCACGAACGAGGCGAGGAAGAGGGTGACAAGCACCCCCGGCACCGCGATGATCATGGTGTTGACAAAGTACTTCATCATGCCCGAGTCGGTGAACGCCTGCCGGTAGTAGTCCAGCGAGAGATGGCGGGGCAGCGAGAAGTAGCCGTGCTCCGAGGTCTCGTCGTAGGGCCTGAGCGAGGCGTACACGGCGAGCAGCAGCGGGGCGAGGAAGGCGAGCGAGACCGTCATCAGGAAGGCGTGCACGCCGAGCCGGCCGGGGCGGACCCTGCGCCGGGTCGTGGCGGGGACGGTCGGCGCCGGGCGGGCCGCGGTTGCTTGCGTGGTCATCGGTCCTTCTCCCCTCGGATCTCCTGGACCAGATACGTCACGACGAACCCCAGCGAGACGACCAGCAGGACGACGGCGATGGCAGAGCCGAACCCGATCCGGCTGGCCTCACCGATGATGTTGTCGGTGACGAGCACCGAGAGCAGTTCCAGCCCGTTGCGGCCGTGGTTGACCGCGTAGACGATGTCGAAGGCGCGCAGCGACTCGATCACGGTGATGACGCCGACGATGATGTTGACCGGGCGCAGCGTCGGAAAGACGATGCGGAAGAAGGTCTGGGTCTCGCTCGCCCCGTCGATCGCCGCGGCCTCCTTGAGGGAGGTGTCCACGGCTTTCAGCCCGGCAAGGTAGAGGATCATCACATAGCCGGTGTGGCGCCAGGCGGCCGCGAGCAGGACCATCCAGATGTTGAGGTCGGGATCGCCCAGCCAGTCGGTCGGCGAGGCGGTGTCACCGACGATCGCGTTGAGTGCTCCCTGGTCGCGGGAGAAGACCAGCTGCGCGATGAAGCCGACCACGGCGAGGGAGAGCACGACGGGCATGTACAGGGTCGACTGGTAGAAGCGGCTGAAGCGGACGCCCTTGTCGATGAGTACGGCGAGCAGCAGCCCGAACGGTGTGGCGACCAGGCCGAGGAAGGCGAGCCAGAGCAGGTTGTGGCGGGCGGCCGGCCAGAACTGCGGGTAGTTCGTGAAGAGGTTCGTGTAGTTGCGCGTGCCGACCCACTCGATGTCGCCGATGCCGTCCCAGCTGGTGAACGAGAGGACGACGGAGGCGAGGGTCGGCCCCCACACGATGGCGATGTCGAGCAGGACGGGTATGCCGAGCAGCGCGCCGAGCACGACGAGGTCGCGACGGCTGAACCGTCGCGAGCCCCGTCGTCCGGTGCGCCGCCCCGAGATGAACGACACGGTCGGTACTCCCGGTTCAGTCCGAGGCGAAGATGGTCTTCTTCTGCCGTTCGATGCCGTTGACCAGCCCGTCCACGTCGTTCGGACTGCTGATGAACTTCTGGATCGCCGGGATCATGACCGTGGACGCGAAGTCCGGCCGGGTATCCCGGTCCAGGAACTGGGAGATCTGCTTCGCTCCCGACACCAGGTCGACGGCCTTCTTCTGGATGGCGGAGTACTGGGAGGTGTCCGCCCGGTCGTTGACCGCGATGTTGTTCGGGTCGCTCTTGAGGTAGATGTCCTCGGCCTTGCCGGTGGCGAGCCACTTCAGCAGGTCCTTGGCGCTCTCCAGGTTCTTGTCGTTCTTGAGACTCTTCGACTTCTTCGCCAGCAGGAACCCGTCGATCGGCGCCTCGACGGCATCCTGGCCGTGCTCCGGGTTGATGACGGGGAAGGGGAAGAAGTCGAGGTCGTCCTGTTCGGCCTTGGGGAACTGGGCCCCGGGATGCGGCAGACCGAAGACCGCCATCCCGGCCTCGCGCTTCTGGAGGCTGGTCGCCGCCTCCTGCCAGGTGCGGCCGTTGGCGCCCTGCTGGCAGTACGGGAGCAGGCGCCGCCAGGTGTCGAAGACCTCCCTGACCCGCTTGTCCGTCCAGGCTTCCTCGCCGGCCATCAGGCTCTTGTGGAATTCGTATCCGTTGGTCCGCATGTTGATGTAGTCGAAGGTGCCCATCGCGGGCCAGCCGTCCTTGTCGCAGAACGCGATGGGGTCCAGCTTGTCCTTCTTCATCTGCTTGGCGAGGGCCACGTACTCGTCCAGCGTCTTCGGCGCCTGATAGCCCCGTTCGGTGAAGAGGCTCTTCCGGTGGAAAACGGCCCACGGATAGTAGTAGTAGGGCGTGAGGTACTGCTTGCCGTCCTCGCCGGTGGACTGGGCCTTCAGGGCGTCCGAGAATCCCTCGTAGCCCTTCCAGTTGTCGCTGATGTCGTACAGCAGCCCCTTCTTGGCGAAGAACTGCATGCGGTATCCGGCGAACCACATGAAGACGTCGTCGGGCTTGCCCTGGAGATATCTGTTGATGTTCTCCTGGAAGGTGTTGTGGTCAACGGTGTTGACCTTCACCTTTCGGCCTTCGGACTGTGCGGCATAGGCCTTGAAGGCGTCGGCGAACGCCTTCTTCGGGATGGGGTCGGACGAATTCGATCCCAGGGTGATGGTCTTGCCGTCACCGCCGGGGCCCCCTCCGCAGGCGGTGAGCAGCGCGGGAAGCGTGACCGCGCCGGCGCCGACTGCCGCGCCACGCAGCAGACTTCGCCGGGACATCCGATGTCCCGCGACGCTGCCGGGCAGATCTGACCTGTCGTACGAGTGCGCCATGACCCCCTCCTCCGAAGGCAACTCAACACAACCGAACGTGCGCTTGGATCTCACCTCCAACCAGCAGCGGCGTCAAGGGTTTTGACGAGATACCGAACAACCGGCACCACCCCTCTTCCAACAGACTTCAACACGCTCTAACGTAATCGCTCGTCTTGGCGTGCACATGCTGCCACCCGATTCGGCACGAGTACGGAGGAACGTAACGATGCGTCATCTTCCAAGCCGTACAACCCGCACAAGCCGCTACAGAGTCATCGGAGCGCTGACGGCAGGCCTCCTGTGCGCGGCGGGAGCCACCGTTCCCGCCTCCGCTCAGTCCCCGGCCCCCGCCCCGGCACCGACGGCCGGCACGCGGGCCGACAACGGTCTCGCACTCACCCCGCCCATGGGGTTCAACAACTGGAACTCGACCCATTGCCGGGCCGAGTTCGACGAGGCGATGGTCAAGGGAACCGCCGATATCTTCGTCGAGAAGGGGCTCAAGGAAGCAGGCTACGAGTTCATCAACCTGGACGACTGCTGGGCGAAGCCGCAGCGTAATGCGGACGGCAAGCTGGAAGCCGATCCGGTGCGATTCCCGAACGGCATCAAGGCCGTCGCGGACTACGTCCACTCGAAGGGTCTCAAGCTCGGCATCTACACCAGTGCCGGCACCAAGACCTGCGACAGCGTCGGACTTCCCGGCGCGCTCGGGCACGAGTACAGCGACGCGCAGCAGTTCGCTGACTGGGGTGTCGACTACCTCAAGTACGACAACTGCAACAACCAGGGCGTGGACGCGAAGGAGCGTTATACGACCATGCGGGACGCGCTGGCCGCCACCGGCCGCCCGATCGTCTACAGCATTTGCGAATGGGGCCAGAACAAACCCTGGGAATGGGCCGCCGGACTGGGCAACCTCTGGCGCACCACGGGCGACATCAACGACAGCTGGAGCAGCATGCTGTCGATCATGAAGCAGAACCTGCCGCTCGCCGCGGCCGCGGGTCCGGGCCACTGGAACGACCCCGACATGCTGGAGGTCGGCAACGGCGGGATGACGGACACGGAGTACCGCACCCACTTCTCCATGTGGTCCGTGATGGCCGCGCCGCTGCTCATCGGTTCCGATCTGCGTACGGCGACGCCCGAGACGTATCGGATCCTCTCCAACCACGAGGTCATCGCCGTCGACCAGGACCCCTTGGGTAAGCAGGGCGTCGTGCTCTCCTCCGACGGAGGGCGCTGGGTCGTGGCCAAGGAGATGCAGGACGGCAGCCGGGTGGTGGCGCTGTTCAACGAGACCGGGAGCGCGCAGCGGATCTCGACGACGGCCGCGGCCGCAGGGCTTCCGCAGGCGGACGCGTACACCGTGCGCGACCTGTGGGCACAGACCACACGCAACACCGCGGGCGGCCTCTCCGCGTCCGTCCCGGCCCACGGGACGGTGATGCTGCGCGTCGCCGCCGACCGCCACTGGGCGGCGTACCCGCCCGCGGTGGAACTGGCTCTGGACGGAAGCCCGTTGGTGGAGGCGGGCCGCACGGCGCGGCTGACGACCACCGTCACCGATCTGGGCCGGACGCCCGCCCTGAAGGCGTCGGCGGCCCTCACCGGGCCGGCCGGCTGGCGGATCGGGGCCGATTCCGCGACCACGGCGCCGGCCCTGCCGACCGGAGGAGCACTGACCACCCGCTGGCGGGTGACGGCTCCGGCCGGCACCGCCACCGGTACGTACGATCTGACGCTCACCACGCAGTACCGCTCGCCCACCGGGGAACGGGTGCGGTCCTCCGTACCGTTCCAGGCCCATGTGGTGGTGGCGCCACCGGCCGGCGTCGGCTACCTGAGCGATCTGCCGCAGCTCACCGCGTCCAACGGCTACGGTCCGGTCGAGAGGGACACCAGCAACGGTGAGAGCGCGGCCGGTGACGGACATCCGCTGACCATCGGCGGCGAGGTGTACGCGAAGGGGCTGGGCGTGCACGCGGCCAGTGCCGTCGAGTACTACGCGGGCGGCGCGTGCAGCACGGTCACGGCGCGCGTCGGCGTCGACGACGAGAAGGGCGCCAAGGGGAGCGTGGCCTTCGAGGTCTGGTCGGACGGCACGAAGGCGGCGTCGACCGGGGTCCTGACCAACGCCATGCCGGCACAGACCCTCTCGGCGGACGTCAGCGGGGCGCAGGTCGTACGTCTGGTGGTCACCGACGGGGGCGACGGCGTCGACTCCGATCACGCCGACTGGGCGGACCTCCGCATCAGCTGCTGAGGCCATCCGCCCGAGGGACCGGGCGGCGGCGGCGTCCGACGTCGTCGCCACCCGCCGGAGAACGCTCTAGACGGAGACCACCCCGTCCGCGCCCGCGCGCGCGCCGAAGGCCGCTGCCGCCGCGCCCACCAGCCCCGCGTCGTTGCCCATGACCGCCGGCGCCACGGTCAGCTTCTGGACGAACGACAGCGTCGCGTACCGCCGCAGGGCGCTGCGCAGTGGGGCGAACAGCACATCACCCGCACCGGCCACTCCGCCGCCGATCACCGCGATGTCGATCTCGACCAGGGTGGCCGTCGCGGCGATGCCCGCCGCCAGCGCCTGTGCGGCCCGCTCGAACGAGGCCACGGCGACCGGGTCGCCCGCCCGGGCGGCTGACGCGACCGCCGCCGCTGTCGCGTCACCGTCCGGACCGGGCCGCCAGCCGCCCTCCTGCGCACGGCGGGCGATGTTGGGACCGCTCGCGATGCGCTCGACGCAGCCGCGCGACCCGCACGGGCACGGGTCGCCGTCGATGTCGACGCTGATGTGTCCGATGTGGCCTGCGTTGCCACTGGGGCCGGGGTGGAGCGAGCCGCCGAGGACGAGCCCGCCGCCGACGCCGGTCGACACGACCATGCACAGCGCGTTGTCGTGGCCGCGGGCCGCGCCCATCCAGTGTTCGGCCGCGGCGATCGCGACGCCGTCGCAGACCAGCTCGACGGGCAGACCGCCGGTTGCCGCGCTCACCCGCTCCACCAGCGGGAAGCCCCGCCAGCCGGGAACGTTCACCGGACTGACCGTCCCTGCGGCGGCGTCCACCGGGCCCGCGCTGCCGATGCCGACGGCCGTGGCCCGGCCCCACAGCGGCGAGGCGGACAGCTCCGCCAGCACGTCGGCCACCGCCGCCATCACCGTCTCGCCGTCCTCGCGGGCGGGCGTCGGACGCTGCACCCGCACGCGGAGCGTGCCGGCGCCGTCCACCAACGCGCCGGCGATCTTGGTGCCGCCGATGTCCAGCGCGGCGACGAGGTCGGTATGCATCGGTGTGGCTCCGTGGGTGAGGGGGTGGGACCTGCGGCTTCAGTGAACAGTCTGCCTAGTCTCCATTCCGCTGACAACGTTGTCCAGGGCCTATGCTCGACGCCACAGCCTCCGGCCACGCCCGCGGTACGCTCCGCGGCACATCCGGACAGCCAGCCCGTACCCGACGACAGGACAGCGCACCGTGGCCGAGACCGCCCGTCACCCCGAGCCCCGCTACGGCAACCGGCCGACCATGAAGGACGTGGCCGCCCGTGCCGGAGTGGGCCTCAAGACGGTCTCGCGCGTGGTCAACAGCGAGCCGGGCGTCACACCCGACACCGAGCGCCGGGTCCAGGAGGCCATCGACGCGCTGGGATTCCGCCGCAACGACAGCGCGCGCGTGCTGCGCAAGGGCCGCACGGCGTCGATCGGCCTGGTCCTGGAGGACCTCGCGGACCCGTTCTACGGCCCGCTGAGCCGCGCCGTGGAAGAGGTGGCCCGCGCGCACGGCGCGCTGCTCATCAACGGCTCCAGCGCCGAGGACCCGGAGCGCGAGCAGGAACTCGTGCTCGCGTTGTGTGCCCGGCGGGTCGACGGGCTCATCGTGATTCCGGCCGGCGACGACCACCGCTATCTGGAGCCGGAGATCAAGGCCGGCATAGCGACGGTGTTCGTGGACCGTCCGGCGGGCCGGATCGAGGCGGACATGGTGCTCTCGGACAGCTTCGGCGGCGCCCGTGAGGGCGTCGCCCACCTGATCGCGCACGGCCACCGCCGGATCGGGTTCATCGGCGACCAGCCCCGGATCCACACGGCCACCGAGCGCCTGCGCGGCTACCACACCGCCATGACCGACGCCGGGATCACGGTCGAGGACTCCTGGGTCGCGCTCGGCTCCACGGAGCCCGAGCGGGTCCGCCTGGCGGCCGAGACCATGCTCTCCGGCCCCGAACCCGTCACCGCCCTCTTCGCGGGCAACAACCGCGTGACGGTGACCGCGGTACGCGTACTGGCCGGCCGGGAACGTCCGGTCGCCCTGGTCGGCTTCGACGACATCGAGCTCGCGGATCTGCTCGGCATCACCGTCATCTCCCAGGACGCGGCGGCCGTCGGCCGCACCGCGGCCGAACACCTCTTCCGACGGCTCGACGGCGCCGACCACACCCCGGCACGCGTCGAGCTCCCGACGAAGCTGATCCCGCGCGGTTCGGGCGAGCTGCGCCCGGCCTGAGAGGCTGCCGGGCGCGCGGGACTACGGCGTGGTCACGGTCAGCCCGCCACGCCGCGGCGAGGCGAAGGCGTCCAGGTCCGCGCGGGTCAGTCCGGTCAGCCGGGCCACCTCCGCGGTGTCCAGGGCGCCGCAGTCGATGCCGCGCAGCAGGTAGCCGCTGAGCGCCTTGGCCGTGGCGGGCTCGTCCATCACGTCGCCGCCCGCCTTGGCCACGTAAGCGGCGAGCCGGGCCGCGGCCTGCTCCAGGCCCTCGCGGTAGAAGGTGTAGACGGCCGCGTAGCGGGTCGGGAGGTGGCCCGGGTGCATGTCCCAGCCCTGGTAGTAGGCGCGGGCCAGGGCGCGCCGGGTGAGGCCGTAGTGGAGCCTCCAGGCCTCGTGGACCTGGGGGGTGGGCCCCACGGGCAGCACGTTGGTGGAACCGTCGGAGACACGTACGCCGGTGCCCGCGGCGGCCACCTGCATCACGGCCTTCGCATGGTCGGCCGCCGGGTGGTCGCTCGCCTGGTACGCGGCGCTGACCCCGACGCAGGCGCTGTAGTCGAACGTGCCGTAGTGCAGGCCCGTCGCCCGGCCCCGGGCCGCGTCGATCATGCGGGCGACGGCGGCGGTTCCGTCGGCGGCGAGGATCGACTGGCTGGTCTCGATCTGGATCTCGAAGCCGAGCCGCCCGGAGGGCAGTCGGTGCGCCTTCTCGAACGCCTCGAGAAGGCGGACGAAGGCGGTGACCTGTTCGGGATACGTCACCTTCGGCAGGGTGAGCACGAGTCCGTCGGGGAGGCCGCCCGCCTCCATCAGGCCCGTGAGGAAGACGTCCGTGGTGCGGATGGACCGGTCGCGCACGCCGGCTTCCATGCACTTCATCCGGATGCCCATGTACGGCGCCGCCGTGCCGTTGGCGTACGCCTCGGAGATCAGCCGGGCCGCACGGGCCACGGCCTCGTCCTCCTCCGCGTCGGAGCGGGGGCCGTAGCCGTCCTCGAAGTCGATCCGCAGGTCCTCGACGGGCTCACGGGTCAGCTTGGCGCGTACACGGTCGTGGACCGGCCCGGCGAGCTCGTCCGGGATGCCGAGTACCGCGGCGAGCGAGGCGGCGTCGGGTGCGTGCTCGTCGAGCGCCTGCAAGGCCCGGTCGCCCCAGGAGCGGATGGTGCCGGCGGTGAAGGTGTCCCCCGGTACGTAGACCGTGTGGACCGGCTGACGCGTTCCGGGGTCGCCCGGGTATCGGCGGGCCAGTTCGGCGTCCACCGGTGTGAGGGAGGCACTGATCCCGTCGCTGACCGCACCGGCGAGGCTCGTCGCCACCTTCTCCTGCTGACCCATTTCCGCACCCTCCACGCTCTCGCTGTTTCCGCTTCCCGGAATCAACAATCCGTATAGTGAAGTTATAAGGCTGCCGTACCTGCGTCAATGGTGATCGGAAACGGCCCGGGGCCGCGCGGTGGGTTCACCGTGCGGCCCCGGGCCGTCGTCCGTGCCGTGCGTGGTCCGGCGGGGTCAGCCCTTGCGGGCGGTGACCTCATCGGTGAGCTGCGGGACGACGTTGAAGAGGTCGCCGACGACGCCGTAGTCGACGAGGTCGAAGATCGGGGCCTCGGCGTCCTTGTTGATCGCGACGATCGTCTTCGAGGTCTGCATACCCGCCCGGTGCTGGATCGCACCCGAGATACCCGAGGCGATGTACAGCTGCGGCGAGACGGACTTGCCGGTCTGGCCCACCTGGTTGGAGTGCGGGTACCAGCCCGCGTCGACTGCGGCGCGCGAGGCACCGACAGCGGCACCGAGCGAGTCCGCGAGCGCCTCGATGATCGCGAAGTTCTCCGCACCGTTGACGCCACGGCCGCCGGAGACGACGATCGCGGCCTCGGTCAGCTCCGGACGGCCGGTCGACTCGCGCGGGGTACGGGAGAGGACCTTGGTGCCGGTGGCCTGCTCCGAGAAGGAGACCGCGAGGGCCTCGACGACGCCGGCGGCCGCAGCGGGCTCGACCGGGGCCGAGTTCGGCTTGACCGTGATGACCGGGACACCCTTGGAGACACGGGACTTGGTGGTGTACGAGGCGGCGAACGCCGCCTGCGTGGCAACCGGGCCCTGGTCGCCGACTTCCAGATCCACCGCGTCGGTGATGATGCCGGAGCCGATACGGACCGCGAGACGGGCCCCGATCTCCTTGGCCTCCGCGGAGGAGGGCAGCAGCACGGCGGCCGGGGACACCGCGTCATAGGCGGCCTGGAGCGCGTCGACCTTCGGCACGACGAGGTAGTCGGCGAACTCGGGGGCGTCGGCGGTCAGCACCTTGACCGCACCGTGCTCGGCGAGCGCGGCGGCGGTGTCCGCGGCACCGTTGCCCAGGGCGACGGCGACGGGCTCGCCGATGCGGCGGGCAAGCGTCAGCAGCTCCAGGGTGGGCTTGCGGACGGCACCGTCCACGTGGTCGACATAGACGAGAACTTCAGCCATGGGACTTCAATCTCCTGCGTGTGCGAGGTAGGCGGGGGCGGTGAGGGAACAGCCGGGGCTCAGATGAACTTCTGGCCCGCAAGGAACTCGGCCAGCTGCTTGCCGCCCTCGCCCTCGTCCTTGACGATCGTGCCCGCGGTGCGGGCAGGACGCGCGGCCGCGGAGTCGACCGCTGTCCAGGAACCAGCCAGACCCACCTCGTCCGCCTCGATCCCCAGATCATCCAGATCCAGCGACTGAACCGGCTTCTTCTTCGCCGCCATGATCCCCTTGAACGACGGGTAACGGGCCTCGCCCGACTGGTCGGTCACCGACACCACGGCCGGCAGGGACGCCTGGAGCTGCTCGGACGCGGCGTCGCCGTCGCGGCGGCCCGTCACGACACCATCCTTGACGGAAACCTCCGACAGCAGCGTCACCTGCGGCACACCCAGCCGCTCCGCGAGCAGCGCCGGAACCACACCCATCGTGCCGTCCGTCGACGCCATCCCCGAGATCACCAGGTCGTAACCCGTCGCCTCGACCGCCTTCGCCAGCACCAACGACGTACCGATCGCGTCCGTACCGTGCAGATCGTCGTCCTCGACGTGAACAGCCTTGTCCGCACCCATCGACAACGCCTTGCGCAACGCGTCCTTGGCGTCCTCCGGACCCACCGTCAACACGGTGACCTCCGCATCGTCGGCCGCGCCCGCGATCTGCAACGCCTGCTCGACCGCGTACTCATCCAGTTCCGACAGCAGACCGTCGACATCCTCACGATCCAACGTCAGGTCATCGGCGAAATGCCGGTCACCGGTCGCGTCGGGCACGTACTTCACACAGACAACGATCCTCAAGCTCACGCCGGCTCTCCTACTGCATCGTCATTTCCGGGCTGCCTTGTTGCACGCAGCATAGGCGCCTGATGGGGCGATTTCCGGTCGGGGCGACCGACGCTCCGACCGTAATATTACTCGCCAGTACACCCATATGACGCCCATTGAGCAAGCGCTTGGCACTGTGATCTGAGCTACGCCTTTGCGCCCCGGTCCCGCCGGGGCGATCTCAGTCCCGCAGAGCTGTGAACCGGCCCTGGTGATAGACGAGCGGCCTGCCGCCGCCGGCCGGATCACCGACGACCGCCTCCGCGATCACGATCCGGTGGTCCCCCGCCGGGATCCGCGCCACGACCCGGCAGACCAGCCACGCGAGCACGCCGTCCAGCACCGGGACACCTTCCGGTCCGCTGCGCCAATCGGTGGAGGGACCGAACCGGTCGGCGCCGCTGCGCGCGAAGGTGGCGGCCAGTTCCCGCTGGTGTTCGCCGAGTATGTGGACGCCGACGTGCTCGGCCTCCGCGACGACCGGCCAACTGGAGGACGAGGTACCGACGCCGAAGGAGATGAGCGGCGGATCGGCGGCGACGGAGTTGAGGGAGGTGGCGGTGAAGCCGACCGGCCGGTCACCGGCCGCGGTGATCACGGCGACACCGGCTGCGTGCTGCCGGAACACGGAACGCAGGAGGTCCGGGGAAGCCGTCCGGGTGGTGTCGGTCTCGGGTGAAGCCGTCATGGAGATGTCCTTCTGCGCGTCGGATGTGCGGGGCCGTGGATGCTCAGGCATCCGGACAGCGCGCACTCGCGTTGCGGGCGAGGTCGACGTGGACCCGGCCGTAGAGAAGGAGTTCTGGCGGCATAGCGTCAGACTGACGATGCCCGGCGGGTGCAGTCAAGACCGTCCCACGAGGTGGGAGAATCATCACGGTCCGTCACATCGCCTGTCCCAGCGCGGCGACGACGTCGACGGTGCGTGGCTGTCCGACGGCCCGGCGGACGACCTGTCCGCCGGCGTCGAGGACCAGGACGGTCGGGGTGCGGCTGATGTCGAGCGCGCGCACGAGAGTGAGATGCGCCTCGGCGTCGATCTCCACATGCGCGACGCCCTCGACCATGCCCGCCACCTCCGCGAGAGTGCGGCGGGTGGCCCGGCAGGGCTGGCAGAACGCGCTGGAGAACTGGACGAGCGTGGCCCTCTCCCCCAATTCCACGCCGAGTTGGGCTGCATCGAGCTTGTCCGCACGTGTCCGGACATCCACCTTCGGCCTCCTGTCAGAGCTCTACGCAAAGGGTCAGCGCCCACGGCCGCCGGGACATTCCCTACCGTTCCACGTGACGAGAATCTCGCGCCCCGCGCCCGCCGAGACTGGCCACCACGACGCGCATGGGGCACGATCGGCCCAATGCCGAAAACCTACGGCTGCGTAACTTCCGCCGGGAGAACCCTCCCCAGGCGCTGAAGAAGGGTCTTCTCCAGATGGCAGAACTCGTCTATCGGCCGGTCATCGGCGCCGCTCGTACGTTTTTCAAGGCGCTCGACCTGAAGATCGACACCCAGGGTTCGGAGCACATCCCGAAGACCGGTGGCGCGGTTCTGGTAAGCAACCACATCAGCTATCTGGACTTCATCTTCACCGGTCTCGCGACGCTGCCGCAGAAGCGGCTGGTGCGGTTCATGGCCAAGGAATCGGTGTTCCGGCACAAGGTCTCCGGCCCCCTGATGCGTGGCATGAAGCACATCCCCGTCGACCGCAAACAGGGTGAGGACGCGTACGCGCACGCGCTGGCCTCGCTGCGTTCCGGCGAGATCGTCGGCGTGTTCCCCGAGGCGACCATCTCGGAGTCGTTCACGCTGAAGAGCTTCAAGTCGGGTGCGGCACGCCTGGCCCAGGAGGCCGGTGTGCCTCTCATCCCGATGGCACTGTGGGGCACCCAGCGCCTGTGGACCAAGGGCCGCCCGCGCAACTTCAGGCGCAGCCACATCCCGGTGACGATCCGGGTCGGAGAGCCGGTGGAGGCCCCGGCCGACCAGTACGCGGGTGCGATCACCCGGCGGCTCCGGGAACGCGTGCAGGAGCTGCTCGAAGCGGCCCAGCGCGCCTATCCCGTGCGCCCGAAGGACGCGAGCGACACATGGTGGGTGCCCGCGCACCTCGGAGGTACGGCTCCGACGGCAGCCGAGGTCCGCGAGCGCGGCTGACCGACCCGTGCGGGGCCATGGCTGAAACGTCACTCCGGGGCACGGACGGCGCTCCGTGCCCCGGACGCCGGTGGTCAGAGCGCCGTGGGCAGCGTGCACCAGAGCTCCGCACGGTCCGCGGACATTCGCAGGGCGCGCGGTACCGCCGGATGCGGTGCCGCGTGGAGCGTCGGGTAGTCCACTCCACCGAGCTCCGGCCGGACGGGCCAGGCCAGCCGTTCCCCGTCCAGTGAGAACTGCGCGTCCACACCAAGAGGCCGGTTGCCCCGCGGGTCCTGCCGGTCCCAGCGGTCGCGGCCGGGGCAGTCGCAGCGCGATCAGCCCGTGGACCGACCCGGGGTCGCCGTTGTCCTTCACGAGCCCCTGGTAGCAGAGGGCCGCGGGGATGCCCTCCGCGCGCAGCAGTGCGGCCAGGGCGTGCGCCTTCGCGTGGCAGATGCCGTTACGGGTGGCGAGGACGTCCGAGGCGCGCCACGTGACGCGCATGTCACCGGAATCGGCGGAGTGCGGGACGGTGTCGCGTACGAAGCGGTATGCCGCTTCGGCGTATGAGTATGCGTCTGCCGCCTGGGAGCGCAGCCCTGCGGCCGTGTCACGGACCAGCGGGTGTTCATGGTCGATCGCGTCGTCGGCGGCAAGATACGCGGAGATCTGGGGGACCTGCTGGATCAGTTCCATGGCCGCTGAACGTAGGGATGCGGCCGACCGGAGTCAATACTTTTCCGGTCGACCGCATATTCATACGCAACTACTGTGCGGCCATCTCTTCCTTGAGGGCGAGGACGAACGTGTCGACATCGTCCTCCGTGGTGTCGAAGGCGCACATCCAGCGGACGTCGCCGGCCTTCTCGTCCCAGAAGTAGAACCGGAAGCGCTTCTGCAGCCGCTCGCTCACCTCGTGCGGCAGCCGCGCGAACACCGCGTTGGCCTGGACGGGATAGAGGATCTCCACGCCGTCCACCGCGCGGACGCCCTCGACGAGCCGCTGCGCCATGCTGTTGGCGTGCCGGGCGTTGCGCAGCCACAGGTCGCCCGCGAGCAGCGCCTCCAGCTGCACCGACACGAAGCGCATCTTGGAGGCAAGCTGCATCGACAGCTTGCGCAGATGCTTCATCGCCCGGACGGCGTCCGGGTTCAGCACCACGACGGCCTCGCCGAAGATGGCCCCGTTCTTCGTCCCGCCGAACGAGAGCACGTCGACGCCGACGGTGTTGGTGAACGTACGCATGGGTACGTCCAGGGAGGCCGCGGCATTGGCTATGCGGGCCCCGTCGAGGTGGACCTTCATGCCGTGCCCGTGGGCGTGCTCGCAGATGGCCCTGATCTCGTCGGGTGTGTAGACCGTGCCCAGCTCGGTGTTCTGGGTGATCGAGACGACCTGCGGCATGGCACGGTGCTCGTCGTCCCAGCCGTACGCCTGCCGGTCGATGAGCTCCGGCGTGAGCTTGCCGTCCTCGGTGGGCACCGTGAGCAGCTTGAGGCCGCCGACCCGTTCCGGTGCCCCGCCCTCGTCCACGTTGATGTGCGCGGACTCGGCGCAGATGACCGCGCCCCAGCGGTCGGTCATCGCCTGGAGCGAGACCACGTTGGCGCCGGTTCCGTTGAAGACCGGAAAGGCCTCGGCGGTGGGACCGAAGTGGCTGTGCATCACGCGCTGGAGGTGACCGGTGTAGTCGTCCTCGCCATAGGCGATCTGATGGCCGCCGTTGGCGAGGGCGAGGGCCGCGAGGATCTCCGGGTGCGTTCCCGCGTAGTTGTCACTGGCGAATCCGCGTACCTGCGGGTCGTGATGACGACGCGCGTCGGTCCTTACGGTTGCGGGGTCAGCCACAGGCGCTTTCCGTTCACTTCCGGGGCGGGCCGGTCCCAGACGCCGGCGATGGCATCGGCCAGCTCCTTGACGTCGGTGAAGCCCGCGAACTTCGCATTCGGGCGCTCGGCGCGCATGGCGTCGTGCACCAGTGCCTTCACGACCAGGATGGCAGCCGCGCTCTGCGGGCCCTCGTCGCCCCCCGCCTTACGGAAGGCGTCCGCGAGCGCGAGGGTCCAGGCCTCGGCCGCCGCCTTCGACGCCGCGTAGGCGGCGTTGCCCGCGGTGGGGTTGCTCGCACCGGCCGCGCTGATCAGCAGGTAGCGGCCGCGGTCGCTGCGCTGCAGGCCGCCCTGGAAGGCCAGCGAGGTGCTCTGGACCGTGCGGATCAGCAGCTTCTCCAGCAGCGTCCAGTCGGCGAGGTCGGTGTCGGCGAACGTCTTGCTGCCGCGCCAGCCGCCCACGAGGTGGACCAGACCGTCGATCCTGCCGAACTCCTTCTCCGTCTTGTCGGCCCATTCACGGGCGGCACCGAGATCGAGCAGATCCACGGTGTCGCCGGTGACGGTGGCGCCGCCGTGGGCGTAGCGGGCCGCGTCCACGGCCTCGGCGAGCCGGGTGGCGTTCGCGTCCGAGGCGACGACGACCGCGCCCGCCTCGGCGAGGCGGAGCAGGGTCGCCCGGCCGGCCGGGCCGGCCGCTCCCGCGACCGCGACGACAGCGCCTTCGAGGGCACCGCTCCCGCTGCCCTTGCCGTTTCCGTTCATGGCCACCGCCTCCTCATGACGTGCGCTCACGCGGCCGCCTGCCCGGCGCCCGCGGCGGTGATCCCCTTGGTGGAGGCGATCACGTTCTTCAGTTTCTTGGAGAGCGCCTCATAGAACATGCTCAGGGGAAACTCGTCCGGAAGCACGTCGTCGACGAGCTTGCGGGGCGGCAGGGACAGGTCCAGCGCGTCCGGACCCTTGGCCCAGCGGGAGCCGGGGTGCGGGGCGAGATACGTCGCGACCAGGTCGTACGCGGCGAACCAGTGGACGAGCTTGGGGCGGTCGATGCCGTCCCGGTACAACTTCTCGATCTCGCCGCAGAGCTGGTTGGTGACCTGCGGGGCCCGCTCCCAGTCGATCTTCAGGGTGTTGTCCGTCCAGCGCACGACGTCGTGCTTGTGGAGGTACGCGAAGAGCAGCTGGCCTCCGAGACCGTCGTAGTTGCGGACGCGCTCGCCGGTGACGGGGAAGCGGAACATGCGGTCGAACAGCACGGCGTACTGCACGTCGCGGCCGTGAGGGTTGCCCTCGGACTCCAGCTTCACGGCCTCCTTGAAGGCGGTGAGGTCGCAGCGCAGCTCCTCGAGCCCGTACATCCAGAAGGGCTGGCGCTGCTTGATCATGAAGGGGTCGAACGGCAGGTCGCCGTGGCTGTGGGTGCGGTCGTGGACCATGTCCCAGAGCACGAACGCCTGCTCGCAGCGCTGCTGGTCGCCGACCATCGCGCGGATGTCCTCGGGCAGCTCGACGCCCAGGAGCTCGACGGAGGCCTCGGTGACGCGGCGGAAGCGGGCGGCCTCGCGGTCGCAGAAGATGCCGCCCCAGCTGAAGCGCTCGGGGGCCTCGCGCACGGCGATGGTCTCCGGGAAGAGCACGGCGGAGTTGGTGTCGTACCCGGAGGTGAAGTCCTCGAAGGTGATGCCGCAGAACAACGGGTTGTCGTAGCGGGTCGCCTCCAGGTCGGCGAGCCACTCGGGCCAGACCATCCGGAGCACGACCGCTTCGAGATTACGGTCGGGGTTGCCGTTCTGCGTGTACATCGCGAAGACCACGAGGTGCTGGAGCCCGTCGACGCGGTCCTTGGCGGGCTGGAACGCCAGGAGCGAGTCGAGGAAGTCGGGGACGCCGAACCCGTCGGCGGCCCAGCGACGCAGGTCCATGACAAGGGCGCGGTGATACGCGGCGTCGTGCGGGAGCAGCGGTGAGAGCTCCTCGACCGCGGTGGTCACCCGGTCCACGGCCGCCTCGGCGGCCGCCGGGGCGGGCGCGCCCTCGGCGTCGAAGTCGATGGATCCGTCCTTCGACTGCCAGGGACGGATCTCCTCCACGGCATTCTTGAGCGCGGGCCAGGCCGGGTGCTCGACCACCTGCTGGGCGGAAGCTATGTCGCCGGCGGCGACGTCGTGCACAAGAATTTCCGTCATAACACTTCCTCCACGGGAGAACCTCGCGTCAAACAACCGTATCCGTGTGCGGTTCCTTGAGACAAGTGGGGACCTGAAAATTATCCTGCCCACCCCCATGGTCACCGCGATTTTTCCTGCCATCCATCATTTCGACGACCTCTTCGGTGGACGAACGCGGTGCGACACCAGAGCCTCGGGCGGGGACAGAACGCATACGCCGCCTGGCTTCACGGTCATGCCGCAGCCCCGCGTGGGTAGGCACATAGGGAGAAGTTGTCGACGGAAGCGAGAGTCCCTTGTCTTTTCTCACCATCGGTCATCGCGGGGCAATGGGCGTCGAGCCGGAGAACACGCTGCGGTCGTTCGCCCACGCCGAACAGGCCGGGATGGACCTCATCGAGCTGGACCTTCATCTGAGCAAGGACGGCGCCCTCGCGGTCATGCACGACGCCGACGTGGACCGGACGACCGACGGCAAGGGCCCGATCGCCGAGAAGACCCTGGCAGAACTGCGCGAGCTCGACGCCGGCCAGGGGGAGCGTGTTCCGGTCTTCGAGGAGGTCCTGGACGCCGTGCGGTCGCCCCTGCAGGCGGAGATCAAGGACGTGGCCGCCGCCCGTACGCTGGCCGAGGTGATGCGGCGGCGCGGCCTCGTCGACCGGGTCGAGGTGATCTCGTTCCACGACAAGGCGATCGCCGAGATCGCACAGCTGGTTCCGGGGGTGCGCACGGCCCTGGTGGCCGACCACTGGGGCGACGACGTGGTGGACCGCGCCAAGGCGGTGGGCGCCACCCGGCTGGTGCTCAACATCCGGCGCATCACGCTGGAACTGGTCGAGAAGGCCCACGCCGAGGGGCTGACGGTGGTCGGCTGGGTGGTCAACACCCAGGACCACCTGCGGCTGGCCCGCGGACTGGGGCTCGACGGCGCGACCACCGACTTCCCGGAGATCCGCCGCGCGGGCCGATTCACCGCGTAGCCGCCGCGGGGAACCGGGTCAGCCCTCGGGCTGGTCCTTGACGAGGTCCTTCACCAGCAGCTCGAAGGCGAGGTCGTCGCGCTGCGGAATACCGAAGCGCTCATCGCCGTACGGGAACGGGGTCAGCTGTCCCGTACGGCGGTAGCCGCGGCGCTCGTACCAGGCGATCAGCTCGTCACGCACGGAGATCACGGTCATGTGCATCTCGCGCACGCCCCAGCCCTCCCGGACGCTGCGCTCGGCCTCGGCGATGATCACCTTGCCGAGCCCCGCGCCCTGGAGCGAGGGGCGGACCGCGAACATTCCGAAGTAGGCGGCCTCACCCCGGTGTTCGAGCTGGCAGCAGGCGACCGGCTCGCCGTCGCGCTCCACGACCAGCAGTCGGCTCCCGGAGTCCTCCACCACATCGCGCACGCCCTGCGGGTCGGTTCGCTGCCCCTGCAGGATGTCCGCCTCTGTGGTCCACCCCGCGCGGCTGGAGTCGCCGCGGTACGCGGACTGGATCAGCTCCACGAGCGCGAACACGTCCGTGTCGGTCGCGTCGCGGAAGGTCAGCTGGCCCGGGTTGCGCGGCGGGGCGGTGTCCATGGTGAAGCTCTCCGTTTCGCTGCTGTGGCTGTGCGGCAGCAGCGTAACTCCCGGGTGCGGATCCGGGTCCAGGACCGCGGTTCCGTGCGCCGGCCGGTCCTGATCCTGGTTTGACCTCACCACGGCGTCGCGGTTCACCCCGCCGCGCGCTCCCCCTTTGCCCCAGTGCGCCGCGTACGGGCGTCAGGCCGCGGGCATCGTCTGGACGACGGCGATGTCGTTCGCCCGGGGGGAGGTTCCGCTGTGCACGGACCTGCGATGTCCGGCTGGCTGCTGATGGCGTTGTGCGCGGTGACCGGCGCGTACTGCCTGCTGCGGGCCCGCGGCAGGACCGGCGAGGAGCGCAGGGCGGCGCGCGCGGAGGCGCTGATGGGCTTCGGCATGGCCGCGATGGCGGTGCCGGCCGCTGTCGTCGCACCGCCCGCGTGGGGATGGGTGCTGTACACCGTGCTGTTCGGCGTCGCCGCGTTGCGCGCCCTCTGGTTCTCCCGTCGCAGCGGTCACCATCTGCACCACCTGGTCGGCTCGTCGGCCATGGTCTACATGTCCGTCGTGATGGCACGGTCCGGCGGAGCGGGGCACGGCGCTCACGCGTCTCACGCCATGGCCGCCGCAGGGGGCGTTCCGCTGCTGACCGGGCTGCTCCTCGCCTATTACGCCGCGTACGTGCTGCACTCCGGCACCCGGCTGATACCGGTGACCGCGGCCACGTCCGGGGGCGGCACGCCCGTGGCCGGCGGACCGCCCGCGGGCGGCTGGGGCGCACGGCCGGAGCTGGCCCTGGCGTGCCGGCTGACCATGGGGATAGCCATGTTCGCCATGCTGCTCTCCCTGTGAGACACGGCGCCCGGCAAACCGTGGCGTACGTCACTTGCCGAGCGCAGCCATACCCGTGCGTGCCGTACCGCTCATAGGCTGACGTCATGTTGGTCTCCCTCGCGCTGCTGCTGCTCGGTGCACTGGCCGCTGTCGTGACCCCGCGGCTGATGGCGCGGGCCGAGTGGCCGGAGCGCGAGCCCGTGGTGGCGCTGTGGGTGTGGCAGTGCGTGGTGGCCGGGGTGCTGCTGTCGTTCGGGCTGTCCATGACGTTCAGCGCTGCCGCGGCCTGGCAGGCGGTGCGCGGCCATGTGTTCGCGCCCGCCCCGCACGCCGTCGTCGAGGCCTACGCGCTCGCGGCCTACGGACCGTGGTCGGCCGTGATGGCCGTGCTGCTGGCCCTCGGTGGTGTGTGGACGGCCGCGATGCTGACCCGCGAGATCCGCCGCGTACGCCTGGAGCGCAGGCAGCGGCGGGCCGAACTCCTGGTGCGATCACCGCTGCTGCCCGGCGAGGAGCCGGGCAGTGGCCGGCTGGTGGTCCTGGAGGGGGAGCGCCCCGACGCCTGGTGGCTGCCCGGCACGGCGCCGCGGCTGGTCATCACCACCGCCGCGCTGGGGCGACTGAAGGGCCGTCAACTGGATGCGGTGCTCGCCCATGAGCAGGGTCATGCGAACGCGCGGCACGACTGGCTGCTCAACTGCTCGGCGGCGCTGGCGTCCGGGTTCCCTCAGGTCCCGGTGTTCGCGGCGTTCCGCGGGGAGATGCACCGGCTCGTCGAGCTGGCTGCCGACGACACGGCGTCCCGGCGCTTCGGCCGGCTGACGATCGCACTGGCGCTGGTCGAACTCAACGAGGACCGCGGGGTGTTCGGCCCCTGCCCGACACCGGACGCACAGATGCCGCTGCGGGTGAACCGGCTGCTGGCGCCCGCCGGCCGGCTCACGGCGGGCCGGCGGCTGCGGCTGACGGCGGCGGCCACGCTCCTGCCGGCGATTCCGCTTCTGGTGGCGTTCGTTCCGGCGCTGAGCGCACTGGGGTAGGCGTCCCCGGCTCCTCCGGCTCCTCCAGAAGCCCGCTCGGCCGCTACCGGGTCACGGCGCCCGTCGAAGAGGCCCGCCGCGCCGGGATGGCCCTGGGCCCGCCCGTCGGCGAGGATCCCCTCATGCACTCCCCGCCCCTCTCCCCCACGCACCGCACCCGAACCCCGGCACCGGGACCGTGGACGGGATTCGTCTGCGGGGCCCTCGCACTGATCCTGCTGGCCCTGGTCGCCGAGCGGTGGTCCCCGCTGATGCGCCTGGACCGGGACATCGCCGAAGCCCTGCACCGGCGGGCGGTGACGGAGCCGGACCTCGTCCAGGTGAACCGGGTACTGACGGACTGGCTGTGGGATCCCTGGACGATGCGCACGCTGATCGCCGTCGCTGCGGTCGTCCTGTGGCGGCGCGGCGCGCAGCTGCTTGCCGCCTGGGTGGCGGTGACGACTCTGGCCTCCAGCCTTCTCCAGCAGGGTGTCAAGGCCGCCGTCGGCCGGGAGCGCCCCCGGTGGCCCGACCCGGTGGACTCCGCCCACTACGCGGCGTTCCCCTCCGGACACGCGATGACGGCCGTGGTGAGCTGCGGTCTGCTGCTGTGGCTGCTGCACCGGTCCGGTGCCCGCCCCTGGATCCGGCGAACGGCCCTGGCCGCCGCGGGAGTCTCGGTGCTCGGCGTCGGCCTCACCCGGCTCTATCTCGGCGTGCACTGGCCGTCCGACGTACTGGGCGGGTGGCTGCTCGGCGCGGCCCTGACCGCCTTCGCGACGGTGGCGTACGACCGGTACGCCCCCGGCCACCGCACGGACCCGGGCTGAACAGGCATCCTTGCCCCGCCCGCGCCGCCTCGGTAAGGATCGGGCCATGCCGATCAAGGGTGTGCTCTTCGACTTCTCCGGGACGCTGTTCCGGATCGAATCCGTCCGTTCCTGGCTCGCCTCGACCCTCGCGGAGGAGGGTGTGAGCGTGGACGAGGCCGACTTCGAGCGGTACGTACGGGAGCTGGAGGCCTCCGGCGCGCTGCCGGGCGGCCCGCCCCCGCAGCGGGTGCCCGGCAGCCTGGCATCGGCCTGGGCCTCCCGCGACGAGAGCGCGCACCGGCACCGCGAGGCGTACACGGGCCTGGCGCGCCAGGTGGAGCTGCCGGATCCGGGGCTCTACGACGCCCTGTACGACCGGCACCGGACCCCGGCCGCCTGGCACCCGTATCCGGACGCCGCGGAGGTGCTCTCCTCGCTGCGCGACCGGGGCGTCGCGATCGGCGTGGTCAGCAACATCGGGTGGGACCTGCGGCCGGTCTTCCGGGCGCACGGTCTGGACGCCTGCGTCCAGGCGTACGTGCTGTCCTTCGAGCACGGTGTCCAGAAGCCGGACACACGCCTCTTCCACACGGCCTGCACACTTCTGGCACAGCATCCGACGGATGTGGTGATGGTCGGCGACGACCGGCACGCGGACGCGGGGGCGGCAGCACTGGGCTGCGAGGTGCGGTTCGTGCAGCATGTGCCCGTCAATGAGCGGCCGGACGGGCTGCGGGAGCTCGGACTGGCCGCCGAGGTTGCCTGACAGACATGTGAGAGATGTCCCTGACGCGCCATGGGTCGGATTGTCACATCGGGGCCTTAGCCTGGTACGTATGCCCCCGACTCCGTGCCCGTCCGGTTCCGTGCGTTCCGCCGCAGTGGTGAATGAAGACATTCGCGACCTGTGGGAGCGCTCGGGCGGATGCCTGTCGCCGGAGGACGAGGAGGAGTACCAGCGGCTCCTGGTCGAGTGGGCCGCGGCCACGGGTGCGGGCGCCAGGTCCGCCGCCTGACCGCTGCGGCCCGATGGCCGGATCCGTCCGCGTCCGCCTGCCCGATCTGCTGCCGGGCCCGGTTTCCGGTTCACTGTGCGGCAGCCGTCGGCAGGTCGCACTCTGGAGGCATGGCCTCTCCCCCGATCGTGATCTTCCGGCCGTCCCCCTCCGGCGGGCGGCGCGTCACCGTGCAGCGCGACGGGCGGGTCCAGATACTCGGCCTCGCACACTCGGATCACGATGTGATCGTGTTCCTGGAGGGTGCGGGGCTCGACGACCCCGAGCGGATCCTGGACAGCCCCGAATGGGTCGAGTGGCGGGGCGGTCGGGCGCACCGGTACGAGGCCGCCTGAGACGCCTGATTCCGGCGATCCCCTGCGTCGCCGGAACCAGCCGGTCACCCCGGTCGGAGTGCGGGCCGGGGCCGCCTGACGGACTGCGTACGTAAGCAGGCCGGTGCGGGGGTACAGCATGTCCCGGCGCGCCGGATCGGTCAATGAACGGACAGGCCGCCAGAACGCCGGTCCCGCCCGGGAAACCCGGGCGGGACCGGCAGGATCGGCGAGCCGGTGGGCTCGGCGGTTTCAGCGGTTTCAGCGGTTTCAGCGGTTTCAGCGGTCGAAGTAGTCCGGCTGCGTCTGGACGTTGAGCTCGTCCGTCCGCACCCGCTTCGCCGGGTCGGTCCGCCGGTCGTCGATCTTCAGGACGTCGAAGCCCTTCGCGATGTCGTTGGAGTAGATGTAGCCGTTGTAGTAGTACGCCGACCAGGGGCCGGCCGTGGTGACGGCGTCGGTGCTGACGGGGCCCCGCTCGAAGAAGCCGATCTCCTTCGGGTGCGAGGAGTCGGTGAAGTCCCACACCGAGACGCCGCCCTGGTACCAGGCCTGGACCATCAGGTCGCGGCCCTTGACCGGGATGATCGAGCCGTTGTGGGCGACACAGACCTCCGTGTCGGCCTGCGGGCGGTCGATCTTGAAGTAGCTGCGGAAGACGAGCTTGCGGTGGTCACCGCGGCCGACTATGTCGTAGATGCCGTCGGCGCCGCGCTTCGGGCCGATCTCCGCGTTGCAGGTGGCAGCGCCGCCGCCACCGAGCTCATCGGTGAAGACGACCTTGTCCGCCCGCTGGTTGAACGTGGCGGAGTGCCAGAACGCGAAGTTCACGTTGTCCTGCACCCGGTCGATGATCTTCGGGTTCTCCGGGTCCTTGATGGAGAACAGCAGGCCGTCACCCATGCAGGCACCGGCGGCCAGGTCCTTGGACGGCAGCACGGTGATGTCGTGGCAGCCCGTGGTCTTGGAGACGCCCGGATTGGCCGGGGCGCCCGGGTTCCCGCCGTCCGGGAAGAGGACCGGGAAGTTCACGATGCGGGCCTCTTCGGGCGCCTTGCGCGGCACCTTGATGACGGAGATCCCGTCATGCGGCGGCTGGCAGTCGGGGAACGTCGCGTTCGGCGAGTACGAGGAGACGTACACGTAGACGTTGTTGCGCTCCGGAACCAGCGTGTGGGTGTGCGAGCCGCACGCGGTCTCGACGGCTGCGACGTACTTCGGGTTGCGCTTGTCGCTGATGTCGAAGACCTTCATGCCCTCCCAGGAGGACTTCTCCGTGGCGGGCTGGGTGGTGCTGCTGCACGAGTTGTCGCTGCGCGAGGAGTCCGTGGACAGGAACAGCAGGTTCCCGGAGACGGAGATGTCGTTCTGCGAACCCGGACACAGCACCTGGGCGACCGTGCGGGGCACCTTCGGATTGCTGATGTCGAAGATCCGGAAACCGTCGTAGTTCCCGGCGAAGGCGTACTTCCCCTGGAAGGCCAGGTCCGTGTTCAGCCCCTGGAGGGCGTCCTTGGGCACATTGGCGAGGTGAGTGATGTTGCGGCTGTGGACGATCTCGTCCACGCCGGGTATCTCACCGCTCTTGATCGCGGCGGTCGCCTCCGCCTCCTGGCTCGCGGAGAGATCGGTTCGGCTCGCGGTCGCGTCCCCGGGGTCGGGTGTCGCGGCCGCGGGCCCGGCCATCAGCAGAGTGGCGAAGAGCCCGGCGGCGGCTGCCGCCACGCCCAGACGTCTGCGCCGCACCGGGGTGGTGTGCAACGAGGTCACTGCGTCCTCCCATGGATCCGTATGTAGGTGACCAGTTCACGGACTCCGGCAGTATCGTCCTTGCCATGGGCATCTCAACAGATGGCAACAGAGACGTAATGAAAGTTTTTGATCGAAGCTGTGCGTTGACGTGCTAGGACAGAGCGCAACCAGTCCTGTGTCAACGGAGGTCGCTTTGTTGATTCGTCGTCAGACCCTGCGATTCCGCGGATTCGCCCTCGGCGCAGCCGTCGCGGCAGCTGTGCTCACCTCGGCCGGCTGTAACGCGGGCAGCGGTGACAGCGGCTCGAAGTCGGATGCGCACAAGGCCGGTTCGGTCGTGGCGCCCGGCAAGCCCGGCGAACCCGCACGGACGCTCTCCCCCTCGGAGGCCGTCAAGGAGGCCGGGGTGGACAGCCCCAACTCGGCGGACGTCCGGTATGTGCAGCTGATGATCCAGCACCACGCGCAGGCCCTGGAGTTGACCGGGCTCGTCCCCACCCGCTCCCGTTCGGCCACGGTCAAGCGGCTCGCCGAACGCATCACCGCCGCCCAGCAGCCCGAGATCGGCGCGATGGAAGGCTGGCTCACCCGGCACGGCCGGTCCGGGCAGTCCGAGCAGTCCGAGCAGTCCGAGCAGTCCGGCAAGCACGACCACGGTGCGATGCCCGGCATGGCCACGGCCGCTCAGCTGCAGAAGCTCGGGGCCGCGAAGGGGACGGCCTTCGACCAGTTGTTCCTGAAGCTGATGATCACGCACCACCAGGGGGCGATCACCATGGCGACCGAGGTCCTCTCCGAGGGGAACAACGTGCAGGTCGAGGAGATGGCCGACGATGTCGTGGCCCAGCAGACCACCGAGATCGGCCGGATGCGCGCCCTGTCCTCCTGAGGGACCGGCGGCCCGCGGGAGACGCGCTCCCAAGAGCATGGGGCGCGCCTCTCCCCCGCCGGCCCCGCCGGTGCGATGCTGGAGACACCCTCCGGGAAGAGGTCCGCCGTGCTTCGTGTCGCTGTCGTCGGCTCCGGCCCCAGCGGGGTCTACACCGCCCAAGCCCTGATGGCCCAGACCCTGGTGCCGGATGTGCGGGTGCACGTCCTGGACCGGCTGCCCTGCCCGTACGGGCTGGTGCGGTACGGCGTCGCACCGGACCACGAGAAGATCAAGTCGCTCCAGCAGAGCCTGCGGACCGTCCTGGAGCACGAGCGCGTCACCTTCGTGGGCAATGTCGCCGTGGGCGGGGACGGAGTGCCGCCCGAGCGGCTGGGCGACCTCTACGACGCGGTCGTCTACTGCGTGGGAGCGGCCACGGACCGCCCGCTGGGCATTCCCGGCGAGGAACTGCCCGGCAGCCACTCGGCGACCGAGTTCGTCTCCTGGTACAGCGCTCACCCGGACACGGCCGCGGGCCTCTTCGCGCTGCGAGCCCGTTCCGCCGTCGTGATCGGGGTCGGCAACGTGGCGGTCGACGTGGCGCGGATCCTCGCACGGGGCGCCGATGAGCTGCGGCCCACCGATGTGCCGCAGCCCGCACTCGGTGTGCTGGCGGGCAGCCGCGTGCGCGAGGTGCACATGGCCGGCAGACGTGGCCCGTCCCAGGCGCGGTTCACCACCAAGGAGCTTCGCGAGCTCGGCGCGCTGCCCGGGGCCCGGATGGTCGTGGATCCGGCGGAGCTCGCCCTGGACCCGGCGTACGGCGATGGCGCGCCGGACTCCCCGCCACTGCCGGCGCTGGTGCGGCGGAACCTCGACGTCCTGCGCGGATGGGCTTCCGAGGCACCCCGGGCGGGCGACAGCCGCCTCAGGACCATCGGGCTGCGGTTCTTCCTGCGTCCGGTCGAACTGCTGGAGCGGGACGGCCGGGTGGCCGGCGTCCGGTTCGCCCGTACGGCACCGGACGGAAACGGCGGGGTGCGCGACACCGGTACGTACGCGGAGATCGGTGCCGAACTCGTCCTGCGGGCGGTCGGATACCGGGGCATGCCACTGCCCGGCCTGCCGTTCGACGCGGTGCACGGCACGGTTCCGCACCGGGCCGGACGGGTGCTGCGGGACGGGGTGACGTCACCCGGGGAGTACGTCGCTGGGTGGATCAAGCGCGGTCCGACCGGGGTCATCGGGTCGAACCGTTCGTGCGCGAAGGAGACCGTGGCGTCGCTGATCGAGGACGCACCCCTGCTGGCGGGGCGGCCGTCGGCCGAGGACCCGCTGGCCGTGCTCCGGTCCTGGGGGCTGCGGCCGGTGGAGTGGGACGGCTGGCTGTCGATCGAGCGGGCGGAGGCGGCGCTGGGGCGGTCGCTCGGCCGGGGGCCGGTCAAGATCCCCGACTGGCCGGGGCTGATGGGAGCGGCACGCGGGGACGGCCGGGCGTAACGGACGGGCGCGGGGACCGGCCAGGAGCGGCTCTGATCGTCTTGGGCGGCCTTGGTGGTCCTTGGGTGGACGTGGCGGCCTTGATGGTCTTGGGCGGCCTTGGGTGGCCCCGGCAGTCAGCCCTTGTCGAGGCGGCGCGCCTGGAGGTTCGCCGCTTCGAGTACGCGGTCGAGCAGCCCGGGGAAGAGTGCTTCCAGGTCCTCGCGCCGGAGCCCGTTCATCTTGGCCGTCCCACGGTAGATCTGCTGGACGATGCCGCTCTCGCGGAGCACCCGGAAGTGGTGCGTACTGGTGGACTTGGTCACCGGAAGGTCGAAGCGGGAACAGGTGAGCTCGGCGTCGGCGGCAGCCAGTTCACGGACCACGCACAGCCGGACCGGGTCCGAGAGCGCGTGCAGGACCGACTCGAGCCTGATCTCGTCCCGCGCCGGGTGGGCCAGCGTACGAGCTCCGGCTGCCGGGTCTGTGGCGCTGGCAGGGGTCACGGTCGCTCCGCATCGTCGCATCGTCCGGGGCTCCCCATGATACGAGGCCCTTCGTAGTTCGATTCATTAGGACGGAATCCGTCCTGAAGGGTGACTAGCGTGGCGTTGTAGCCGGGCACGAGGCGCGGCGGCCCCAGGAGGCGCAGGTCGATGACGGACACCCCGGACACCCCGGAGAACGCACGCCCCTTCGCGCGGGTCACCCAGCTCGAATCGTGGCTGGAGAGGCACCACGCCGACCGGACCGGACTCTGGTTGAAGATCGCCAAACGCAACTCCGGCGTGGAGTCGGTGAGCGCCGCCGAAGTCATCGACTCCGTGCTCTGCTTCGGCTGGATCGACGGACAGCGCAAGTCCTTCGACGAGGTGTACTACCTCCAGCGGATCACGCCCCGCCGGCGCCGGAGCGCGTGGTCGCTGATCAACGTGGAGAAGGTGGCGGCGCTGACCGAAGCCGGGCGGATGCGCGCGGCAGGTCTCGCCGAGGTCGCGGCGGCGCGGTCGGACGGACGGTGGGATGCGGCGTACCCGTCGCAGAGCAGGGCCACCGTCCCGGCCGACCTCGCCGCGGCCCTGGAAGCGGACGAGCCGGCGCGGGCCTTCTACGAGGCACTCGGCAGGTCGGACCGCTACCTGGTACTGCTGCGCCTCATGACGGCGACGACCCCGGAAGTCAGGGCAGCCCGCCTCCAGAAGGCGGTGGCCTCTCTGGCGGCGGGCCGTAAGGTCCGCTGATGCCGGGTCAGCCGCTGAGCAGCTCCGGGTCCTTGGCGAGCGCGGCGAGACGGCCGGCCGGGTCGGCGACCAGTCTGCGTGTCGTGAGGTCGAGGACTCCGGCCACGCCCGTGATCTCGGCGGCCACCGTGCCGTCCTCCTTGAGGATCTGCTGGGCGACCGTGAAGGTCTTGCCCTGCCCGTAGTCGAACCGGCAGGACACGCGCACCCGTTCCCCGCCCCGCAGCTCCTTGCGGAACTTGACCGTGACCTCCAGCGCGACGGGCCCCACCCCGTCGGCCAGCAGCTTCTCCTGGGGCAGCCCGGCGGCCCGCAGCAGCTCCCAGCGCGCGTGCTCGGCGTACTGGAGGTAGACGGCCTGGTTCAGATGCCCCTGCGTATCGAGCTCGTAGCCCCGCACGGTCACGTCAACAAAGAAGGTCATGAACGTCGAAACAGCCCAGCTCATTTCCGCATTCCCGCACTGCTCGCCCGGGTGGCGCGCCGGTTCAGTCAGTTACGGCGATGAGGTGCGGGAACCTCAGTTCGGTGCGGCTGGAGAAGACGTCACCGGGGCGCAGAACGGTGCCGGGGTGGTCGGGGCGGTTGGGCGAGTCGGGGAGATGCTGGGTCTCCAGGCAGACGGCGCTGTGGCGTTCGTGGCGCCCGCCGCCGGGTGCGGCCAGGGTGCCGTCCAGTTGGTTGGCGGTGTAGACCTGGATGCCCGGTTCGGTGGTCCACACCTCCATGACCCGCTCGGCGCCGGGCGCGGTAAGCCGGGCGGCGCGGCTCAGGCCGCCCGGTGTGCCGGGGCCGTTGAGGACCCAGCAGTGGTCGAAGCCGCCGGCACGGCACAGTTGCTCGTCCGCGAGTGCGATGCGCTCCCCGATGCGGTGCGGGGCGGTGAGGTCGAACGGGGTGCCGTGCACCACCGTGGCAGGGCCTTCCGGGATGCCCTCGTCGTCGACGGGGAGGTATCTGCCGGCGTCCACCTGGAGCGTGTGGCCAAGGATGTCGCCCTGTCCGGTGAGGTCGAAGTAGGCGTGGTTGGTGAGGTTGACGACGGTGGGGCGGTCCGTGGTGGCGGTGTAGTCGAGCGCGAGGGTGCCGTCCGTGCCGAGGGTGTACGTCACGGCGACGTCCAGTGCGCCGGGGAAGCCCATGTCGCCGTCGGGGCTGTGCAGGGTGAGCCGGAGCGTCGCGGCCGTGTCGGTGACCTCGCCGGCCGCCTGCCAGACGCGGGTGTGGAAGCCGTCGGGGCCGCCGTGCAGGGCGTGGCCCCGGTCGGTGGCCGGGATCCGGTGTGACGCCCCGTCGAGGGCGAAGCGGCCGTGCGCGATGCGGTTGGCGAAGCGGCCGATGAGGGCGCCGAAGAACGGGTTCTTGCCCGTGTAGTCGTCGAGGGAGACCAGCGACCGCACGACCGACGCCGAGGCTCCGCCGGTGTCCGGCACCGTGAGGCGGTGCAGGATGCCGCCGTAGGTGAGGATCTCGGCCCGGACTCCGGCACCGGAGTCGAGCGTCCAGACATCGACGTCCGTGTGCCCGTGGGCGCCGAACGGTTTGCGGTTCACGGTGGGGCGAGGCATCAGAGATCCTTGGGACGAGCGGACGGCCCGGCGGGGCGAGGACGGCGGGCCCGGACACCATCGCCGGATGCCCCCGCCGATGCGGGGGTCCGGCGCCGGTCTACGGTCCGGCGGGCGGCCGGGGAACGGTGGATTCGCGGACGACGAGCCGGTAGCCGGGCCGGGGGCGCCGGGGTTCGGACACCGGGTCGCCGGAGAGGCGCTCGACGAGACTGTCGACGGCCAGCCGGGCGATCGCCTCCTTGTCGGGGGCCACCGTGGTGAGCGTGGTGGCCCCGTAGAGGCTCTCCTCGATGTTGTCGAACCCGACGACGGCCACGTCCTCGGGGATGCGCAGCCCCCGTTCGGACAGGGTGCGCATCGCCCCGATGGCGATGAGGTCGTTGTACGCGAACACGGCGTCGGGCCGCTCCCCGCGGTCCAGGAGGGCTGCCATGCCGGTGGCCCCGTCCTCGCGGCCGTAGCCGTCGGTGACGACGACGAGCGACTCGTCGGCCTCGATGCCCGCGGCGGCGAGCTCCTCGCGCCAGCCGCGCAGCCGCAGATGGGCCGGCTGGCGTTCACGTCCGGTACGCGAGCCGAGGAAGGCGATCCGGCGGTGGCCGTGGTCGATGAGGTGGCGCACGGCCTCGCGGGACGCCGCCACGTTGTCGATGGCGATGTGGTCGTACGGGGCCTCGTACTCGCGCTCACCGAGCAGCACCAGGGGCGCCGTCTCGGTCCGCGCCATCAGGTCCTCGGTCTCCAGATGGATCGGGCTGAGGATGAGGCCGTCGATCACATGGGACCGGAATCCCTGGCTGACCAGGAGTTCCTTCTCCCGCAGGCCGCCGGTGTGGTCGACCAGCACGGTGTAGTCGTGCCGGGCGGCCGCGTCGACGACCTCCCCGGCCAGCTCGGCGAAGTACGGGTTGCCGAACTCGGGGACGGCGAGGGCGATGATGCCGGTGCGGCCCTTGCGCAGATGGCGTGCGGTGAGGTTCGGCCGGTAGCCGAGCTCGTCGATGGCCTGCTGCACCTTGGCCCGCATCTTCGGTGTGACGTGCTGATAGTTGTTCACCACGTTCGACACGGTCTTGATGGACACGCCCGCCCGTTGTGCAACGTCCTTGAGGCTGACGCCCACGGCACTCCCTGAATCGACTTGTCGCGCGTTGACGCGCAGTGGCCCGGCTCTGCCGGCTCGGCTCGAACGGTGCCGGGGCCGCGGGCCCCGGCACCGGTTCAGGTGGATCTGCGGCTGCGCGACAGATAGCGCTGGGCCACGACGACAACGATAAGGAACCCTCCGCTGACGACGGACTGGTACGAGGAGTTCAGTGAGCCGATCTGGTTGATCAGGTTCTGGATGACGGCCAGCAGCAGTACGCCCCAGAGCGTGCCGCTGATCGATCCGGCGCCACCGATCAGGAGGGTGCCGCCGATGACGACGGCGGAGATCGCGTCGAGCTCCATGCCCACGCCGACGATGGTGACGCCGGAGGAGAGTCTGGCGGCGCTGAGCGCGCCGGCGAGTCCGGCCAGCAGTCCGCTGAGCGTGTAGACGAGGATCTTGGTACGGGCGACGGGCAGACCCATCAGGGTGGCCGCGTCGCTGCTGCCGCCGACCGCGAAGAGCGTCTGCCCGAACGAGGTGCGCTGGAGGACCAGTCCGCCGATGCCGAACAGGACCAGGGCTATGAGGATCGGGTAGCCGAAGCCCCAGACGCTGCCCTGTCCGAGCTCGCCGAAGGCGGAGTCCTTGGGGACGAGGTAGGTGGTGGCCCCCTCGTCGGTGATCGCGAGAAGCAGGCCGCGCGCCCCCAGCAGAGTGGCGAGCGTGACGATGAAGGGTGCCATTCCGGCGCGGGCCACGAGGAAGCCGTTGAGCAGTCCGATCGCACCGCACACCACGAGCGGGACGAACAGCGCGGCCAGGAGGCCCCATTGGGAGGCCCAGGCGGCGAGCACACCGCCCAGGGCGAAGACGGATCCGACGGACAGGTCGATGCCGCCGGTGATGATGACCATGGTCATGCCGAGGGCGACCACGGCGAGGAACGACGCCTGGACGGTCACGCCCCGGGCGTTGTCCAGGGTGCCGAACGTCGGGTAGACGAAGGAAGCGACGATCACGACCGTGAGCAGGACCGCGAGCACGCCCTGGCGCTGGAGGAGTTCGGCGATGCGCTGCCCGGCCGCGGGGCGGGGTGCGGCGCCGCCGGACGCCGCCGGTGTCTTGAGCGGTGCCGGGGCCTGGGCCGCGGGTGCGGGTGAGGTTTGGTTCATCGGGACCGACGCTCCCGGGCGACGTAGACGGCGGCGATGATGATGGCCGCCTGGGCGATCTGTGCGGTGGAGTCGGGCAGGTCGTGCTTGACGAGGGTGGCGCGCAGCAGCTGCATCAGCAGGGCGCCGGCGACCGTGCCGAGGACCCGGATGGAGCCGCCGTTCAGCGGGGTGCCCCCGACGACGACCGCCGTGATGGCGGAGAGTTCCATGAGGGTGCCGAGCGACGAGGGGTCGCTGGCGGTGAGCCTGGCCGTGGCGAGGATGCCCGCCAGGGCGGCCAGGACGCCGCAGAGCACGTACACACCGATGAGGACGCGCCGTACGGGAAGTCCGGCGAGGGCGGCCGCGGAGCGGTTGCCGCCGATGGCGACGACCTGGCGGCCGAAGGTGGTGCGCTGGACCAGGAAGGCGACCGCGACCGCGAGGACGGCCGCGATGAGCACGACCAGCGGGATACCGAGGAAGGAACCGGTGCCGAGCGACAGCAGGTCGGGGTTGACGATCTGCTTGAGCTGACCGTCCGCCATGACCAGGGCCAGACCCCGGCCGCCGACGAACAGGGCGAGGGTGGCGACGATCGGCTGCAGCCCGACGAGCGAGACCAGTGAGCCGTTGATCGCTCCGACGACGGCGCCGGCCAGCAGCGCCATGACGAGGGCGGGCACCAGCCCGTAGCCGAGGTAGAGGGGCAGCAGCGCGGTGGCCAGTGCCATGGTCGAGCCGACGGAGAGGTCGACGCCCTCGGTGCCGATCACGAGCGCCATGCCGAGGGCGACGATGACGATGGGGGCGACCTGTACGAGCTGGGTGCGGAGGTTGTCCGCGGTCATGAAGTGCTCGGTGAACAGGGCGTTGAAGAGGAGGACGACCGCGACGGCAAGGTAGACGCCGTACTCCTGGTACCAGGCGGGGTCGCGCAGCCGGGCGAGCGGCCGGGCTGCGGGGGTGCTGAGTGCGGCCTGGGTCATCGGGGGTCCTCCTTGGCGGCCGGGGTGTCGCCCGCGGGCGCCGGGGTCGGGGCCTTCACCGCGGGCGCCGGGGCGTGGTCGGCGAGCACTTCGAGCAGATGGCTCTCGGCCACCTCGTCGCCGGACAGTTCACCCGCGACCGCGCCGCCGCGCAGGACGACGATGCGGTCGGCGCCCTCGATGAGTTCCTCGATGTCGGAGGAGATGAGCAGGACGGCGAGGCCCTCGCGGGCGAGGTCGTCGATGAGGCTCTGGACCTCGGCCTTGGCGCCGACGTCGATGCCGCGGGTGGGTTCGTCGAGCAGCAGGACCTTGGGTTCCAGGCAGAGCCAGCGGGCCAGCAGTACCTTCTGCTGGTTCCCGCCGGAGAGCTCGCCGACCTTCTGCTCGGGGCTCGCGGCCTTGATCCGCAGCCGCTTCATGAAGATGTCGACGATGCGGTCCTGCTTGGCCCGGGAGACGATGCCGGCGCGGGAGAGGCGGGGCATCGCGGCCAGCACGATGTTCTCGCGGACCGAGAGGCCGGGCACGATGCCTTCGGCCTTGCGGTCCTCCGGCAGCAGGCTGATGCCTGCCCGGATGGCGCCGGCGGAGGTGAGCCGTCGCAGGGTGCGCCCGCCGATGGTCAGTTCGCCGGAGTCCAGGGCGAGCGCTCCGGCCAGAGCCTTGGCGGTCTCACTGCGGCCGGAGCCGAGGAGTCCGCCGAGGCCGAGCACCTCACCTGCGTACAACGACAGGGATATGTCGTGGAGTTGGTGATCGCGGGAGAGGCCGGTCGCGGTGAGTACGGGGGTACGGGAGGCGTCGTGGCCCTCGGAGCCGAAGCTGGTGACGCCGTCGCGGCGGACCTCGGCCATGTCGCGGCCGAGCATCATCGAGACGAGTTGCATGCGGTCGAGGTCGGCGAGGTCCCCGGTGTGGATGTGCCGGCCGTCGCGGAGCACGGTGACGCGGTCGCAGATCCGGTAGAGCTCGTCCATGCGGTGACTGACGTAGAGCACGGCGATGCCGCGTGCGCGCAGGTCCTCGATGACCCGGAAGAGGGTCTCGACCTCGCGCGGCTCCAGCGAGGAGGTGGGCTCGTCCATGATGACGACCTGGGCGTTGACCGAGACGGCGCGGGCCAGGGCGACCATCTGCTGGGTGCCGATGCCCAGGGTGTGCAGGGGCCTCTTCGGGTCGACACGTACGCCGAAGCCTTCGAGGAGTTCGGTCGTCTCGCGGTGCATCCGGGAGAAGTCGATCAGGCCGAAACGGTTCTTCGGCTCCCGGCCGAGGAAGATGTTGCGCGCCACGCTCATCAGCGGGACGAGGTTCACCTCCTGGTAGATCGTGGAGACACCGGCCTGCTGCGCCTCGAACGGCCGGGCGAAGGCGATCTGTTCACCGACGAGGCGCAGTTCGCCCTCGTCGGGCCGGTAGACGCCGGTCAGCACCTTGATCAGGGTGGACTTCCCGGCGCCGTTCTCCCCCACGAGCGCGTGGGTCTCCCCGGCGCGCAGGGAGAAGGAGACGTCGTCCAGGGCGACGACGCCCGGGAAACGCTTGCTCACCGAACGGGCTTCGAGGACGGCCGCGGCGGATGCGGAGTCCGGGCGTGCGTCGGCGGCCGGTGCAATGTCCGCCGGCCGGGAGGCCGGTCGCGCGGAGTCCCGCCGCTCACCGGCACCCGGCGCGGATGCCTCCTTCGCGTCGGCGGCCGGCTGCGGCGGCTGCGGTACTGCTTCGGGTGGTGCCATGGCTGTTCTTGGCCTTCCGCTCTTCCAAGGATGTGGGCCCGGGGGCCGCCGTGACGGGTGGCGGCGTCACGGCGGCGGGTGGTCCGGCGAAGTCCGGTACGGGCCGGGCCGCGTACGGATCAGTACGCGGCCGTCCCGGCCGGCGGGTCGTGCGCCGGCACTACGGGCAGGTGTGGCCGGTCCCGGTCAGAACGCGCCGCCGAGCGAGGCCTTGGCGTTGGACTCGTCGTAGGCGCGGTCGCTGATGATGACGTTCTCCGGGATCTCCTCGCCGCCGTAGAACTTCTGGGCGGTCGCGAAGGCGAGCGGGCCGAAGCGCGGGTTCGACTCGATGACGGCGTTGTACTCACCGTTGACCAGTGCCTGGACGGCGTTGCGGGTGCCGTCGACGGAGACGATCTTGATGTCCTTGCCGGGCTTCTTTCCGGCGGCCTTCAGAGCGGTGACGGCACCGAGGCCCATCTCGTCGTTCTCCGCGTAGACGGCGGTGATGTCGGGCTTGGACTGGATGAGCTGTTCCATGACCTGCTGGCCCTTGTCACGGGCGAACTCACCGGTCTGCTGGGCGACGATCTCCAGGCCGGGCGCCTTGGCCTTGAGCTGGTCGACGAAGCCCTTGGTGCGGTCGGTGGTGACGTTGTTGCCCGAGGCACCGAGGAGGATGGCGACCTTGCCCTTGCCACCGGTCGTCTTGATCATCGCGTCCGCGGCGCGCTTGCCCTGCTCCACGAAGTCGGAGCCGAGGAACGCCACATAGTCCTTGCAGGCGGTGGAGTTGACCTTGCGGTCGATGGTGAGGACCGGGACCTTCTTGGCGGCGGCGGCCTTGAGCGCCGGCTCCAGCCCGTCGGAGTTCAACGGGGCGACGATGAGGAACTGGGCGCCCTGGGACAGCATGTCCTGGATGTCGCTGATCTGCTTGGACAGCTGCGACTGGGCGTTGGTGGTGAGCAGCTTCTTGACGCCGACCTTCTTGGCCTCGTCCTTGATGGACTGGGTCTCGGCGATCCGGAACGGGTTGGCCTCCTTCTCCGACTGGGAGAAGCCGACCACGGCGTTCTTCAGGTCCAGCTTCGGCGCACCGTAGGTCTGCAGCGAGCAGCCCGCACCGGAGGAGGACTCGGGGGTCTTGGCCGCCTGCGCGCCCTGGCTGCTGTCGGCGTTCGCGGTGTCCGAGGTCTCCGACTTGGAGCAGCCGGAGGCGGCCAGCGTGGCGGTGGCGGCGAGGAGGCAGGCCACGGCGAGGGTACGGGTTCGGCGCTGGATCATCATGCGCGGGAGCTCCTTGGCGGGATGACGGCACGCCGATGGGCGTGCGGTCGGGCATGGCTGGACGATGCATCGGCTGCCGCTCGGCGGCTGATGTCACTGCATTCCTCACGACCCCGCCCCTGCCGCGGCACTGGCTGGACGAACTGCGGTCGTGATGGCTTGCGCGGCCTCTCGGCGGCTCGGTTTACAACGTTATATAGGCGCCGCGGCACGGGCGGCAAGAGCGTTGTCGATGCGTTTCCAAAATGTGTCGGAGTTACCCGGCGGCCGAGGACGGCCCGCGTCCTGCCGGCGACCGCCGCACCCCTGGACAGTCGCCCGACACCGTGCTGTCATACCGCCGGTACACATTTTTCCAACGTTGCAAGCACGTTGTCGCGTCACCCTCCGGTCGCGACGGCGTGCCGTGCCGTGTGCGCACGTCCGGATTCCGCCCCGGGCCGGTGGGCGTCATGGCGATCCCCGTACGTGTCATGTGCCGCCCCCGCGCCGGAGCCCGTACGGCCGGCAGAGAGCAGGAGCTCCTCCATGCCCCTGAACCGCAGACAACTCATGGCCGGTGCGCTGGCCACCGTCGCCGCCACCACCGCCGCGTCCGGCCGCTGGGCCACCACGGCGACCGCGGCCGAGCACCGCGCGAAGCCCGCCCACGGCGGCCACTACTCACCCAACGCCGCACCCCTGCACCCGACGGCGTTCCTGAAGCTGCCGCCCGGGCAGGTCACCGCGCGCGGCTGGCTCGCCGTCCAGCTACAGCTCCAGCTGGACGGGTTGTGCGGCCGGTACGAGGAGTTCTCGCACTTCCTGGACTTCACGGCCACCGGCTGGGTCCGCCCCGAACTCGGCGGCTGGGAGGAGGTCCCGTACTGGCTGCGCGGATACACCGATCTGGCGATCGTCACGGGCGATGCCAAGGCACTCGCCGCGGTGCGCCGCTGGTTCGACGCGATCCTCGCCACCCAGCAGTCCGACGGGTTCTTCGGACCGAAGGCGCTGCGTACGTCGCTGAACGGCGGCCCGGACTTCTGGCCCTTCCTGCCGCTGGTGCAGGCCCTTCGCTCCTGGCAGGAGTACTCCGGCGACACCCGTGTCATCCCCTTCCTCAGCCGGTTCTTCCGGTACATGAACGCCCAGGGGCCCGGCGCCTTCAACACCAGCTGGATCGCCCTGCGCTGGGGCGACGGCCTGGACAGTGTCTTCTGGCTCTTCAACCGCACCGGCGACACCTTCCTCCTGGACCTCGCCGACAAGATCCACGCGAACGGCGCAGACTGGGGCGACAACCTGGTCAACCCGCACAACGTGAACATCGCGCAGGGCTTCCGCGAGCCGGCCCAGTACGCGCTGCGCAGCGGTTCGGCCGACGACACCCGGAACACGTACGGGACGTACGGCAAGGCCATGGACCAGTACGGGCAGTTCCCCGGCGGCGGCTTCGCCGGGGACGAGAACGCGCGCCCCGGGCACGGCGATCCCCGGCAGGGCTTCGAGACGTGCGGGATCGTCGAGTTCATGGCCAGCCACCAGCTGCTCACCCGGATCACCGGCGATCCGCTGTGGGCGGACCGCTGCGAGGAGCTGGCGTTCAACTCCCTGCCCGCCTCGCTCGACCCTTCCGGCAAGGCTGTTCACTACATCACCAGCGCCAACAGCGTCGACCTGGACAACGCCCCCAAGAAGGACCGGCAGTTCCAGAACGGCTTCGCCATGCAGGCCTTCCTGCCGGGCGTCGACCAGTACCGCTGCTGCCCGCACAACTACGGCATGGGCTGGCCCTACTTCGTCGAGGAGCTGTGGCTCGCCACTCCGGACGGCGGTCTCGCCGCCGCGATGTACGCGAGCTGCGAGGTCACCGCGAAGGTCGCGAACGGCACCGAGGTCACCTTCACCGAGGAGACCGGCTACCCCTTCACGGACACGGTCACGCTGACCCTGAAGGCACCGAAGCGCCTGCGCTTCCCCCTGGTGCTGCGGGTTCCCGCCTGGTGCGACAGCCCGGAGATCAAGGTCAACGGGCGTCCGGTCGACGCCCCTGCCGGGCCTGCCTTCACCCGCGTCGACCGCACCTGGGCCGACGGCGACAAGGTGACCCTCCACTTCCCGCAGAAGACCGCCGTCCGCACCTGGGGGCACAACCACGGATCGGTGAGCGTGGACCGCGGCCCGCTCACGTACTCCCTGCGCATCGGCGAGGCGTACGAGCGCATCGGCGGCACCGATCGGTTCCCGGAGTACGCGGTGCACGCCACGGGTCCGTGGAACTACGGCCTCGTCCTCGACGACCGCGAGCCGGCCGCCTCGCTGCGCCACCACGCGGTACGCCCCGTCAAGGACGCCAACCCGTTCACGCTCGACGGCACCCCGCTGACCATGACGGCGAAGGCCCGGCGGATCCCGGAGTGGACGGCGGACGGCGAACACGTCGTCGCGCCCCTCCAGGACGGCCCGGCCGGCAGCACCGAGCCGGTGGAGGAGATCATGCTCGTCCCGATGGGGGCGGCGCGGCTGCGCATCACCTCGTTCCCCACGGCCGATCCGGGCGCGGAACCCTGGCTGTCCGGCCGCTGGTACCGGATCCGCAACCGGCACTCCGGCAAGGTCCTGGGCGTCGACACCATGTCCACGGCCAACAGCGCCCACGTCGTCCAGTTCGGTGACACCGGTACCGACGACCACGACTGGCAGCTGGTCCCGGAGGGCGACGGCTGGTACCGGATCCGCAACCGCCACTCCGGCAAGGTGCTCGGCGTGGACACGATGTCCACCGCCGACAGCGCCCACGTCGTCCAGTTCGACGACAACGGCACCGACGACCACCTCTGGCAGCTGGTCCCCGACAGCGACGGCTGGTACCGGATCCGCAACCGCCACTCCGGCAAGGTCCTGGGCGTCGACACCATGTCCACCGCCGACAGCGCCCACGTCGTCCAGTTCGACGACAACGGCACCGACGACCACCTCTGGCAGCTCGTCTGATCCCTGACCGTTCCCCGCACTCCGACCTGCCCGCTCCACCGCCGCGGCCGACGGCCCGGATGCGACGCCACCGCGTCGCGTCCGGGCCGTCGGCCTACCGCGTCCGTGCAACCGGGGCCAGATACGTGTGCAGCAGCGCCGTCCGGCCGTCGGCTGTCGTCCAGTCTCCGGGGCGGCTGCCGACGTGGCGCCAGCCGGTGCGCTCATAGAGGGCGACAGCGGCCCCGCCGCCGTCCTCCACCTCCAGGACCAGCCGCAGGCCCTCGGCTGCGGCGGCCGTCGCCGCGGTGCCGAGCAGGGCACTCGCCACGCCGCGGCGGCGGGCCGAAGCCATGGCGAACAGTCGTGACACCGAGGCCAGTTCATCCGACGGAAGCCCTGCCTGCGCTGCCAGGACATCGTCGGTACCGGTCAGTGCCACATGCCCCAGCACTTGCCCGGCTTCCACCACCACCCAGGCCTCGAGCAGCCCCTCGGGCGTCAGCCAGCGCCCCGGATCAGCCGGCCACGCGGCCGGATAGCGGTCCGCTTCGTGCACGGTGGCCAGTGCCTCGACGCACGCCTTCATGTCGTCGTCCCGGCGGCGACGGATCTCCGGCTCTCCCATTCCTTGATCCTCACACGGTGGCGCCCCGGCTGGTTGTCCGGGGCATGGTGCATGCCGCTGCCCGCTGCCGCACGGATGCGGCAGCAGGCAGCGGTTCAGAGCTTCAGCGCTTCAGCGCTGCATGAACAGCCCGGGGCTACGGCTGCTCGGTGTCGTGCAGCGCGCTCACCTCGTCGGCGGTCAGGGCCTTGTCGTACACCGCGACCTGGTCGACCGAACCGTTCCAGAAGTCGGTGTTACCGCCCGACCACTTGGCACGGCCGACGGACAGCGCGCCGGTGCTGACGTCGGCGGTGCCGGCTGCCGCGGTCGCGGCGAGCTTGCCGTCGACGTACAGCTTGATCTCGTCGCCGCTGCGGACACCGACCACGTGGTACCAGCGGCCGAGCTCGGGCTTCATCTCCAGCCGGGCACGGTGGGCACCCGGGGTGGAGAAGGCGAACCCGCCCTGACCGTACTGGAGGTAGAACGGGTTCTCCTGACGCCGGCCGTCCTGGCTGACGACGGTGGCGTAGTTGCCGGGCAGGGCGTCCAGCGACGCCCAGGCCGACACGGTGTAGTCGCCGGTGGTGTCGACGACCGGGCCGTCGGTCTCGGCATACTGGCCCTCGCCGTCGAACTTCAGCGCCGAGCCGTGCACGCCGGACGTCCAGGTCGTTCCCGCGGAGAGGGTCAGGTCCTTGTGGTTCGGGCCGCTGTCGGCGGCCTTGGCGCCCGCGTTCTCGTCGAGGGACCAGGCGCCGCCGCCCTTGATCTCGTCCCGCTCACCGGCGGCCGCGCCGGCGGCGATGACCTCCTGGTTGATCTTCCGCACCTGGGCCGGGTCGACCTTGATCTCCCGGCGGTCGTACGTCCAGAGGCCGTTGAGCTCGTTCTCCAGGTCGGTCACCTGGGTGTAGATGGAGCCGGAGAGCTCGGCGCCGGCCGCCTCCAGGTAGTACTTACGGGTGTTCTCGACGTACTTGGCGGTCAGCGCGGCCTTGTCGGCGACACCGCTGTAGATCGCGGTGGGCGCACCCGGCCACATGTGTCCGGGCGACCGCAGGGTGAAGCCGCCGTGCTCACCGTCCATCGCCGCACGGTTGTCGTCCGGGAAGGCCGGGTCGGTGTTGTTGTAGTCGTGGTGGTCGATGATGTCGCCCTTGCCCGAATCACCCTTGGAGTTGCAGCAGTTGACACCGCTGTGGGCGTTCACGACGCGGGAGGGGTCGGCGGCCTGGACCTGCTCGGTGATCTTTCCGGTCTCGGTGCGGTCCCACTCGCCCCAGCCTTCGTTGAAGACGATCCAGGCACCGATCGACGGGTAGTTGTGCAGCTGCTTCATCATCTCGGCGCCCTGGTCGAGGAAGGCCTTGTGGCCCTTCTCGCCGGTGAGGTTGCCGGAGACGAAGTCCTGCCACACCAGCAGACCCAGCTGGTCGGCGTGGTAGTACCAGCGCGCGGGCTCGACCTTGATGTGCTTGCGGACGGAGTTGAAGCCGAGGTCCTTCTGCGCCTTCAGGTCGAAGAGCAGGGCGGAGTCGCTGGGCGCCGTGTTCAGGCCGTCGGGGTAGAAGCCCTGGTCGAGCTGGGCGAGAGAGAAGAACGGCTTCCCGTTGAGGACCAGCTTCTGGTAGCCGCCGACCTCGGCGACGCCGAAGGACCGCATGCCGAAGTAGCTGTCGACGGTGTCCTTGGAGCGGCCGTCGTCGAGGGTGACCTTCAGGTCGTAGAGGTAGGGGTCGTCGGGCGTCCACAGGTGCTGCTTTGCCACCGCGAGGCTCAGCTCACGGTTGGCCGGGCCGGTGACCCTGCCGACGACCTTGCCCTTCTTGTCGCGGGCGACGGCGGTGATCGTGGCGGACTTCGAGGCGTCCTCGGAGTTGACCGTCAGCGCGAGCCGGCCCTTGTCGATGTCCGGGGTGGTCGTCAGGGAGTCGACGGCCGCCGGGGCGACGGGCTCCATCCAGACGGTCTGCCAGATGCCGGACGAGGCGGTGTAGAAGATGCCGCCGGGGTTGGCCGACTGCTTGCCGGTGGGCTGGTCGGCGCCGGTGGTGTCGGTGACCGCGACGACGATCTCCTGCTGACCGCTGCCCTTGACCGCGTCGGTGATGTCGGCGCTGAAGGCGGTGTAGCCGCCTTCGTGCTCGGCGACCTGCTTGCCGTTGACCCAGACGGTGGCCTGGTAGTCGACAGCACCGAAGTTGAGCTTCAGCCGGTTGCTCTTGCCCTGGCCGTGCTTGTCGCTCTTGACGGCCCAGTTCTTCGGGACGGTGACGAGCTTGCGGTAGAACATGTGGTCTTCGTGGCGCTCGAGACCGGAGAGCTGCGACTCGACCGGGTAGGGCACGGTGATGCGCTCACCGAGCTTCTTGCCGAAGACGGGCTGCTCACCGGCCTTGGCCCCGGCGAACTCCCACGGGCCGTTGAGGTTCTTCCAGTCGTCGCGCACCTGCTGCGGCCGGGGGTAGTCGGGCAGCGGGTGGTTGCGGTCGACCTTGTCGCCCCAGGTCGTGGTCAGCCGGTGGGTGGACAGGTTCGTGGCGGTGCGGCTGATCTGCGGAACGGCCTCGCCGCCCACCTGGAGACCGGCTTCGCCGTCGTACGCGACCCTGACCTGCTGGCCCTTCTGTACGGGCCCCGTCAGGGTGACGGCCAGCGCCTTGGCGTTGCCGGGCACCCGGGCGACGGACTTGACCGGGATCGGCGAGGTGTCGGCCTCGACGGTGAGGTGGTCCTTCAGTGCCGCGTAGTCGCCGACCTCGTCCTCGAACGTGGCCTGCAGCTTCAGGCCGTCGTCCGCGACGCTCAGCCCGATGGGGTAGACCTCGAAGTCCGCCGGCGGGGTGAAGGCGGACTCGGGCACGATCTGCCGGGCGAGCGTCGCGCTGGACCAGCGCAGGAACATGTTCGCGCCGCCGGTGTCCTGGAACATCTCCAGCTTGAACGTGTGCGGCTCGCCGGCCTTGAGCGCGACCGGCTTGCTGGTCTGCTCGTTGTCCCAGTCGGGCTCCCAGTGGTCGATGACCACCTGTCCGTCGATAAAGAGCCGGAAGCCGTTGTCGCCGCTGGCGGCGAAGGTGTAGTCGCCGTCCTCGGGGGCCGTGATGTTGCCGGTCCAGCGGGCGGTGGTGTTCTCGGTCCGGCCGGTGGTGGACTCGAACGTGCCGGTGAGACCGGGGAAGTTGATCTGCGGGTCCAGAGCGACCCCGCCGAGCTTGTCGAAGTCCCGCGCACCGGGCGCGGACATGCTGAAGTACTCGCCCTTCAGCCCGTGGGTGGCGGTGGCCGGGTCGTCGGCCGCGAACGTGGTCGCGGGGGCGGTGGTGGCGGCCGGGGTGGCGGCGGCCGCCGCCGGAACCAGAGTGGCACCGACGGGTATCAGGAGTGCGGTGGCACAGGCCACCGTTCTGAACACAGCGCGGGATCGGGGCATTGGTCGTCTCAAGGCGTCGTCCTGTCGAGAGAGCTCACGTGCCTCGAACCTGTGAGGCACAGCACATAATCGAACATTGAGCCACAGCACCAAACGCAAAACAACAGTCGTGCACAGAGAATTTTCAACGATATAAATCAGGCTGGGCGAACATGCTGATCCTTGCGCCGGATCACCGCGAACGGGACGCGGCGATCCGGCACACGGTCCCCCAGTGACTACTGCGGCAACCCCGAAGCAGCAGTGGCCCAGGAGGTATTGGCCTTCTCGGACAGCCGGTATGCCAGCTTTCCGCCCCTGGCCAGCAGGCTCGCGTCCGTCCACGACCGGTCGTGGACGCGTCCGTCGAGCGACACCGCGTCGATGTACGGATGGGCGGCGTCGGCGGCCGGCGCGGTGATGGTGATGTCCCTGCCGTGCGGCCGGTCGATCACCGCCTTCGGGAACAACGGGGCGCCCAGCAGCAGTTCGCCGCCGCCCGGCGTCTGCGGGTACAGACCCAGCGCCGAGAAGACGTACCAGGCGGACATGGTGCCCAGGTCGTCGTTGCCGGGCAGCCCGCGCGGGCCCGTCCCGTAGACCGTGTTCAGGATCTCGCGGACCGTCTCCTGCGTCTTCCATGGCTGCCCGAGGGCGTTGTAGAGCCAGGGAGCGTGGATGCCGGGCTCGTTCGTCGGGTCGTAGCGCACCGCGTCGCCGCCCTTCACCGACCAGGAACCGTCCGCCTTGTGGAAGAAGCCGTCCAGGCGCTGGGCCGCCACGTCCCTGCCGCCCATCGCCTCGGCGAGCCCCTGGACGTCCTGCGGAACCATCCAGGTGTACGTGGCACTGGTGCCCTGCGCGAAGCCCCGGTCGCTGCCCGGACTGAAGGGCGTCACCCAGGAGCCGTCGAGGTTGCGGGCCTGGATGTAGCCGTTGGTGCCGGCCCCGTCCGTGGCCCCGGGGTTGTACACGTTGCGCCACCAGCCGCCGCGCTCCTTGAACGCCTCGGCCTCCTCATCGCGCCCGAGCAGTTCGGCCCAGCGGCCGAGCGCGGCGTCCGCGACCGCGTCCTCCAGCGTCTCGGCGGCGCCGCCCCAGCAGTGGCAGACGTCCTGCGGCGCGTAGTGGGACTCCAGGTACTGGGCCAGGTTGGGCCGCTGGCCCGTGCACTGGCCCGGGCAGCCGGCGTCCGAGAGCCCGTCGTCCACGGGTACGGTCGCCTGGCGCGCCAGCGACTCGTACGCGCCCTCGTAGTCGAAGTTCCGTACCCCCATGGCGTAGAACGTGGCGAGGGTGGCCGCGGTGGGGTCACCGGTCATGACGTGGGTGGCGCCGTTGATGTGCACCCAGCGGTCCCACACGCCGCCGTTCTGCCGGGCGAAGTTGTACAGCGACTGGGCGAAGTCCCCGGCGATCTCCGGTTTCAGGAGAGCGAGCAGTTGTATCTGGGCGCGGTACTGGTCCCAGCCGGAGAAGTTGCTGTACTGCGCCCCCTGTCCGCGCCCGATCCGGTGCGGCTGCCCGTCCATCCCCGGGTAGCGCCCGTCGGTGTCGCTGACCAGGTTGGGCTGCATCAGGGAGTGGTAGAGCGCGGTGTAGAAGGTGGTGCGCTGGGCCTCGGTACCACCGCCCGTGCGTACGGAGCCGAGCTCGCGGTCCCAGGTCCGGCTCGCGGCAGCCGCCACATCGTCGACGCCCGCGCGCGGGGCGATCTCCTTCCTCAGGTTGGTCTCGGCGCCTTCCTGACTGACGTAGGAGATGCCGATCCGCATGTGGACGTCGTTGTCGGACGTGGTGTCGAAGCCCACCCAGCCGCCCGATCCGCGGCCTGCCCGGTCCGCGCCCGTGGCGTAGCCCTCACCGCCACTGCCCGTGGTCGAGCCGGGGGCGAGCGTGCCGTCCTTCCAGGTGCCGGTGGAGGAGAAGGCGCGGTCGAAGGAGGCGCTGAAGTAGAGGCGGTAGTAGCTCTTGCGGTTGTTGGTGCCGCCGTTGGCGCGACGGCCGCAGAAGGCGCCGGTGAGCACCGAACCCGTCACCTTGCGGTGCACGGTGTCGATCTTCACCTCGGCGTCCTCGCTGCCGTTGAGCGAGTTGGAGACGCGGAAGAGGAGGTTGGCGGGCTTCCCCGCCGGGAACGCGAAGTCGGCCACGCCCGCACGGCGGCTCACCGCGAGGTCGGCGGTGGCCCCGGAGTCGAGGCCGACGGTGTAGCGGCCCGGGACGGCGCGCTCGTCGTCGTGCGAGAAGTCCGCCGCGTAGACGGCGTCCTTGGTGTCCGCGGACGGCGACGAGGTGACATCCCCGACGAACGGCATGATCGGGATGTCGCCGGCCGCGCCGGGGTTGCATCCGGCGCCGTTGACATGAGTGAGGCTCAGTCCACGCAGCCGCGTGGCGCCGTACTCGTAGCCGTTCGCAGCACCGGTGCTCGTCTGGTCGCCCCGGGTGCTCGTGGGTGACCAGGCGATCATTCCGTACGGGAGTGTGGCGCCGGGAAAGGTGTTGCCGCCGTTGGCGCTGCCGATCAGCGGGTCCACGTAGGCGGTGGGGCGGGTGACGGGCGCGGCGGCCTCTGCGGCGGGGGGCAGGACGGCGGCGGCGAGTGCGCCGGTGACGACCACGGCGGCTGTTCGCGCGGCGAGGCGCCGAGTCGCGGTCAGCTGTCTGGGGGGCATGTCGCGGAACCTTCCAGGGAGTCCGGACAACGTTGTCACCGGCCGGGTGCGGCTGGTCGCAACGTTGATCGATTCGCGGCCGAGCGTAGGTGCCCGCGACGCGGGAGGGAATGCCTCAGCCGTCATCCCGGATGAATGCGCGGTGAACGGATGCCGCGATCCGGACGACACGCACGGAACCGCCCTCTCCGCTGGTCCGGACGACGCGCAACCGACCGCCCTCCCCACGGATCCGGACGACGCGCAACCGACCGCCCTCCCCACGGATCCGGACGACGCGCAACCGACCGCCCTCCCCACGGATCCGGGCGACGCGCAACCGACCGCCCTCCCCACGGATCCGGACGACGCGCAACCGACCGCCCTCCCCACGGGCGCCGGCGCGCGTGAGGAGGGCGGAAGAGTGCTGCGGGTGTGCGGTCAGATCGCGTAGTCGTACTGCTCGGGGGCGTGCACCCGGCCATTCAGCTCGCGTGCCGCGTCCCGCGCCCACGACGGGCTGCGCAGCAGTTCGCGCCCGAGGAGCACGGCGTCGGCGCTGCCCTCGCCGAGGATCTTCTCGGCGTGCTGCGGGTCGGTGATCAGGCCGACGGCCGCGACGGGGAGCGCGGTCTCCCGCTTCACGCGCTCAGCGAAGGGGACCTGGTAGCCGGGGCCGGTCGCGATGCGGGCGCGGGGCGCGTTCCCGCCGGTGGAGACGTCGAGCAGGTCGACGCCGTGGGCGCGCAGTTCCTCGGCCAGCCGTACGGTCTCGTCGGCGGTCCAGCCCTCGCGCTCGTCCTCGGCGTTCTCGGTGAGCCAGTCCGTGGCGGAGATCCGGAAGAAGACGGGGAGGTCCTCGGGCCACACCTCCCGGACGGCGTCGACGATCTGCAGGGCGAAGCGGACGCGGTTCTCGTAGCTGCCGCCGTACGCGTCGGTGCGGTGGTTGCTGTGAGGCGACAGGAACTGCCCGACGAGGTATCCGTGCGCGCCATGCACCTCGGCGACCTGGAAGCCCGCTTCGAGCGCGCGGCGCGCGGCCTCGCGGAAGTCGGCGACGACCGCCTGGATCTCGTCGACGGTCAGCTCGTGCGGCACGGGGTAGCCGGTGTCGAAGGGCAGCGGGCTGGGCGCGACGGGCGTCCAGCCGTGGGCGTCGGGACCGACGGGTCCACCACCGGTCCAGGGGGTCGCGGTGGAGGCCTTGCGGCCGGCGTGCGCCAGCTGGATGCCGATGACCGAGCCCTGGGCCTTGACGAAGTCCGTGATCCGGCGGAAGCCCGCGACCTGGGTGTCGTTCCAGATGCCGAGGTCGGCCGGGCTGATGCGCCCCTCGGGGCTGACGGCCGTCGCCTCGGTGAGGATCAGACCGGTCCCGCCGGTGGCGCGGGCGGCGAGATGCGCGAAGTGCCAGTCCGTGGGAACGCCCGTCTCCGGCCCTTCCACCGCGGCGCAGTACTGGCACATGGGCGCCATCCATACCCGGTTGGGCACGACAAGCGACCTCAGGGTGAAAGGCTCGAAAAGGGCACTCACGACGGACTCCGTTTCGCCGGGTACGGAAGGATCGCTAGTACGATACATCCCGTACTACGACGTCCGTCAAATTACGAAGTCTCTCGTACAAGAGGCGGAACGGAGAACCGCTCGTCAGGTCAGCGGGTACGACGTGCGGCCGGACGCGTCGTCGATCTCGTCATGGGCCTTGGTCAGCAGCTTCATCGCCAGTTCGTTGAGTGCGCGGGCCCCCGCGATCTCCTCGCCCACCCGGGGCTGTTCGGAGTCGGAGGGATGGCGGCTGGCATAGCCGTGGGCACGGACCTCGCTCCCGTCGGAGAGCCGCACCAGAGCGGCCGCGCGGGTGCGGTGGGTGTCCTCCTCGAATTCCAGCTCGATGTGCCATCCGACAGCCGTCTGCGTCATGGCGCTCACCTCCGGAGCATCACCTCCAGGGTGCGCCCCCTGCCGCGACCGTGCACGGCGGGGCGGGGCCGCCGACCGGATTACCGCCCGCGGCGGCGCAGCGTGATGCGGGCGTCGGCGTCGTAGAGCTGATTCCAGCTGCGTCCGGCGCCCGACTTCCAGGTGATGTGGGCGGTGGCCCCGTCGATGCGGACGGAGTCCACGGTCATGGTGCGGTCGCCGTCGCGTACGTCCCCGCGCCGCAGTTCGTCCGCCCTGATCGTGACCGGGTCCGCCGACCGCACGCTCTCGACCTCGTCCGCCGCAAGGCCGAGAGCGGTGGCCAGTTCCCGGGCCCGGGCCGGGGTGCAGATCAGCGAGAGCTCTCCCGACGGTGTGGCGACCCTGATCTCGACGCCCTCACCGACGGGGGTCGCCTCCAGGCGGCCGGCCTGCGCAGCGGTGTCGTCGTTGTCACTCGTCATTCGCCCTGCTCTCCCCTTGCCCGACCCCGGGCTCTCAGCGCAGCCGGAGGCTCTCCGGCGGGCCCAGGTAGCTGGGCTTGAGGCCGCCGGTGTCGACCACCAGGTTCTGCAGCACCACCGTCGGGTCGACCATCCAGAATTTCAGCACATGCACTCCGGCGGCGCCGATGTGGTGCACCGTACTGGTGATGTTGACGTTGTCGGAGGTGTGGCGTGCCCACTGCGCGTTCATGGTGCCGTCGTCGGCCCCCGTCCCCTTCGTGACGTTCACCGACTGCGGCGGGGCGTCGTCGATGGAGACCGCGTACGTCAGTCCGTCGGTCGGCAGCGGGTTGTTGCGGGGCGAGAGATGGGCGTGGACGGTGACCGGGCCGGTGGTGAACAGGCTGACGCGGTACTCCAGCCGCGGGCTGTCCCCACCGGGGGCCTGCCGGGTCGCGGTGACCGGGAAGGGTTCCATCCCCGCGCCGGTCCTGCCGATGTCCGGGATGCGCTGCCAGCTGATGCCGCCGCCCTCGACGGCCCGGCTGTAGTGGTCGGCCTCGATGGAGACGTACCCGTTGGCCTCGACATGGCCGTCGAGGCGCGAGCGGGACAGGGCGGGACGGTCGACGACCGCCTTGACGACCACCTCCGCCCCGTCCGGCCCGGTGACCGTGACCGGCACCTCGGTGACCCCCTGCGGGGCCCTGGCCCAGTCGACGCGCAGGGTGATCCGGTCCTGCTGCTCGACCCGGCCCCGGACGGGGTCCGCGGTCAGCCACGAGACACCGGTGCGCACGCGGTAGTCGAACGGGGCGCGGCCCCGGTTGAACACCTCGATGTACTGGGCGGGCTGACTCTGATACGGACTGAAGGCCGGCAGCACGGCCGGGCTCTGCTCGTACGGCCACCAGGACGCCGACCCGTCGACGGCCACACCCATCTCGGCGCCGGCCGGCAGGTCGATGCGCTCGACCGCCGGGAAGAGGACGTCCTTGAGCGCGACGTTGTTGCTCTCGGGCTGCTGCCAGGGCGCGTTCGGGCCGTAGCGTTCCACGTCGCCGTAGTCGATGTGTGGCTGGGTCTGGAAGCCCTGCCACTTGCCCCCGCGACCTGGGTGTTGAAGCGGTCGGCCAGGGCCAGGTCGTCGGCGAGCCTGGCCTCGGCGTCGGCCGCCAGATCGTTGGTGAGGGCCCGGCCCTGGGCGGCGTAGTGCAGGTTGGTGAACTCCGCCTCGCGCAGCGCGTACAGGTTGGCGGTGGCCGTGGCCTCGTATCCGACCAGTTCGTACCAGGCGTCCTGGGCGGAGGCCGGCAGCCGGCGTCCGACCTGCTCGGCCTCGGCGCCGAGCCGCCGCCATTCCTCGGTGACGCGCTCCAGTTCGCGGTAGTCGACGATGCTGAACGGAGTGGCCTCGTCGTCGTACACGATCGCCGAGCTGTCCTTGACGGGGTCCTTGGCCGGATCGAGGGTGATCTTCCGGTTGAGCAGTTCGGGCTTGCGCCGCGACTGGAGCCGGGCGTATGCACGCAGGACGGAGGCGATCGCGGCGGCCTGTCCCGAACCCGGCGCGACGGCCGACGCGACCGTCGCGCCGGTATCGAGCCCCGACGGTGACGACGAGCCGGCCACGACAGCGCAGCCGCAGCCCGTGGCGCCCGGCTCCGCCGGCCGGCCCGGCACACGTGACCCGGAGGCCGTTCGTCATGCCGACGCCCTTGCGGTGAGCGGTCAGCCCCGGCCGGCAGCGAGCTTCAGGTCCTGGGTCAGGGCCTTGTACGCGGGCTTGGCCGCATAGTTCTCGTCGAAGAGGTTGGCCGCGCCCTCGCCCTCGAAGGTGTCGGGCACCCAGGAGTACTTGTCGGTGAAGCCCCACACGGTGAAGTCGGTGCAGTGGCGGGTGAGCAGGCAGCCGCGCAGCAGGACGTCGTACCCCTCGGCCTGGGCCTCCTGCTTGGTGCTGTCGGAGGGCATCGGGATGCGGACGTCGGCCTCGGTGATCGCGGTCTCCAGACCGAGGTCGTCGAACCGCTTCATGTTGTCGGCGATGTCGTGCGGGGCGCTGTACTGGACGGAGAGGTGGCCCTGGATGCCGACGCCGTCGATCGGTACGTGCTGCTTGCGCAGTTCCACGACCAGGTCGTAGAGCGCGGTGCTCTTCGCGTTGACGCCTTCGATGTTGTAGTCGTTGATGAACAGCTTGGCCTTGGGGTCTGCCTGGTGGGCCCAGCGGAAGGCGTCCGCGATGTAGCCGGGGCCGAGCTTCCGCAGCCAGATGCTGTCGCGCAGGGTGCCGTCGTCGTTGAAGGCCTCGTTGACGACGTCCCACTGCCAGATCCGGCCCTTGAAGTGGCCGGCCTCGTCGGTGATGTGCTTGCGCAGGATGGCGCGCAGCTCGTCCGCGCTGAAGTCGCCCCCGGTGAGCCAGGCCGGCAGCTGGTTGTGCCAGAGCAGGGTGTGGCCGCGCACCAGCTGTCCGTTGGCTCTGGCGAAGTCGACCAGTTCGTCGGCGGCGGCCCAGTCGTGGGTGCCCCGCTCCTTCTCGACGACCTCCCACTTCATGACGTTCTCGGGGGTGACGGAGTTGAACTCGCTCGCCGCCTTGGCACGGTAGGGCGCGTCCGCTGCCAGTGCCGCCATGTCGACCGCTGTGCCGATGCGCAGGTCGGCCCGCTTGCCGAGGCTGCCCAGAGTGTCGGCGACGGGGGGCTTCGGCTTTCCGTGGGAGCCGGAGCGCTCGGGGGCCGCAGAGGCGCTGAGGGTGAAGGAGGAGACGAGCAGGGCCGCGGCGGCGGTGCCGATCATGGCGGCCTGCGTTGTCTTGCGCATGACATATCCCTTTCGGTGGACGCGCCTCCCCGGGAACCTGAGTGCCAGGATCGACGCGCGTTCGATGAAGGTGCTTCGAAAGTTTCGTGAACCTCCCCGCAGCCGGCGGAGAGGCCGGTCGGGCAGAAAGGGGAGGTTCACGAAAGGGATGGTGCGGCGGTGCCGGTCAGTGCGCGGCAGGCTCCGGTACGGGGGCGGGCGCGACCGAGGTGCCGCAGACGAGCCGTCGCGTGTGGTCGACGATGCGCTCGGGGCCGGTGAGCCGGAGCCGCAGCGTCCGGCGGACATCGGCCGCGTCGCTGGAGGCGGCGACCCGCAGCTCGAGCTCGCCGGGCTCGACGATGCGACGGCCGCCGATGCCGGTGAAGGACGCCAGGTCCGCGTGGAATCGGAACCGGACCCTGGCCGCCGCGCCCGCGGCGAGCGGCACCCTGGCGTAGCCGATCAGCCGTACCTGCGGCCGGGTGGTCTGGGCCACCGGGTCGTGGAGGTAGAGCTGCACGACTTCGGCGCCCTCGCGCTCGCCGGTGTTGCGGACCGTGACCTCGACCTCGGCGGAGCCGTCGGTGGGGATCTCGGCCGGGGCCGGATCGCCCTGCTCCCAGTCGAAGGTCGTGTACGACAGGCCGTGCCCGAAGGCGTACAGCGGTGTCGGGTCCAGGTTGCTGACCCCGCTCATCAGCCCCAGCGGCGGCTGCAGGTACGTCCACGGCTGACCGCCCGCACCCTGCGGGACGCTCACCGGCAGCCGGCCGGAGGGGTTGACCCGGCCCGAGAGCACCCCGGCCAGCGCCGGTCCGCCCTCCTCGCCCGGGAAGAAGGCCTGCACGACGGCTGCCGTCCGGTCCGCCCACCGTCCCAGCGCGTACGGGCGGCCCGTCAGCAGCACCAGGACCACCGGGGTACCGGTGGCCAGCAGGGCGTCGAGGAGCTCGCCCTGCACGCCGGGCAACGCGAGGTCGGTGGCGTCGCAGCCCTCGCCGGACGTTCCGCGGCCGAAGAGACCGGCCCGGTCGCCGAGCACGGCGACGCAGACATCGGCGTCCCCGGCCAGCCGGACTGCCTCCGCGATCCGGGACGTGTCCGTGCCGTCCACCTCACAGCCTGCGGCGAAGTCGACACCGGAGCCGGGGAACTCCCCGCGCAGCGACTCCAGCACCGTCGGCACGTCGATCCCCATCGCGAACTCGGGGTGCGAGACCCCGACGTGGCTGGGGAATGAGTAGCAGCCGAGCATGGCCAGTGCGTCGTCGCCGCGCGGTCCGACCACGGCGATCCGCCCGGCGTCCCGCAGCGGCAGCGCGCCACCGGGGTTGGCCAGCAGTACACACGCCTGCTCGGCGAGCTCCCGGGCCAGAGCCCGGTTCTCCGGGGGGTCGAGGTCGACGGTGTCGCGCGCCTGCTCGGGGTCCGCGCCCTTCAGCACGGCCGGCAGCGGCGACCAGTCCGGGTCGAGCAGCCCGAGTTCGCACTTCTGCAGCAGGACGCGGCTCAGGGCCCGGTCGACGATCGACTCCTCCACCGCCCCGTCCCGCACGGCGGCGACGAGGACGTCACCGTAACTGCGGACGGTGGGCAGTTCGACGTCGACGCCGGCGCCCAGGGCGAGCCGGGCCGCGTCGGCGCGGTCGGCGGCGACCTTGTGCAGCGTCTCCAGGAATCCGATGCCGAAGTAGTCGGCGACGACGGTCCCGGTGAATCCCCAGGTGTCCCGGAGGAGCCCGGTGAGCAGGGCCGGGTCGGCGGCCGCGGGTACGCCGTCGATCTCGGCGTACGAGTGCATCACCGAACGCGCCCCGCCCTCCAGCAGCGCCATCTCGAAGGGCGGCAGGATGACGTCCGCCATCTCACGGGCCCCGGCCCGTACCGGCGCCAGGTTGCGGGCGCCGGCGGAGGCCGCGTATCCGGCGAAGTGCTTGAGCGTGGCGATGATTCCGGCGGACTCCAGTCCGCGGACGTAGGCGGTGCCGATGGTGGCCACCAGATAGGGGTCCTCGCCGATGGTCTCCTCGACCCGGCCCCAGCGCAGGTCGCGCACCACGTCCAGGACGGGCGCCAGCCCCTGGTGGACGCCGACAGCACGCATGTCGGCGCCGATCCGGTGGGCCATCTCGGCGACCAGGTCCGGGTTCCAGGCGGCGCCCCACGACAGCGGTACGGGGTAGGCGGTGGCGCCCCATGCCGTGAAGCCGGCCAGGCACTCCTCGTGGGCGAGGGCCGGAATGCCGAAGCGTCCGGCCTCGGCGATCCGGCCCTGGGCGCGGGCCAGGGCGAGTGCCCCGACTCCGGCGTCGACCGGGGCGGTGCCGAACGGCCGGGTGAGCTGGCCGAGGCCGCGGGTGGTCAGGGCGTCCCAGTCCACCGGGTCGACCATGTCGTTCTGGTGCGGGGCGACCCCGTCGCCTTCGGCGTCGGCGCCCACCCAGATTCCGTACAGCTGGGCGGCCTTCTCCTCCAGGGTCATCCGGGGGATCAGGTCGGCCACCCGCTCCTCCGGGGTGAGGGAGGGGTCGCGCCAGGGGCCGTCGGCGGTCGGGGCCGCTTCGGTGCTGCGGGCGTGCGGGACAGCGGGCATTGCCATGGGGGCAGGGGTTCCTCTCATGAGTGCGGTGGTGCGGGGCGGCGTGGGGCGCTACTTGCCGCCCACCCCCATCAGTCCGTTGACCAGTGCCTTCCGTGCCACGAGGTACACGGCGAAGATCGGCACGACGGAGAGCACGATCGCGGCCAGCACGGCTGGGATGTTCATCCCGAACTGGGACATGAAGTTGAAGAGGCCCAGCGTCAGCACGCGGTTCTCCTCCGACTGGGTCAGGATCAGCGGGAACAGGAAGCCGTTCCACGCCTGGAGGGCCGTGTAGATGGCCACCGTGCTGATCCCGCCCTTGGACATCGGGATCGCCAGCTGCCACAGCATCCGCAGGGGCGACGCGCCGTCGAGCGCCATCGCCTCGTACATCTCCTCGGATACATCACGCATGGTGCCGCTGAGGATCAGGACCGCCACCGGCATCGCGAACGCCGCGGTCGGCAGGATGATCGCCGGGAGGCTGTCGTACAGACCCATCTTGCTGATGAGCAGGTACAGCGGAACGATCACGGCCTGCGCGGGGATCGCGACGCCGAGCAGGAAGGTCCGGAAGGCGAGCGAGGAGAGCCGGCTGCGGGTCCGTACCGCGACATAGGCGACGGGCACCGCGAGCACCAGGACGATGGCCACTGTGGACACCGCGACGATCGCCGTATTGCTGAGCATCGCCGAGAAGCCGCTGTCCAGCACGGTGCGGTAGTTGTCGAGCGTGGGGTTGGTCGGGATCGCCAGCGGGTCGCCGTTGAGCGCCTCGTCCTGGTGCATGAGCGACGAGGAGATCAGCGTGTAGAGCGGGACGACGACGAGCAGGAGCCAGACAAGTGAGCCCAGGCCGGCCAGTGGGTTGCCCCACTTCCTGCGCCGCCGGGCGGCGGCGAGCCGGCTCCGGGGCACGGGCGACACGGGGCGTGCCACGGGGCGGGTGTCGATTGACATCTCGTCACATACCTTCCCGGGTGGACCGCATGTTCCCGAAGCCGCTGAAGCGGACCAGGATCAGCGACAGGGCGGTGGCCACCACGACCAGGGCCGTTGCGATCGCCGCGGCGTAGCCGAGGTCGTAGGTCTGGAAACCGGTCCGGTACATGAGGTACGGGAGCACGGTGGTGTCCGTGCCGGGGCCGCCCCGGGTCATGATCAGCACGGTGTCGAAGTAGGTCAGCGAGCCGACGATCATCAGGACCGATGAGGTCGTGATGGTGTGGCGCAGCTGCGGCAGCGTGATGTGGAAGAACTGGCGGAACATGCCCGCTCCGTCGATCTCCGCCGCCTGGTACAGGACCTGGGGGATCTGCCGGGTGCCGCCCTGGTAGATCAGGGTGTGGAAGGGCATGAACTGCCAGCCGCCGACGAACGCCACGGTGAGCAGTGCCCCGGTGGACGAACCCATGACGTTCGGGTCGATTCCGAACCATGGCCCGATCGTCTTGATCACGCCGAAGTTGGGGTCGAGCAACGCGTGGAAGAGCATCGCGATGGCCGTGGTGGAGAGCAGCAGCGGAATGAAGAAGACCGCGGAGAGCACGGCCCGGCTGCGCTGCTTGCCCGCCGCCCAGACGCCGAGAAGCAGCGCCACGGGAGTCTGGAACACCCAGCTGACCGAGGTGAGCAGCAGGCTCAGCCAGGCGGCCTGGCGGAACTCCGGGTCCTTGAACAGCCGGGTCCAGTTGTCCATGCCGACAGGTGTCGGGGAGTCCAGCCCGTTCCACTCGCAGAACGAGAGATAGACGGCGATCGCCAGCGGGACGATCGCGAAGAGGGCGAAGAAGACGATGCCGGGCACGGCCCAGGCGACCGAGGGGCGGCCGACGTTGCCGGCGGCCGCCTTCCTTCCTCCGCGCACTTTTTTGTACGAAGAGACGTGGGACATTGTTACTTGACGGCCTTCATCGCGGCGACGAACTGCTCGGGCGTGGACTTGCCGGCGAACAGCTTGCTGATCTCGGTGAGCAGCGGGGTGGCGATACGCGACTCCAGCGCCTGGTCCCACGAGAGCGTGAAGCTCGGGGCCTTCTGGACCATGTTGTACTGGTCGGTCGCGTACGTCGGGTTGGGCGATCCGCTCAGCATGGAGGCGGCGTTGGACGTGGTCGGTACGTCACCGTTGTCGACCAGGGCCTGGGCGTAGGACTTGGCCGCCATGGTCTTGAGGAAGGCTATGGCCGCGTCCTTGTGCTTGGTGCGGGAGTTGATCGACCAGTAGTTGGTGGGGTTGCCGACCACATTGGCCGGGTCGCCGACACCGCCGGCCACGGTCGGGAAGTTGGCCCAGCCGAGGTCCTTCTTGGCGAAGTCCGGTGCCTTGCCGAGCTGGGTCGAGTACTCCCACGAGCCCATCAGGTGCATGGCCGCCTTGCCCTTGCTGAGCAAGGTGGGGGCGGCGCCGCTGCCGTAGTCGACGGAGTTGAAGTTCTTGCCGAAGGCTCCGCCGTCGACCAGTTCCTTGACGGTCTGGGCGGACTTGAGGACCGCGGGGTCGCCCCAGGCGGCGGAGTCGCCGTTCTGGATCCTATTGAACACCTCGGGGCCGCCGATCCGGTCGAGCAGGTACTCCATCCACATCAGCTCGGGCCACTTCTCCTGGCCGCCGAGCGCGAAGGGGGTGATGCCCTTGGCCTTGAACGTGCTGATGACGTGCTGGAGCTCTTCCCACGTCTTGGGGGCCTCCAGCTTGTTCTCGGCGAAGAGCTTCTTGTTGTAGAAGAGCATCACGGGCTGCATGCCGCGCATCGGCACCCCGTAGATCTTTCCGCCGAGACTGCCCGCCTCGACGATGGACGGGAGGAAGGCGTCCTTGAGGGTGGCGTCGTTCTTGACGGTCGAGGTCAGGTCGACCAGCTGGCCGGCGTCGCGATATGGCTTGATGGAGCCGGCGCCCCAGTTGTAGAAGATGTCCGGAGCGCTGGGTGAGCCCATGGCGCTGCGCAGCTTGTTGACGTACTCGGTGCCCGGTACCGGGATCAGCTTGACCTTGACCTTCGAGGTCTTGTTGAACTCCTTGACCGCGGCCTCCTGGACCTTGACCGCGTCGTCGCCGTAGACGTACGCGGTGAGGGTTCCGCCGCCGTCACCGCCACTGTCGCCACCCGACCCGCAGCCCGCCAGCACGCCCGCCATGACCATGGCCGCACCGGCCGCTGTCCATCTCGCCGTACGCGTACTCCGAGTGAAAATTCCCGACCCCATGACCGCACCTCTGTCGAATGTTTCGGCCCTGCTTGCGAATGTTGCCGGAACGGTACGGTCGCGTTTCGGGCCAGTCAAGAGGTCCGGACGGGAGAATTTTCGTCGGGGGCCTACCCCTCCCTCTCGGCGGCGGGCAGTTACGATTCCCTGCATGAGCCCCGCAAACGTCCAGTCACATCAGGAGAATGCGCCTGCCGGCGAGTCGTCGGACGGCACCGCCACCCTGGCGGAAATCGCCCGAGCGGCCGGAGTCTCGGCTCCGACAGTTTCGAAAGTGCTGAACGGGCGGGCCGATGTCGCCCCCGGCACGCGTACGAAGGTCGAGGAGCTGCTGCTGCTCCACGGCTACCGCCGCAGACGCGGCTCCACGACCCAGTCGCAACTGATCGACCTGGTCTTCCACGAGCTGGACAGCGCGTGGGCCATGGAGGTCGTGCGCGGCGTGGAGAACGTGGCGCGCGAGGAGGGCCTGAGCCTGGTGCTCTCGGAGAGCGCGGGCCGTCTCACCCCCGGGCAGACCTGGGTGGACGGCGTCCTGGCCCGCAGGCCGGTCGGGGTGATCCTGGTCCTGTCGGACCTCACCGCCGCCCAGCGTGCCCAGCTGACCAGCCGCAGCATCCCGTACGCGGTGGTCGACCCGGCCGGCGATCCCGGCGACGACGTCCCGTCGGTCGGGACGACGAACTGGCAGGGCGGGCTCGCCGCCACCCGCCACCTCACCGCGCTCGGGCACCGCAGGATCGGGGTCGTCAGCGGCCCGTCGCGCATGATGTGCAGCCGCGCCCGGGTGGACGGCTACCGTGCCGCCCTGGAGACCGCGGGCCTGCCGATCGACCCCGATCTGGTCCGCGAGGGCGAGTTCCAGCACGAGGCGGGCTACGCCGCGGGCCTGGAGCTGCTGCGCATGGCGGACCGGCCGACGGCCGTCTTCGCCGGCAACGACCTGCAGGCGCTCGGTGTGTACGAGGCCGCGCGCGAGCTGGGGCTGCGCATCCCCGAGGACCTCAGCGTGGTCGGGTTCGACGACCTGCCGCTCACCCGGTGGATCGGGCCGCCGCTGACCACGGTGCGCCAGCCGCTCATCGAGATGGCCGAGACCGCGGCCCGGCTGGTCCTCGACCTCGGACGCGGCCGGCAGCCCGCGACCACCCGCGTCGACCTGGCCACCAACCTGGTGGTACGCAGCAGCACGGCGGCGCCCGGCCGCTGATCAAGTCCGTTGCGACCGCGGCCGGGCGGTGGGTAGCGTCGCGCGGCATGAAGACCCCCGTCCTGCACACGCGGCGCTTGCTGCTGGAGCCGTACGCACCCGCCGACGAGGAGGACTTCGTGGCGCTCTTCCAGGACGCCCGGGTGGGACGCTGGATGGGCGACGGCCCGGCCGCGGAGGACGAGGACCGGGCGCTGTTCGGGCGGATCTTCACGAAGGTGTACGCGCAGGACCTGTTCGGCGTGTGGGTGGTGCGGCAGGGCGGGCGTGCGGTCGCGCACGCGGAGATCAAGCCGTCCCCCACCCCCGGCGTGGACGGCCACGAGATCGTCTACGCCGTGGCCCCCGCGGCGTGGGGGCGGGGGCTGGGCACCGAGATCGCCGAGGCGCTGGTCGCCCACGGCTTCGGCGCCCTGGGCCTGGCCGAGGTGCACGCGACCGTGGACGCCGCCAATGAGGCGTCGCTCGCCCTGCTGAGCCGGATCGGCTTCCGCCATGTCCGCGACATCCCCGAGGACGACGGGGGCACGACCCGCCTCCTGACCCGCTCGCAGGCGTCCGGCTCTGACCGCGGGAGGCCCTAGGACTTCCGGGCGCACGAAACCCGTCACCCGCCGTGGAAGCGGCGGTGTCCGGAGCTGTCCTGCGCGCCACTGTCAGTGGTCGGGTGCAGACTGTCGCGTATCCGGCACAACGGCGTTTCGGGAGGTTCGGTCATGACCGATGTTCTGCTCACCGTCGGCACCCGCAAGGGGCTCTTCATCGGCCGCAGGAGCGGTGGCGCGTGGGAGTTCGACGAACCGCACTTCAACGCGCAGGCGATCTACTCGATCGGCATCGACAAGCGCGGGGACGTCCCCCGGCTGCTGGTGGGCGGTGACAGCGCGCACTGGGGCCCGTCCGTCTTCCACTCCGACGACCTGGGTTCGAGCTGGGTCGAACCGAAGCAACCGGCCGTGAAGTTCCCTGAGTTCACCGGAACGTCGCTGGAGCGGGTCTGGCAGCTGCACCCGGCGGGCCCCGAGGCACCCGACGTCGTGTACGCGGGCACCGAGCCGGCCGCGCTGTTCCGCTCGCGGGACAGGGGCGAGTCCTTCGAGCTGGTGCGTCCGCTCTGGGAGCATCCGACGCGCTCGAAGTGGGTGCCGGGCGGCGGCGGCGAGGGGCTGCACACGGTGCTGACCGACGAGCGGGACCCGCGGTCGGTCACCGTTGCCGTCTCCACTGCCGGGGTGTTCAGGACGGCGGACGGCGGCGAGAGCTGGGCCCCGGCCAACCGGGGGGTGTCGGCGGTCTTCCTGCCCGATCCGGACCCGGAGTTCGGTCAGTGCGTCCACAAGGTCAGCCGGGACGCCGTCGATCCCGACCGGCTCTACCTCCAGAACCACTGGGGTGTGTTCCGCAGCGACGACGCCGGGGGCCACTGGACGGACATCGGCGCGGGCCTGCCCTCCGACTTCGGCTTCGCGGTGGCGGCGCACCCGCACCGCGCGGACACCGCGTACCTCTTCCCGATCAACGCCGACGCCGACCGGGTGCCGGCCGGGCACCGCTGCCGCGTCTTCCGGACCACCGACGCGGGCAACAGCTGGGAACCCCTGTCGTCGGGGCTGCCCGACGGCGCGCACTACGGCACGGTGCTGCGCGACGCCCTCTGTACCGACGACGCCGATCCGGCCGGGGTGTACTTCGGCAACCGCAACGGCGAGGTGTACGCGAGCGCGGACGACGGGGACAGCTGGCAGCAGCTCGCCTCGCACCTGCCGGACGTCCTGTGCGTCCGGGCGGCCACGATCGGCGGGTGACCCGATCTGTGCTACGGCAGGCGCCAGTCCACGGGTTGCGCCCCCTGGCGGGCCAGGAGTTCGTTGGCCTTGCTGAAGGGGCGCGACCCGAAGAAGCCGCGGTCCGCCGACATGGGGGACGGATGGGCGGCCTCGATCGCCGGGAAGTCCCCCAGCGACGGCCGGAGGTTGCGGGCGTCGCGGCCCCACAGGATGGAGACCAGCGGTGTGCCCCGCGCGACCAGCGCCCTGATGGCCTGCTCGGTGACCTCTTCCCAGCCCTTGCCGCGGTGGGCGGCGGGCTTGCGGGGTGCGGTCGTCAGCGCCCTGTTCAGCAGCAGCACGCCCTGGCGCGTCCACGCGGTCAGATCGCCGTTCGACGGCCGGGGCAGCCCCAGGTCCGTGTGCAGCTCGCGGTAGATGTTCTCCAGGCTGCCCGGAAGCTGACGTACCTCGGGTGCGACCGCGAAGCTCAGCCCGATGGCCATCCCCGGTGTGGGGTAGGGGTCCTGACCGACGATCAGCACGCGCACCTCGTCGAACGGCTGCTGGAACGCGCGCAGCACGTTCGCCCCCGACGGCAGATACGTGCGGCCTGCCGCGACCTCCGCCCGCAGGAAGTCCCCCATCTCGGCGATGCGTCCCGCCACGGGGGCCAACGCCTGAGCCCATCCGGGCTCCACAACTTCGTTCAACGGTCGCGCTGTCACGTGCCTCACCCTACCGGCGTAACGAGGGTGGCCCCGCCCCTCCCCCACCTGCGGTGAACGCCCGGCCCGGAAGGCGCGTCGCCGACACCAGCGGCTCGTCGCGAAAGGCCCGGAGGTAGGCTGCCGCCGTCATTCCACCGCTTACGGGAGCCGCTCCATGGAGTCACACGGGCATGCGACCGGAGAGTACGTCCTCGGCGTCGACTCGGGCGGTTCCGGCCTGAGGGTGGCACTGGGCACGGTGGGCGGGGACGCGCCACTGGGCACGTCGGCGTGCGCCGAACCGGTGCGGACCGGCCCCCGCGGTATCGACGCCGCCCACCTCCTCGATCAGTTGCTGCCCGCCGTCCGGCACCTGCTCGCCCGGTACGGCGGCGGCGACCGTATCGCCGCCGTCGCGATCGGGGCGGCAGGGATGGCCACGCTCGGCGACCAGCTGCGCGCCGAACTGCCAGCGGCCCTGGCGGACGCGCTCGGGCTGCGACAGCTGGCGCTCGCCGCCGACGCGGTGACCGCGTACGCCGGGGCGGTCGGGCAGCGGCCCGGCGCGGTCGTGGCCGCCGGCACCGGGCTGATCGCGCTCGGTACGGATCTCACGCAGTGGCGCAGGGCCGACGGCTGGGGGCATCTGCTGGGCGACAGCGGGGGCGGCGCCTGGATCGGGCGGGCCGGACTCGACGCGGCGATGCGCGCCCATGACGGACGGCGGGGCGGCTCCCCGGCGCTGCTGGCCAGGCTGGAAGCGGTGTTCGGTCCGGCGACGGACCTGCCCGGCCTGCTCTATCCGCGTACCGACCGGCCCGCGGTCCTTGCCTCGTTCGCTCCCGAGGTGGCCGCGTGCGCGCCGCACGATCCCGTCGCCGAAGCCATCCTGCGTGACGCCGCCGGGCACATCGCCGAGGCCGCCGCCGCGGTGTGCCCGAAGGCCGGTGCGGACGGCGGGGGGTGCGAAGTGGCGTTGACGGGCGGCTTGTTCCGGATGGGCGACCCGCTGCTCGTACCGCTGCGCGAGGAGCTGGCGCGACAACTGCCGCACGCACGGGCGGTCCCCGGTTCGGGTGATCCGCTGATCGGTTCGCTGCGCATCGCGCAGGCACTCGCCACGGGAGATCTGCGGTTGCCGCTCCACCCCACACTGCTGCGGGTCACCGGTTCCTCTCCCGAAATCGGTACCACCCCGGGGGCGACAGAGCAGGGCAGTCGGCCGGTAAGCCACTGATCGGATAAATGCGGACAGACGACGCTCGACCGGCCCCTCCCCGAGCAGCGGGGTACCCAAAACCAGTAGCATGCGGCGCCATGAGCACCCCCACTGGGCCCGCTTCCGGCCTGCCTGTACGAATGCCGCGACCTCGCCAGTCCGGACGGCACCGCCGCCCGGAGCCCGTGGTCGCACCTGAGGGCGCTGCCGCGCTCGTTCTCGCCGTTCCCGGTACCCCCTCCTCGGCCAGCCGCAGTCTGGCCGAAGAGGTGATCAGCATCGCCCGTTCCGAGCTTCCCGGTCTGAACGCCTTGATCGGTTATCTCGACGGCGACGACGCCGAGTACCCCACCGTCGCCTCCGTTCTCGCCCACGCCGCCGCCGAGCGCATCGCGCGCTTCGAGCAGGCGAAGGCCGCCGGCCGTGAGGTCGCCGAGCCCGAGGGCCCGGCCGCCGTCGTGGTCCCGCTTCTCGCAGGGCCCGACAGCACGCTGGTGCAGCGGATACGCCTCGCGATCGAGGACAGCCGGACTCAGGCCGAGCTGACCGATGTGCTCGGCCCGCACCCGCTGCTGGCCGAGGCACTGCACGTGCGCCTCTCCGAGGCCGGTCTCGCCCGCGCGGACCGGGCCAGGCTGTTCACCGTGGCCACGGCCGCCGACGGCATCGTGCTGGCCACCGTGGGCGGCGAGGAAGCCGTACAGGCGGCGGGGATCACCGGCATGCTGCTGGCCGCGCGGCTCGCGGTGCCGGTGATGGCGGCCGCGCTCGACGTCGAGGGCTCGGTCGCCTCGATCGCCGAGCAGCTGAAGGGCTCCGGCTCGCTGCAGCTGGCAGTGGCGCCCTACCTGGTGGGCCCCGAGGTGGCCGACGGGCTGCTGGACGCCGCTGTGAAGGAGGCCGGCTGCGCGAGCGCCGAGCCGCTCGGCGCGTACCCGGCGATCGGCAAGCTGGTGCTGTCGATGTACACGACCACGCTCGGCATCGCTCCGGCGGTGGCGCAGGGAGCACAGGCCCACTGACCTGTACGGCAGGCCGGGTGCGTCGTCCGTCACGGGAGCGGGACGGACGACGCACCCCGCCCGTCCGTGACGCACGTACGCCCCGGGACCCGTTCGCGGGCCCCGGGGCGTTCGCCGTTCCTCAGGCGAAGATCACGCAGGAGGCAGCAGGGACCTCCAGGGACCCCTCCGGGGCCGGGACTCCGGTCTCCGGGTCCACGGTGAACCAGCTGACGTTCCCCGACCGTTCGTTGGCGGCGTACAGCCGCCGTCCGGTGGGGTCGAGGGCGAGGTCGCGCGGCCAGTGTCCGCCACAGCTCACGGTCGTGACCAGGGACGCCTGCTCGCCCGTGGCGTCGAGGGTGAGCACGGAGATGCTGTCGTGCCCGCGATTGGCCACCCACAGGAACCGGCCGTCGTGTGCGACGACGACCTCGGACGGATAGCTCGCCGGGTTGGATCCGCCGCTCGCCCCGGTGGGCAGCACGGGCGCCTCACCGACCGCCTCCAGGGCCCCGGCGGCGGAATCCCACCGGCACACCGTGACGGTGGGCTCCAGCTCGTTCAGCACATAGGCGTGGCCGCCCGCGGGATGGAACGCGAGATGGCGCGGCCCGGTACCGGGCCGCAGCGCCGTCTCCCCGTGCGGACGCAGCTCCCCGGTGGCCGGGTCCAGCGCGCAGATCCGTACGGAATCGGTGCCGAGGTCGACGCTGAGCACCCACCTCCCCAAGGGGTCGGGGAGGACCTGGTGGGCGTGCGGCCCCTCCTGGCGTTCGGTGACCGGCCCGCTGCCCTCGTGCGCGAGTACGCAGCCGGCCGCGCCGAGCGAGCCGTCCGCGAGCACGGACAGCACGGTGACGCTGCCGGAGCCGTAGTTGGCGGTGAGCACATGGCCCCCCGCGAGTGCGAGATGGGTGGGGCCGTCGCCGTCGACCTGCCGGGTCTCCCCGAGGGGCCGCGGAACGTCGTGGCTGATGTCGAGGGCGGCTGCCGCACCCTTCTCCATCTCGCTCACCGCGTAGAGGACCGCACCGCCGGGGCCGGTGCCCCGGCCGAGCGCGAGGAAGGAGGGATCGGGTACGGCGTCGGTCGTCCCAAGGGCGGTGAGCGCCCCGGTCTCGTCGTCGACGGCGGCGACGGTGATGCCGCGTCCGCCCGCCGAGGTGAACGACCCGATGAATGCCCGTCCGGCACTGTTGCTGCTGTCCACCGCACTGCCTCTCTCCGCCGACTGATCGCGACGGCGGCGGCCGCCGCGATCTTCCGCGGCGACCGTAGCAGTGCCCTCGCGTGGTCTGGACCAGGGGTGTGCGATCAGGCCGGGACGAGGGGCGCGCGGGGCGGGGCGTGCAGGGGCGCGGCCAGTTCGGCGAGGGCGCGCTCCAGGCCGTGCAGGTGGGCGAGGGCGGGTTCTGTCGCCGCCGGGTGCGCCAAAAGACCGACGGCCACCGAGGCGCGGGCCGGGCGTTCGGGGGCGGTGAGCGCTTCAACGGCGCTCTCGACGCGCCAGCATGCCGCGGCGAGCCGGGCGTCGTGGGAGGCTTCCGGGTCCGCCGCCACGGAGGCCAGTCCGCGCACTTCCCGCGCACAGTCGTCGAGCAGGGCGAGCACGTGCCCGGCCCGGGCCCTGCGGGCACGCAACGGGCTCAGCGGGTGGACGAGCGGGGCCAGCGAGAGCCGGACACGGCCGAGCAGCGCCTCCAGTTCGGCGACGCGGGGCGCCGGGTCGGCGGTGGCCGAGCCCGAGAGCCGGGCGGCGGCCTCCTCGGTGCAGGCGTGCACGCAGCGCAGGGCACGCTGGATCCAGGCGTCGGTCGTGGCGTGCGTGGTGACGGGCAGCACGAACAGCACCGCGAGCATCGCACCGAGCGCGCCGACGGCCGTCTCGCCGAGCCGCAGGGCGAGCAGGTCCGGGTCGAGCACGCCGAGAGAGCCGTAGAGTGCGCCGGCCATCACCGTCACGGAGAGCATCATCCAGGTGTACGAGACGGCCGCGGTGTAGAAGATCCCGAACACCCCGACGGCGACGAGCAGCGCGGTGGGGACCGGCGCCCCGTGCAGCGGGACGACGACGGCGAGGCCCACGGGAATGCCGATCAGCGTGCCCAGCACCCGGCGAAAGCTGCGCACCAGGGTCTCGCCGCGCGAGGCCGTGTTCACGAAGACCCACCATGTGGCGCCGACGGCCCAGTACCAGCGCTGGTCCGACAGGAGCTGCCCCGCCATCAGCGCGACGGCTCCGCCGGCGGCCGCCTGGACCGCCTGCCGCGTGGTGACCCGGGCCAGGCCCGTGCCGCTGACCGGTGCGGGTACGGCGGGGGGTGTCAGCCGGCGCTCGTAGCACCACAGACCGAAGCGGACGGCCGAGGAGGACAGCAGGGAGAGGGCGACGGCGGAGTACAGCTCGGGCAGTTGTCCGGGCAGCGTGTGGAGGAACTGCGTGGTGAAGAAGGCCATGAAGGCGAACACGCCGAGGGAGTGGCCACGCGGGCCCCATCGCCGTGCGTACACACCCACGCCCATGACCGCGAGGAAGGCGGCGTCGCGCGCGATCGGGTGGTCGTGGAGGACCGCGGCCAGCGCGAGCACCGGGAAGCCGACGGCGGGCAGCAGAGCCGTGGTGACGGCCTGACCGAGGACGGTGGGGTCGGTCACCGTGAACAGGGCGAGGAGCGCCGCCAGCCCTCCGGTGATGGCCGCGACGAGCGAATGGCCGGCCAAGCCGCACACCGTCACCGCGAGCCCGATGCCGAGCACGGCCCGCCCGGCGAAGCGCAGCCGCAGCCGGCCCGGGTCCCGGGCCACGAACGCTCTCTTCAGCACTGCTGTTCCCCGCCTCCGCTCACCGGTTCCGCGTACCGGCATGAAAAAGGCGCCACGGGATCCGCAGCGCCATCGACGGGTACATCAGAGCACCCGCAGGCCTGTTGGCTCAAATTGGCCTCCGAACACTGTGCCAATGGCTCATTCGATCACTGGCGCGGGGCACCAGCGGTCGGCCAACGGACCACCGGGTGCCCGCCGGGCAGAACTACACGTTCAACTGGAGGATCGAGGCGCGTCACGCGACGACCGGCTTCCGCTACTACGTCACCAGGAACGGCTACGACCCGTCCCAGCCGCTCACCCGGGCCGATCTGGAACCGCAGCCCTTCCTCACCGTCCCCTTCGGCGGCCGGCTGCCCGGCTCGGCCGTGTCCCACTCGGGTGTGCTGCCGCAGAAGTCCGGCAAGCACCTGATCCTCGGCGTCTGGACGATCTCCGACACGGGCAACGCGTTCTACGCCTGCTCCGACGTGCAGTTCTGACTCCCCAGCCGCCCAGGCCTCCTCCTGCGCCCGCGTGCGGGAGGGGGCCTGCGGCGGGGCGGCCCGGCGGTGCGCCATTGGTACAGTCGCTGCCCCGACCGATGTACCACGGAAAGGCCGGCGGACCATGGCGGTGGACGCGCTCGACACCCGGATCCTGCGGTTGCTCATCGAGCAGCCCCACACGAGCGTGCGTGAGTACGCGCGGATCCTGTCCATCGCCCGGGGCACCCTCCAGGCCCGGATCGACCGCCTCGAACGGGACGGTGTGATCACCGGCAGCGGCCCGTTCCTCTCCCCCGCCGCCCTCGGTCACCCGGTGCTCGCCTTCGTGCACCTGGAGGTGACCCAGGGGCACCTCGACGACGTCGGCGAGGCACTCGCCGCCGTACCCGAGATCGTCGAGGCCTTCTCCACCACGGGCGGCGGCGACCTGCTGACCCGGGTGGTGGCGCGGGACAACGGGCACCTGGAGGACGTGATCCAGCGGCTGATCCAGCTTCCGGGCGTCGTCAGGACACGGACCGAGGTGGCGCTGCGCGAGCGGGTGCCGCACCGGCTGCTGCCCCTCGTGGAGTCGGTGGGCCGGTCGGCTCCCCCCGGCCGGGGATGACCGCCGTGCTGAGATCATGACGACCATGAACTCATCACCCGCAGCGCCACCTTCGGTCATCTTCGACCTGGACGGCACGCTCGTGGACAGCGAGCCGAACGCGTACGAGTCGATACGGCTGCTGCTCGAGCGGTACGGAGTGCCCGACTTCACCTGGGAGCAGAACGCCCGCTTCATCGGGATCAGCAACCCCGAGGCGCTGGCTGTCCTGCGCACGGAGTACGGCATCGCCGCCTCCGTCGACGAACTGGTGGCGGGTCAGGACGCGCTCTATCTGGAGCTGGCGCGGAAGTCGACCGAAGCCTTTCCCCGGATGCGGGAGTTCGTCGAGCTGCTGCACGGCCGGGGCGTGGCCATGGCGGTGGCGTCGGGCTCGTCCCTGGCCGGGATCGAGGCCGTACTGACGAGCACCGGCCTCGGTGCGTTCCTCCCGACCTATGTCTCCGCCGACGAGGTGAGGCGCGGCAAGCCGGAACCGGATGTGTTCCTGGAGGCCGCCCGGCGCCTGGGGGCCGCACCGGCCGACTGTGTGGTCGTGGAGGACGCGGCCCCCGGCGCGAGGGCCGCGCACGCGGCGGGGATGCGCTGCATCGCGGTCCCCTACGTGCCGGCGAGCGCGACCGATCCGGCGTTCACCGCGGCGGAGCTGCTCTTCCCCGGCGGACAGGGCGAGTTCAGCGCCGGGGCCGCGTACGCATGGCTTTTTCCCGGAACCGCACCGCTGCCGCACGGGCCCGGTCCGGCTTCCTGACCATGGCGGGCGCCGCGTTCCGGGGGAGGCCTGCCGGCCCGTCACCGTCCGGACGGCCGGAGCGGAGTGACGGCCGGTCGCCCCGGGTCCGCGCGCCGGATATCCTGATCTTGCCGTGTGCCCCCACCCCGTTCCTCGTTCCACGCGAGGTCGCCGCCGCGGCAGCCGAAGCGGTCCTCGGCCCGAGCTGTTCGAGATACGCGAGCTATTCGAGATAGGTGTGCGCAGGTGCTGGTTGCTGGTCGGTACCGATTGATATCCGCCATCGGCCGTGGCGGGATGGGTGAGGTCTGGCGAGCCACGGACGAGGTCCTCGGCAGGGCCGTCGCCGTGAAGCTGCTGCTGGGCGAACACGCCGACGAGTCGGCGACCGCGCGGTTCCGGCTGGAGGCCCAGACCGCCGCCCGGCTGAGCCACCCGCACCTGGTGGCCGTGTTCGACTTCGGGTCCTGGGAGGACCGGCTCTTCCTGGTGATGGAACTCGTCGAGGGCAGGAGCCTCTCCGACCTGCTCCTGGCGCAGGAGCGGCTGGGTCCGGAGCAGGTCGCCCGGATCGCCGGCCAGGCAGCCGCCGGACTGGCCGCGGCTCACCGGCAGGGCATCGTCCACCGGGACATCAAGCCGGGAAACCTGATGCTCGATGCCGAGGACTCCGTAAAGATCGGCGACTTCGGCATCGCCCAGTTCGTCGACGACCCCTCGGCCGCCCTCACGACGACGGGGCACATCGTGGGCACGAGCCTCTACCTCGCTCCGGAACGGGCTCTCGGCCGCACCGCCGGTGCCGCCTCGGACATGTACTCCCTCGGCTGCGTCATCTACCAACTGCTGCTCGGCCAGCCGCCGTTCCGTTCGGACACCCCGACCGCGACGCTGTACCAGCACGTGGACACGCCTCCCGTGCCGCTGCGGCAGCGGGGCGTCGACATGTCCGCGGCCTTCGACTCGTACCTGCTGGGCCTGCTCGCGAAGCAGCCGGAGGACCGGCCCACCGCACAACAGGTCGCCGACTGGTTCCACAGCGAGGCCTGGCGGGGGCAGGCGGAACCGCTGCCGCAGCACCGGCCCGCTCCCCCGAGGGCTCCGGCCGCCGCCTACGCGCCGGCGCCGGCACCGCGCGCGCCCGTCACGCAGCACTCCGGCGCGGACTCCGGCGCCCCGACGACGTACCGGCTGCCCCAGGCGCAGGGCCGGGGGCGGCGGGCGGCGAGCCGGCCCCGCAACGCCCGGCGGCGCAGCGCCCGCGAGGCGATAAGACGCCGGCCCAGAGTGGCCAGCGCCATCGCGGGTACGGTCGCCTTCCTCGCCGCCGTCTACCTGGGGATGAGCCTGTTCTCGCCAGAATCCAGCTCGGCCACCACTCCGGACGGCGACACCTCGACGAGCGCGCCGCCGTCCCCCGCCCCCGGCCGGTAGCCGGGGCCCGCTACCAGCGGTCGTGGACCGCCGCGCGGATCCTGCGGTCGTAGAGGTCCCGCACCGCGTCGAGCGTGCGCTGCGGCAGCGGGTCCTGTGCCGCCGCGGCCGCGTTGGCCCGGGTCTGCTCCACCGAGCGGGCACCGGGGATGACGCTGGTGACGCCGGGCTGCTGAATGATCCATCGCAGCGCCGTCTGCGCGGGGGTCGCCCCGTCCGGAGCGAGTCCGGCGAACTCGGCCGCCGCGGCCACCCCGGTGCCGTAGTCGATCCCGGAGAAGGTCTCGCCCTGGTCGAACGCCTCCCCGTGCCGGTTGAACGTGCGGTGGTCCTCGGGTGCGAAGACGGTGTCCGCGGTGTACTTCCCGGAGAGCAGGCCGGAGGCGAGCGGCACCCGTGCGACGATGCCGACCCCGGCCGCACGGGCGGCCGGCAGGACCTCGTCCAGAGGCTTGAGGCGGAACGGGTTGAGGATGATCTGGACGCTCGCGACACCAGGGCGGGCGATGGCAGTCAGCGCCTCGGCACACGTTTCGACGCTCACCCCGTAGGCGGCGATCCGCTGCTCGGCGACCAGGGTGTCGAGGGCGTCGTAGACCTCGTCCGAGGAGTAGACGGCCGTGGGCGGGCAGTGCAGCTGCACGAGATCGAGGGTGTCGACCCCGAGGTTGGCGCGTGAGCGGTCGTTCCACGTACGGAAGTTGTCCAGGACGTAGTTCTCCGGCACCTGATCGACGCGCCGGCCCATCTTCGTCGCCACCAGGACGCCCGCGTCGGGGCGCTCCTTCAGATAGCGGCCGATGAGCTGCTCGCTCCGTCCGTCCCCGTACACGTCCGCGGTGTCGAAGAAGGTGACGCCCGCCCCGACGGCGGCATCGAGGACGTCGAAGGCATCGGCCTCGCGCACCTCGCCCCAGTCCCCGCCGAGCTGCCACGTGCCCTGCCCGACGACCGATACGTCCCGTCCGGTCCTGCCCAGTTCTCGCTGCTCCATGAGGATCATGCTACGTCCGCCGAGTGGCCGGCCGGCGGGCGCCGAGGCGGGTCGCCCCGCCTCCCGCCCCGGCCGCCGGCCGATCAGCCGTCACCCTGGCCCAGCGCGGTGAGCCGCCGCGCCTCGTCCTCGGTGAGCCGCAGGGCGCCCGCCGCCACGTTCGCCTCCAGGTGAGCGTGGTTGCCCGTGCCCGGGATGGCCAGGACGTGCGGGCCCCGTCCGAGCGTCCAGGCGAGCCGGACCTGGGCGGGGGACGCGTCGTGAGCACGGGCGATGTCGAGCAGTGCCTCGTGCTCCGCGGTGAGGTCCGCGCCGGCCTCGCGGCCCCCGGCGGCGATCGCGTAGAACGGCACGAAGGCGATGCCGAGTTCGCCGCAGGTGCGCAGGATGTCCTCGGAGTCGGCGCGCCGTTCGCCGATGCCGTACCTGTTCTGTACGCAGACGACGGGCGCGATGGCCCGGGCTTCGACGATCTGGTCGGGCCAGGCGTTGGAGAGGCCCAGGTGGCGGATGAGGCCCTCCTCCCGCAGTTCGGCCAGCGCGCCGAAGTGCTCACTGATCGGGGCGGGCCCGTTCATCCGCAGGTTCACCACGTCGAGGTGGTCGCGGCCGAGCTGCCGGATGTTCTCCTCGACCTGCCCGCGCAGCTGCTCCGGCTCGGCCCACTCGGGCCAGTCGCCGCCGGGCCTGCGGCTGGGGCCGACCTTGGTGGTGATGACCAGTTCGTCCGCGTACGGCCCCAGTGCGCGGTTGATCAGTTCATTGGCCGAGCGCAGAGGTGAGAAGTAGAAGGCGGCCGTGTCGATGTGGTTCACGCCGAGCTCAACGGCCCTGCGCAGCACGGCGATCGCCCGGTCCCGGTCGTGCGGGCCGCGGTCGCTGCCGAACGCCGCACCGTTCTGGGTCAGGCGCATGGCGCCGAAACCGATCCGGTTGACGGTCAGGTCGCCGAGCTGCCAGGTGCCGGCAGCCGCCGCGTCGGAGGTTTCCGAGGTCAAGAGTGAGGCCTTCCGTGAAGCTGTACATGAAGATCAGCCAAGTGATGGCGCGTCAGATGCCTTGCGTTTGTTGCTGATTCATGATATGTTTTTTGCAACGCTTATGTCGTTTTCTGGACTTGGTGTGCGTGCAGGATAGATCCACTCCGCCGCTCCGTCCAGCCCCTCCCTGACCTTCACGCCCCGACGGGCCCTCAGTCCCGCAGCCCGTTTCTGTGTACCGGCTGTGCGATCGCACCAGGGTGACTTGACCAGACTTGCCAAGTCCCGTTCACCTACCCGTAGTTCGTTGACGAGGTCATGTCCACGTGTGAGTGTTCGGTCGCCCGATCACGGACACCACCTGGGCGGACGACCGGTGCCGCCGTCACGGACGGGCCCGTCCGCCCACGCCGCTGCCCGTGACCGAGGTCCCCACGAACCGAGGAGCCTCGATGAAACGCAGACCGATGACGGCCGGGACAACCCTGGCCGTCCTCGCCGGAATGCTGGTCGCCACCAGTGGCCAGTCAGCTTCTGCAGAACCGTCTCCGCCTGCCCCGACCGCGCTCTCGGCTGCCGTGTCGGCCGCCGACCGGGCGGCGGCCAGTGGTCTCGACGCCCTCGCCAAGGGGCCCGAGGAGCGGTACGAGCGGCAGATGGTGACCCCCTGGGTCAACGGGCTCTACTCCATCGCGTACGAACGCACCTACCGCGGCCTGCCGGTCGTCGGCGGTGACGCCGTCGTGGTGGCCGACTCCAAGGGGCGCATCCGCGGATCCCAGTCGGCCGTCTCCCGGCGCATCAACGTGCCGGTCACCGCGACCGTCTCCGCCAAGACCGCCGAAGCCACCTCACGCAAGAAGCTCCGCACGGTGGAGCGGGTCGACAGCCACAGGCTGGTCGTCCGGGCCACCGGCACGAAGTCCCGGCTTGCCTGGGAGACCGTCCTCACCGGCCGGACCGCGAAGGCACCGAGCCGCCTGCACGTCTTCGTCGACGCGGGCACCGGCACGGTGCTCGACAGCTACGACGACGTCAAGGCCGGCACCGGCAACAGCCAGTGGAACGGACCGTCCCCGCTCTCCATCAACACCACGTCATCAGGTGGCAGTTACTCGCTGCGCGACCCGGCCCGCCCCGGGCTGAGCTGCGCCGACTACAGCACAGGGAGCGTCTTCACCAAGTCGAGCGACTCCTGGGGAACGGGCAGCGCCTCCAGCAAGGAGACCGGCTGCGTCGACGTCATGTGGGCGGCCCAGCACGAATGGGACATGCTGCGTGACTGGCTGGGGCGCAACGGCCACGACGGCAACGGCCGCAGCTGGCCGGTCAAGGTCGGGCTGAACGACGTGAACGCCTACTGGGACGGCTCCACCGTCTCCATAGGCCACAACAACGCCAACCAGTGGATCGGCGCCATGGACGTCGTCGGTCATGAGTTCGGCCACGGCATCGACCAGTACACGCCCGGCGGCGCCAACAACGAGTCCGGGCTCGGCGAGGCCACCGGCGACATCATGGGCGCCCTGACCGAGGCGTACACCAACGAGCCCGCCCCGTACGACGACCCGGACTACACCGTCGGGGAGAAGATCGACCTCGTCGGCAACGGGCCGATCCGGATCATGTACAACCCGGGCCAGATCGGCGACCCGAACTGCTACAGCTCCTCCATACCCAGCACCGAGGAGCACGCGGCGGCCGGCCCCCTCAACCACTGGTTCTACCTGCTGGCGGAGGGCTCGAACCCCGGTGGCGGCAAGCCGTCCAGCCCCACCTGCAACAGCTCCTCGGTGACCGGCGTGGGCATCCAGAGCGCCGGCAAGGTCTTCTACGGCGGGATGCTGCTGAAGACCAGCGGTATGACGTACAAGCGCTACCGCACCGCCACGCTGACCTCGGCCAAGAACCTCGACGCCACCTGTGTGCTGTTCAACCGGGCGAAGGCGGCCTGGGACGCGGTGAGCGTCCCCGCCCAGAGCGGCGACCCGACCTGCGCCCCCAGCGGCAACAGCGACTTCTCCGTTTCGCTCGACCCGGCCTCCGGCTCGGTGAAGCAGGGCAGCTCGGTGACGGCCACGGTCAGGACCACCGTGTCGTCCGGCAGCGCGCAGACGGTGAACCTGTCGGCGACCGGGCAGCCGAGCGGTGTGACCGTCTCCTTCAGTCCGTCCTCGGTGCAGTCCGGCGCGACCTCGGCCATGACGGTGTCGACGACTTCGGCCGCGGCGCCCGGCACGTACACCCTCACGGTGAAGGGTGCGGGCACCCAGGACCACACCGCGCAGTACACCCTGACCATCGGTGACGGCGGCAATCCGGGTGGCACGGCCCCCGACATCAGCGTCGCCAACGTGCAGACGCATCTGTCCCAGCTCAACACCATCGCCTCGCAGAACGGCGGCAACCGGCGGGCCGGCAGCAGCGGCTACACCGCCTCGCTCGCCTATGTGAAGGGCAAGCTGCAGGCCGCCGGCTACACCGTCAGCGAGCAGACCTGCACCACCTGCACCTACCGGGGCAACAACCTGATCGCGGACTGGCCGGGAGGTCCGGCCGACCGGACCGTGATGTTCGGCGCCCACCTGGACGGTGTGGCCGCCGGCCCCGGAATCAACGACAACGGTTCCGGTTCCGCCACGCTGCTGGAGAACGCGCTCGCCCTGGCCCAGCAGAACCCGACGATGACCCAGCATGTGCGCTTCGCCTGGTGGAACGGCGAGGAGCAGGGCCTGGAGGGCTCCGAGTACTACGTCGGCCAGCTCTCCGCCGCCCAGCGGTCCGCCATCTCCGCGTACTACAACTTCGACATGGTCGCCTCCACCAACGGCGGCTACTTCATCAACAACCTCAACTCGGCGGCATCGGCCCCGATGAAGGAGTACTGGGCGTCGCTCGGCCTCGCCCCGGAGGAGAACGTCGAGGGCCAGGGACGCTCCGACGACTACTCGTTCCAGCAGGGCGGTATCGCCACCTCGGGCTACGCGACCGGTGCGAGTGACACCAAGTCCTCCGCCCAGGCAGCGAAGTGGGGCGGCACCGCGGGCCGTTCGTACGACCCGTGCTACCACCAGTCGTGCGACACCACGGCCAACATCAACGCGACCGCGCTCGACCGCAGCGCGGACGGGGTCGCCTACACCGTGTGGAAGACGGCGGTCGGCACCACCGCGCCCGCCGACGACTTCTCCGTCGCGGTGAACCCGGTATCCGGCAGTGTCCAGCCGGGCGCGTCCGTCACCGCGACCGTGTCCACGGCCACCACCGGCGGGTCCGCGCAGACCGTGCGGCTCACGGCCTCCGGTGCGCCGAGCGGGGTCACCGTCTCCTTCGCCCCGTCCTCCGTGCAGTCGGGCTCCTCGTCCACGATGACCGTCTCCGCCGGGGCGCAGGTCACCGCCGGTACGTACACCCTCACCGTGACCGGCACGGGCACCGCCACCCACACCACCACGTACTCGCTGGTCGTCGGGGGTGGCGGGACCTGCCAGGCACGGCAGGTCGTCGCCAACGGAGGTTTCGAGAACGGCACCACGCCGTGGACCCAGACGAGCGGGGTCATCAACAACCGGACCTCCGAGAAGCCCGCGCACAGCGGCGCCTATCAGGCCTGGTTCGGCGGCTGGGGCAGCACCCACAGCGACGCGGCCACGCAGTCACTGACCGTTCCGGCGGGCTGCTCGACGTACCGGCTGTCGTTCTACCTGAGCACCGACACCGACGAGTCGGCGGGTGACCCGACCGCCTATGACACGTTCACCGTGAAGCTGGGTTCCCGGACACTCGCGACGTACTCGAATGTCGACGCGAGCAGCGGTTATGTCCAGCAGTCCTTCGATGTCGGCTCCGCCGCGGGGCAGACGGTGACGCTGGGGTTCACCAGTAAGGAGGACGCCTACCTGCAGACCAGCTTCGTCGTGGACGACGTGGCGCTGAACGTGAGCTGACCCACCGTCGGTGGGCGGGGGCGGGGCGTGATCCACACGCCCCGCCTTCCGCGTGTCAGCGGACCACCGCCGCCAGTCTGCGGACGAAGTCGGCGGACTCCGGGCCTCCGCCGGTGCGGGAGGCAAGTCTGGTGTGAAGTCCGCGCAGTTCCTGGCCGAGCAGCGTCGCCGGAACGACCTCGGTGGTGTCGAGGACCGGGCCTGCCACGGCCTGCGCCGCCGCCGGGTCACCGGCGCAGGCGTGGGCATCGGCCATCCGGGCCAGGAAAAGCATCCGCGCCGAGTGCATGCCGGGCGGCAGCAGACCGAGAGCGGTGCGGGCCGCCGCGACAGCGCGGAGCGCGAATCGGCGGTCGCCGGTGGCCGCGGCGAGATCGCGCAGCGCGCCGGCCGCGCCCGACTCCACACGCAGGCGCACGGAGGCGACGGAGAGCCAGGGCGCCTCCGTCTCGTCCCGTTCGCCGGCCCGGTCCATCTGGGCCCAGGCCCGGTCGAGGTGCCTCAGGGTCCGGACGGCGTCACCGCGGACCGCGTGACCGCGCGCCTGGTACAGATCGCTCATGGCGCCCGCCCAGTGCCGGCCCTCGGCGGCCTGGCCTATCGCTTGGCCGTAGGCGAGTGCGGACGGCCCGTCACCCTCCAGCCGGGCCAGGGTGCTCATGTCGCTGAGGGCCGCGACCTGCGTCCCGACATGGCCGGCCATGGTGGCCCACAGCAGAGAGCGGTCGAGCCAGGCCATCGCGGTCCCGTTGCGGCCCCACAACAGCCGCAGGCAGCCGGCCGACTGCGCGTACTCTGCGGCCAGCGGGGCCAGTTGGGTCTGGTACGACGCCGCGGGGAGCGCCATCCACCGGAGCATGGCGTGCAGTGTGCGCTCGACGACGGCGGTCGCTCCGGGCCAGGCTCGTTCCTCGTCGGCGCGCAGACAGACCGCGAGCAGGGCGGTCAGCGCGTGCACGGTGTCGTTGTCCAGAGCCGGGCGGGACCGCGTGTCCGGGCCCAGCGCGCAGAAGGCCGCGTGCAGGGCGACGACGTCCGTGAGTACGGGGACGGAGCAGCCGTCCCGGCCGTGCACCGGGCAGACGAGGCCGTATGCGGGCAGGCTCGCGGGCAGGACCGTGCCCGACGGCAGCATCGCCGGGAGGGCCCCGCCCGCGGGTTCCCCGGGCAACGGGCCGCTCCGCACGGGGGCAGGCGCGCCCGGTGCGTCCCCCACGCGCTCCTGTTCCTCGGCCGCCTCGCAGGCGGCCAGCAAATCGCCCTCGGCACACAGCAGTTCGTCCAGCCGGCGGGCCAGCGGCAGCGGCGTCCTGCGACTGCCGTGCTCCAGTTTGCTGATGGCGGTGTGGTCGTAGCCGACTCGGGCGCCCACCTGGGCCTGGGTGAGCCCCGCCCGCCTGCGCCACCGGCGCAGCCGGGCTCCGAACGAGCGCCATATCTCCGCGGTACGGGCGTCCGCCGGAACAGGACCCATCGTCTCGCTCACCCGGAACCCCGTCGCACCTGGTCAAGGGCGCCACCCGTGCCACGCTCACGGCTCATGCCCCGGAGGATAGCGAGCGGCCGGGTCCGCTGTCCCCGGGCGTCGACAAGATGTCCGGTAACGCCATGGTGCGCCGCCCGGGTCGCCCGGTGCCCCAACATCATCATCTGAATCAACGAACCGTCGGATGTGCGGCAGGGATGACCTCAAGGCGTAGGCAATGAGGTCAATCGTGAGGTATCAGTCGTCAATTCTTGTTCCCAACAGCCCGCTTTCAAGCGGGTGTTGCACACCTATTGACGCATGGGGACGCGAGGGAGAAGTATCCCCATCGGCCGGAGAGAGCGCTCTCCGGCTTCGTGTCGTGCACCCGTACCGCGACTCAGGAGACAAGCCCCCATGTACGCACCCCCCTTGTTCCGCAGACTCGCGCCCTCGACCGGAGGGAGACGCACCGGCGTACTCGCCGCCGTCGCCGGCCTCGTCGTCTCACTGCTGGCCTTCGTCCCGTCCACCTCCGCGAACGCCGCGCCCTCACTGCTCTCGCAGGGCAGGACGGTGACCACGTCCAGCCAGGAGAACGGCGGCACCCCCGCCACGTCCGCCGTGGACGGCGACGACGGCACCCGCTGGTCGAGCGCGTTCTCCGATCCCCAATGGATCAAGGTCGACCTGGGCTCCACCGCCTCGGTCAGCCAGATCGCTCTGAAGTGGGAGGCCGCCTACGCCAAGAGCTACCGGATCGAGTTCTCCACGGACGACAGCACGTGGAGCACCGCCTACTCGACCACCACGAGCCCCGGCGGCACCGAGACGCTGAACGTCTCCGGCACCGCCCGGTACGTCCGGCTGACCGGCACCACCCGGGCCACCGCATACGGGTACTCGCTCTGGGAGTTCCAGGTCTTCGGGACCACCGGCGGTGGAGACGGCCCCCAGATCCCGGGCGGCGGCGACCTCGGTCCCAACGTCCTGGTCTTCGACCCGTCGACTCCCGGCATCCAGGCCAAGGTCGACGAGATCTTCAAGCAGCAGGAGTCGGCCCAGTTCGGCACCGGCCGCTACGCGCTGATGTTCAAGCCGGGCACGTACAACAACATCAACGCACAGATCGGCTTCTACACCCAGATCGCCGGCCTCGGCCTCAAGCCGGACGACACCACGTTCAACGGCGACGTGACCGTCGACGCCGGGTGGTTCAACGGCAACGCCACCCAGAACTTCTGGCGCTCGGCCGAGAACCTCGCGCTCAACCCGGTGAACGGCACCGACCGTTGGGCCGTCTCCCAGGCAGCCCCGTTCCGTCGGATGCACGTCAAGGGCGGACTCAACCTCGCACCGAACGGCTACGGCTGGGCGAGCGGCGGGTACATCGCCGACAGCAAGATCGACGGCCAGGTCGGCCCGTACTCGCAGCAGCAGTGGTACACCCGCGACAGCTCCGTCGGCGGCTGGGGCAACGGCGTCTGGAACATGACGTTCTCCGGCGTCGAGGGCGCCCCCGCCCAGAGCTTCCCCAACCCCCCGTACACCACCCTCGACACCACCCCGGTCTCCCGCGAGAAGCCGTTCCTCTACCTGGACGGCAACGACTACAAGGTCTTCGTCCCCGCCAAGCGCACCAACGCCCGCGGTGTCTCGTGGAACGGCACACCGCAGGGCGAGTCCATCCCCCTGAGCCAGTTCTACGTGGTCAAGCCCGGGGCCTCCGCCGCCACGATCAACGCCGCGGTGCAGCAGGGCCTGCACCTCCTGTTCACGCCCGGCGTCTACCACGTGGACCAGACGATCAACATCGACCGGGCCAACACGGTCGTGCTGGGGCTCGGCCTCGCGACGATCATCCCGGACAACGGGGTCACGGCGATCAAGGTCGGTGACGTGGACGGTGTGAAGCTCGCCGGACTCCTCGTCGACGCCGGTCCGCAGAACTCGCAGGTACTGGTCCAGGTCGGCCCCGACGGAGCCTCGGCCGACCACGCGGCGAATCCGACCACCGTCCAGGACGTGTTCGTGCGGGTCGGTGGCGCGGGAGCGGGCAAGGCCACCACCGGCATGGTCATCAACAACGACGACACGATCGTCGACCACACCTGGCTGTGGCGCGCCGACCACGGTGACGGTGTCGGCTGGGAGACCAACCGGGCCGACTACGGCCTCCAGGTCAACGGCGACGACGTCCTGGCGACCGGGCTGTTCGTCGAGCACTTCAACAAGTACGACGTCCGCTGGTCCGGGGAGAGGGGCAAGACGATCTTCTTCCAGAACGAGAAGGCGTACGACGCCCCGAACCAGGCCGCCATCCAGAACGGCAGCACCAAGGGATACGCGGCCTACAAGGTCGACGACTCCGTCACCACCCACGAAGGCTGGGGACTGGGCAGCTACTGCTACTTCAACGTCGACCCCACCATCCGCCAGGACCACGGCTTCCAGGCCCCGGTGAAACCAGGCGTGAAGTTCCACGACCTGCTCGTCGTCTCCCTCGGCGGCCAGGGCCAGTACGAACACGTCATCAACAACACCGGATCACCCACCTCCGGCACGTCCACCGTTCCCTCGAACGTGGTGTCGTTCCCCTGACGCGACGCGTGAGGTGAACCGACTTCCCCGCGGGGCCCGGCAGTCGCTGCCGGGCCCCGTCGGCGTACGCCTACGCGGTCGGCGGCCCGCCGAGCGTCTGCTCGGACCAGATGACCTTGCCGCGCTCGGTGTAGCGGGTGCCCCAGCGCTCGGCGAACTGGGCGACCAGGAACAGCCCACGCCCGCCCTCGTCCGTCGTCGCGGCGTAGCGCAGGTGCGGGGACGTGCTGCTGCAGTCCGACACCTCGCAGATCAGGGCCCGGTCGTACAGCAGCCGCACGCTGATCGGCTCGGAGCCGTACCGGATCGCGTTGGTGACGAGTTCGCTCAGGATCAGTTCGGTGACGAACCCCTCCTCGTCGAGGCCGTGGTCGGTGAGCCAGCGGATGGCCTCCTTGCGGACGCCGGCGACGGCCGCGGGGTCGGGTGCCACGTCCCACTGGACGCGGCGGGCCGGGTCCAGGGTGCGGGTGCGGGCCACCAGCAGGGCCACGTCGTCACCCGGGCGGGTGGGCAGCATGGCCTCCAGCACGTCCTCGCAGGTCTCCTCCGGTGTGCGGTCACGGCCGGCCAGGGCGTTCCGCAGCTCCTCCAGACCGTCGTCGATGTCCCGGTCGCGACGCTCGACCAGACCGTCCGTGTACAGCACCAGGCGACTTCCCTCCGGCACCTGCAGCTCGGTCGCCTCGAAGGGCATGCCCCCGATCCCGAGCGGCAGACCGGCCGGGATCTCGGGGAACTCCACGGTCCCGTCGGGCAGGACGAGGGCGGGTCCGGGGTGACCGGCCCGGGCCACCGAGCAGCGGCCGGAGACGGCGTCGTAGATGGCGTACAGACAGGTGGCCCCGGTGATCCCCCCTCCGCCGGCCTCCTCGTCCTGGTCCATCCTGACGACGAGTTCGTCGAGATGGCCGAGGAGTTCGTCCGGCGGCAGGTCCAGCGTGGAGAAGTTGTGCACCGTGGTGCGCAGCCGGCCCATGGTGGCCGCGGCGTGCAGACCGTGCCCGACCACGTCGCCGACGACGAGCGCGACCCGGGCGCCGGACAGCGGGATCACGTCGAACCAGTCCCCGCCCACCCCCGCCTGCGCCGGCAGGTAGCGGTAGGCGACGTCCAGGGCGTTCTGTTCGGGGAGGCCGCTCGGGAGCAGGCTGCGCTGCAGGGTCACGGCCATCTCGTGCTCGCGGGTGTAGCGCCGGGCGTTGTCGACGCTGACCGCCGCCCGGGCCACCAGTTCCTCGGCGAAGGACAGGTCCTCGGCGTCGAAGGGGGCCTCGTTCTGCGCGCGCCAGAAGTTGGCCATGCCGAGAATGACCCCGCGCGCGTGCAGGGGTACGGAGAGCAGCGAGTGGAATCCGTACTCCAGGATCCGTGCGGCCTGTTCGGGATCGGGCAGGCGCCACTGCTGGGACGCGGTCAGATCGGGCACCATCCAGGTGTGGCCGCTGCTGCTGCCGATGCCTTCGGCGCTGGTCGGTACGAAGCCGATCACACGGCCCAGCGGGTAGAGCGGATGGCCCGGGCCGACGCCCCCCACGGCGGTGCGCCGCACATCCATCACCTCGCCGGCGGGCGGCTCCGGTTCCTCCCCGCGCAGTACGGAGTCGGCGAGGTCGACCGTCGCGCAGTCCGCGAATCCGGGCGCGGCGACCTCCGCCAGTTCCTGTGCGGTCGTGGTGACGTCGAGGGTCGTGCCGATGCGGGCCCCCGCCCGGTACAGGAGCAGCAACCGTTCGCGCACGGTCTCGGCGCGGCCGGTGACGGCCCGCAGTTCCGTGGTGTCACGCAGGGTGGCGACCGTGCCGGGCGGTCCGCCGCGCTGGCCCGTGGGGCGGAGGTTGACGGCCAGGAGGCGGTTCCCGGCGGGCCTCACCTCGTCCGTGGCCACCCGCTCGGAGGCGAGCAGTTCGGCGATACGGGGCTCCAGCCCCAGCTCCGTCACTGCTCGGCCCTCGGCGTCGGCGGGCAGCCCCAGGAGCCGGCGGGCCTCGTCGTTGGCCAGCGCCAGCCGGCCGTCGGCGCCGATGATGAGGACGCCTTCGCGGACCGAGTGCAGTACCGCGTCGTGGTGCTCGTACATTCGGGTCATCTCGGCCGGGCCGAGGCCGCGCGTCTGACGGCCCAGGCGGCGGCTCACCAGCCCCGCGCCGCCCGCAGTGAGGGCCAGTGCGACCACTGCGGCGCCGACGGCGAGCGGGATGCTCGGATAGGCGAGCTTGTTCACGGTGTCGACCTTGATGCCGACGGAGACCAGGCCGGCGACCGTGCCGTCGGGCCGTTGCACGGGGACCAGTGCGTTGATCGCGAGGCCCCGGCTGCCCGTCAGGGTCTTGGTGAAGGGCTCGCCCTGCAGGGCTTCCTTGTACGGGCCGATGATGTGTTTTCCGATCAGCGCGATGTCGGGGTGGGTGTAGCGGATGCCGTTGGTCCCGGCCACCACGACGTACTCCACGCCGGTACTGCGCCGGATCTCCTCGGCGCGGGGCTGCAGCAGAGCGGTGGGGTCCTTGCTGTCGAGGGCCGCGGCGATGCCGGGCGCGTGGGCGAAGGTCTCGGCGACGCTCAGCGACCGGGCCCGGGCCACGTTCATGCTGTCGCGTCTGCCCTGTACCACCAGGGCGACGACGGCCGTCGCGACGAGCAGCGCCACGATTCCGAGCATGAGGAAGAAGACCTGGCCGGCCACGGTGTGGACGCTGAAGAGGGCGCGCAGCCGACGGGCCCGTGAGGACCTCCTGCGGCGCGGGCCGGAGGGCGCAGACTCGTCACCGCCCGGGCGTCCGTCATCCTGCCGATGCGGCTGCTGGGCGGAGTGGCGAAACCGCGTCCGGAACCGACCTTTACCACCCACATCTTCAGGTTTAACACGATTCGCCGTGACTGCCCTTTCGGGACCGGGCTGCGTTCATGACCGCTGGACGTGTGAACGGCGCACCGCCAGGGCATATGACGGATTAACGACAGGAGGTGGTGTCAGTGGGCCGCATCAGGATCGTCCGACGCCCCCAGCTTCCGTCCCGGCCGCCGCCACTCGATCTGCGCACGCCGTCCGGGCGCCCGCTGCCGTACTGACTCCTGCGCGACTCGTCCGTTGCCCTCGGGGCCGCACACCGTGCGGCCCCGAGGCACGTTCCGGAGCGGACACCGGAGGGCCGACTGCCCGCCTGTTCCGGGTCGTTGATCACCTGCCGCGGCGCGGCGCGAACCGGCAGGATGTCGGTGTACAGGGCCGCCGTCCGCGGCGGCGCCGGCCGTTCCAGGAAAGGGTTCCCATGCGGGAAGCGCACGCAGACCGGTCCACCCTGGACGAACACTCCGCCTCCGGCCCGTCCGAGGAGGCCCAGGTGATCGTGGTGGGTGCGGGACCGGCCGGCTCGTCCGCCGCGTTCCACCTCGCCAGGGCGGGCGTCGACGTGCTGCTGCTGGAGAAGTCCGTGTTCCCCCGGGAGAAGGTGTGCGGGGACGGCCTCACCCCGCGCGCGGTGCACCAGCTCATCCGGATGGGCGTCGACATCAAGGCCCCCGGCTGGACGCGGTCCCGCGGGATGCGCTGGGTGGCCGGCACGCGGCAGGTGCAGATCGAGTGGCCCGCGCTGGGCGGCTACCCGGACTTCGGTCTCACGCGCAGCCGGCACGACTTCGACGACATCCTGGCCCGCCATGCGGTGGCCGCCGGGGCCCGGTTGCGCACCGGCGTGAAGGTGACGGAGCCCGTGACCGACCGGGCCGGCCGGGTCACCGGAGTCATGGCGGTCTCCGGCGCGGGTGATCCGGTGGTGCACCGGGCTCCGGTCGTCATCGCCGCGGACGGCGCCTCTGCGCGGCTCGCGCTCGCGATGGGGCTGCAGCGGGACACGAAGCGGCAGATCGCCACGGCGGCCCGCCGCTACTACCGCAGTCCCGAGCGTTCCGGTGAGGAGTTCCTCGAACTCTGGGCCGACCTCCGGTTCCCACGGAGCGACCGCTATCTGCCGGGATACGGCTGGATCTTCCCGATGGGTGACGGCCGCGTCAACGTGGGTCTCGGTGCCATCCCCCACCGCCGTCACGGCAACGCCGACCTTCGGGCCACCATGGACAGGTGGCTGGCCCGGACACCCGAGGCGTGGGGGCTGCGCGAGGAGAACGCCGAGGGGCCGGTACGCAGCGCCGCACTGCCGCTGGGCTTCAACCGTCATCCGCTGTACACCAGGGGGCTCCTCCTGGTCGGGGACTCGGGAGGCATGATCAGCCCGTGGAACGGTGAGGGCATCGGCCAGGCGCTGGAGGCCGGGGAGGTCGCGGCCGAGACCGCCGCACTCGCGCTGGCCCTGCCGGCGGGCCCCCGGAGGGAGAGGGCGCTCCACCACTACCCGGTCGAGATGAACCGCCGCTGGGGCAGCTACTACCGGCTCGGGAACACGGCCGCCGACCTGGTCTTCAGCCGGTCGGGGTTCCAGCCCGTGCTCAACCGCTACGTGATGAACTCCCCTTTCCTCCTCAACACCCTGGCCCGGCTGCTCACCAACCTCACGGACAAGCCCTCGCGCGATGTGATCGACCATGTCCTGAACACCGCGGTGCGTCTCGTGCCCGCTCCGGCCGCTCGCCGGCGCTGAGCCGCCCTCCCCAGACCCGGCCGGGCGCGCCTGACCGCTACTGTCAGGCCTCTCCGGTGCCGCGCACGGCCGGGGCCACGGCATCGGCGGGGGCCGAGCCGAAGGCGCGCAGGAACGTGTCCACGCCCGCTGTCACGACCTTCGAGACGTCCGCCGGGTCGAGAGGGCGGGTGCCGAGCGCACTCATCGCCGGGACCTCCTCGTAGACCAGCGCGATGAACTGGTTGGCCGCCCGGACGGGGTCCTCGATCCGCAGGTGACCGGCGTTCGCGAGCCGGGCGATACGGCCCGCGAGCGCCTCGGTGAACTGGTTGGGCCCGCTGCCCCGTACCGCGTCGAAGAGGTCGGGGAAGCGCACGGCCTCCGCGTACAGCAGCCTCCGTACGGCCTCCGACTGCTCGTCGCAATAGCAGTCGACGAGCTTGTGCGCCACGTCCTCCAGACCCGACCGGAGCTTCGCCGGGTCGGTGGGGAAGGCCGTCAGCACGTCCAGCGTCTTGGCGTTGGCCCGGGCCGCCGTCTCCGTCATGACGTGCCGGAACAGGTTCTCCTTCGACCCCAGGTGGTTGTAGATCGTCGGCTTGGAGACCCCGGCCTCGGTCGCGATCACGTCGAGGCTCGCCTGCGCGTATCCGACCTGCGCGAAGACCCGGAGTGCGGCCTCCACGATCGCGCGGCGCTTGTCCAGCCGCCCTCGGTCCGCCGGGCCACCGGCCTTCTGTGCGTTCTCGCCGACACTCATGCCGTCATGCTACCGTCCCAGCCACAGAATTTAACTACCCAGTAAAGCTCTCTGACCTATACGGTTAAAAGGAGTTGCTGTGTCCGATAAGAAACAAGCACGGAGCGGGTCTGCCGGGCTCGATACCGCACTGCTCACCCTGGTCGGCGTCATGGTGCTCGGCGGGATGATGTCGTACCTCGACGCGACGATCGTCAACGTCGGGATCAGCACGCTGGGCGGCGAGTTCCACGCCACCCTGGCCACCGTCGAGTGGGTCACCACCGGCTATCTGCTCGCGGTCGCCCTCGCCATCCCGCCGGCCGGGTGGTCCGTGGTCCGCTTCGGCGCCAAGCGCATGTGGCTGCTGGGCCTCTCGGTCTTCCTGGCCGGGTCCGCACTCTGCGCCTTCGCCTGGAACGTAGAGAGCCTGATCGCCTTCCGTGTGGTCCAGGGTCTCGGCGGCGGCATGGTCGACCCGATCATGATGACGGTCGTCGCGAGAGCCGCGGGGCCCGCCAGGATCGGCCGGGTCATGGGGCTGGTCTCCGTACCGATCACGCTCGGGCCGGTGGTCGGCCCGGTCATCGGCGGGCTGTTGCTGGACAACTTCTCCTGGCAGTGGATGTTCCTGGTCAACATCCCGTTCGCGCTCACCGCGATCGCGCTGGCGGCCCGGGTGCTGCCGGCCGACCCGCCGCCGGACGGGAACCCCGCCCCGCTCGACGTGCTGGGCGTCGCCCTGCTCTGCCCCGGCTTCGCCGCGCTCGTGTTCGCACTGTCGCGGGCCGGCGGCAAGGGGTTCGGGGACGCCGGCGTGGTCATCGCCCTGGTCCTCGGCCTCGGCCTGTTCACCGCCTACGCCGTGCACGCGCTGCGCACCGCCCGCACTCCGCTGCTCGACCTGCGCCTGTTCGCCAACAAGGGCTTCGGTGCGAGCGTCACCACCATGTTCCTGCTCGGCGGCGGGCTCTTCTCCCTGCTCTTCCTGCTGCCCCTGTACTACCAACAGGTGCAGGGACACGGCGTGCTCCGATCCGGTCTGCTGCTCGCCCCGCTGGGTCTGGGCACGCTCGTCGGCATGCCGGTGGCGGGCCGGCTCGCGGACCGTGTCGGCGCCCGCCGGCTGGTGCCCGTCGGCGCCCTGCTGATCGGGGCCGGCGCCCTGGTCTTCACCGGTTCCGACGCCGGCACGCCACAACTCGCGCTGACCGCCGCACAGTTCGCCGCCGGCTTCGGCATGGGCCTGGTGGGCGCGCCCACCATGGGCTCCGTCTACCGGACGGTGCCGGGCGAGGCGGCGGCGGGCGCCACCGGCGGTGTCTTCATCCTCAACCAGATCGGCGCGTCGCTCGGCATCACCGTCGTCGCTCTGATCCTGCAGGGCGGCGGCTCCGTCACGGCACCGACAGCCGCCACCTTCTCCCACGCCTTCTGGTGGCCCGTGGCCGCAGCGGCCGTCGTCCTCGTCGCGGGACTGCTGCTCCCGGGCAGGCCGCGGGACGAACCCTCGGAAGCCGGCCCGGCGGCCGCCGCTCTCCCGGGGACCTCCTAGGAGATCCCGGCCCCGTCGGCCCATCGGGCGGCAAGGAGCAACGCGATGTCGTCGGGGCGGTCCGCGGCCTGCCTGGCACGGCCGATCACATGGTCAGCCGTCTCGGCCAGGGTGGCGTCCGGGGCGAATCCTGCGATCGTGCCGCGCAGCCGCTCGATGCCGACGTCGATGTCCGTCCCCGACTCCTCGACCATGCCGTCGGTGTACAGCGCGATCATCGCGCCCGGGGCGAGGTGCAGTTCGGTGACGGGGTAGGACGCTTCGGCGTCGATGCCGAGCACGATGCCGCCCGGCAGGTCCATGACCTCGACCGCGCCCTCCGGCCGGCGCAGCACGGGCTGCGGATGGCCGGCCCGCACGGCCCGCGTGACGCCGGTGGCCGGGTCCATGACGATGTAGCAGCAGCTGGCGAACTGGCCGGGGTCGAGATCGATGAGCAGCCGGTTGGTGCCGCTCATCACCTCCTGGGGATCATGTCCGCTGAGCGCGAAGGCCCGCACCGCGCTGCGCAGCTGGCCCATGGTCGCGGCGGCCGCGACACCGTGGCCCTGGACGTCCCCGATGACCAGGGCCAGCTTCCCGCCGGTCTCGATGACGTCGTACCAGTCGCCGCCGACCTCCATGCCCTGGGTGCCGGCGAGGTACCGTCCCTCGGTGGCGACGCCTTCCACGACGGCCAGCCTGTGTGGGAGCAGGACGTCCTGGAGTCCCCGGGCCAGCGCCGCCTCGTTGTCGTACCGCTGGGCTCGTTGCAGCGCCTGCGCGATGAGGCCGGCGAGGGCCGTCAGGATCGTGCGCTCCTCCGGGCTGAAGCCGCGCGGCTGGTCGAATCCGAGGATGCAGGAGCCGACGCGCTGCCCGGAGGCGATCAGCGGGAGGAAGGCCCGCGCGCCGACGTCGGTGTCCATGGGGATTCCGGGGTACGCAGCGGCCAGGCGCTGCATGGACTCGAAGAAGATGGGGCGCCCGGTGGTCAGTGTCTCGACGCCGGGGATGCGGGCGTCCAGGGCTACGCCGTCGAAGCGGTCCAGGAAACCGTGGGGGAAGCCGGTCTCCCACTCCAGGTAGAGGTGGCGCTCCCTCAGCAGGTAGATCGCGAGCTGACGGCCGCCGAACGCGGGGAGCAGTTCCTCGGTGACCACTGCGGACACCTGCCGGGCGGTGACGGCCTCGGTGAGGGCGATGGCCAGGGCGACCGGCCGGTAGAGCGCGGCGGAACGGTCGGCCGGGGAGCCGAGCCCCATCCCGGGTGAGACGACGGACCCCGGCGCGTAGACCGGCTGTTCGGCGGGGTCGAGCACCACGGTCAGGCCGTCGTGACCGGGGTAGAGGGAGACGGACAGCCAGGGCGGAGGGGTACGCCTGGCGAGGAAGTGGACCGGGGCGTCGGAGAGCATCGCGGCCCGGTAGTGGTCCTCGTAGGCCGGGTTCGCGAACCAGGGAACGGCCTCCCAGAGCACCCGCCCGACCAGCTCCGACCGGGGGTGGCCGAGGATCTCCTCGGCCAGGCCGTTGATGTAGGTGATCCGGGCGAAGCGGTCGAGGGAGAAGATGCCGCGCGGCAGCCGGTCGGCCGCCTCGGCGACGACCGGGCCGATGCCGAGGTCGACCAGGAAGCCGGTCAGACGGGTCGCGGCGCCGGGGGCCGCGCCCTTGTCCCGGCGGCCCGAGATCTCCAGCAGGTGCGAGCGTCCGTCGGGGCCGCGCAGCCGCATCCTGCGGACGACCGGCCCGCCCGAGTCCGCCGCATGGCGGCCCAGGGCCCACAGCCCGTACACGTCCTCCGGGGCCAGCCGCGCCGCCAGTGCGTCGATGGTGCCGGGGAACTGCTTCCGCCCGGTGCCGAGGATGGCGCACAGCTCGTCGTCCGCACCGACGGCACCGCTGTCGAGGTCCCAGTCGAAACGACCGATCCGTACCGGCGGCGAACTGCCCGCCGGCAGCTGGACGGGGAGCGGCTCCTCGTCCCATTCCACTGCCGTCCCCGCGGACTCCAGGCCGGCCAGCGCGGCGCCGAGTCCTTCGGCGATACTCCGCAGCCTGCGCCGGTCGGCGGGCTCCACCGGCTTCCCGGGGGTCGCCACACGCAGCACGACCAGGACGCCGACCGGCTTGCCTCCGATGACGACCGGCACGTACAGGGAACCGAAGGGGAACGGCAGTCCTGCCATCAGCTGCGGGAAGCGACGCATCGCCTCCTCCGCGTCGGCGAGGTGCACGGCCTGGCCCGACCGGAACGCCTCGGCGACCGGGAACGGCCGGTTCACATGCATCCGCCACCAGGGCCGGAACAGCGGTCCGGGCAGTCCCGCCAGCACCGCGAGCCGCAGGAGACCCGGGGTGGCGGAGGCCAGGTACACACCTCCGGCCTGCCCGCCGGCGGATTCGATCGCGCTCACGACAGCCTGGGCGAGCACCAGCGACAGTTCGTCCGGCACCCGGCCGTTCCTGAGTCTCCCGGACACACTGCCACCCTCACTGAGCGGCTTACGCCGGACCGCGCCGTACCAGGTCACACAGCCAGCATGCTCCCGTGGCGCCGTGCGGCGCACTTCGGAGCGTTCGGCACAACCGACCGAAATGCACCCTTCGCACTTGTATGCAACTCTGAAGGCGGCCCATCGTCCGACATCCGGACAGGAGGCACGATCATGGGCAAGAAGCAGAGCCGGCAGAACCGCGGTGCCCGTTCCGGAGGCCATGAGCACTCCACGGCCACGGAGGCCAAGGAGCAGACGAGCACGGCGCCCGCACCCGATGCGGTGAAGGCGATCTCCGAACAGGTCTCCCACAAGCGCGAACGGAAGTTCGGCCACAACTGATCTTCCGGCACCTCGGCGCACCGCGTGACGAACCATGATGACCATGACGAAGGAGCGGCAGCCACCGCCAGCAAGGCGGCTGCCGCTCCTTCGTCGCCCTGCGGCCCCGCGACGGCCTCGTCGTCGTGCGGCCCCGCGACGGCCTCGTCGTCTTGCGGCCCCGCGACGGCCTCGTCGTCGTGCGGCCCCGCGACGGCCTCGTCGTCCGGCGCAGGCCCCGCGTCGGCGCAGCGCAGGGCCTGCGCCTGTCCGGGCGCAGGCCCTGCGGAGGGTGCGGTGCCCTACTGTTCGCCGGTGGGCGGACGGCGGTCACCGAACTGGTCATTGAGCTTCTGCTGAGCGGAATCGACCTGGCCGCTGTACTTGTTGCCCGTCTTCTTGTCCACGAAGTCGCCGCCCTTCTCGACTCCCTTGCGGGCCTGGTCGGGATGCCCCTTGATCAGGTCCTTGATCTTGTCGAGCATGCTCATGACTTTCCTCCTCATGGAACGCTGACCCTCCCAGCATCCATGCGATACCCCGGCGCCGCACCCCGGGGCGGCAGCCGCCTCCGCCATCGGCAGCGGAGGATCAGGGAGGCGGGGAGCCGGGGAAATTACCCATAGGTATGTAGTGACTTCTCACGCATGCGCCAGTAGAACTCGTTCCCATTCGATGGAGAGTGAGGAACGTCACATGACGGATTCGAGCTTGCCTCACAAGGGATCGAGCGGTGTCTCACGTCGCGGGTTCATGGCTAGAACAGGTTTCATCCTGGGGGCCGCGGCTCTCGCCGGTCACGCGACCGCCGCCCGGGCACAGACCACCGCCGCAGCCGGCGTGATCGGCAGTGGGGACCACGTCCCGGTTCTGGTGATCGGTACCGGCTACGGAGGTTCCGTCGCCGCCCTGCGCCTCGCCCGCGCAGGGGTCCACGTCCACCTGGTCGAGATGGGGATGGCCTGGGACACCCCGGGGGCGGACGGCAAGATCTTCGCCAACACGACGAAACCCGACGGGCGTTCGTACTGGCTCCGCACGAAGAGCAAGCAGCCCCTCAGTAACTTCCTCGGATTTCCCATCGACAGGGCGATCCCCCGTTACACCGGCATCCTGGACGCCGAGGACTTCAGCGGCATCACGGTGTACCAGGGGCGCGGCGTCGGCGGCGGGTCACTGGTCAACGGCGGTATGGCGGTGACGCCCAGGCGCGAGAACTTCGGTGCCATCCTCCCGTCGGTGGACGCCGAAGAGATGTACTCCACCTACTACCCGCGCGCCAACGCCGGGCTCGGGGTGGGCACCGTCGACCCGGCGTGGTTCGACAGCGTCGACTGCTACCAGTACGCCCGGGTCGGCCGCAAGCACGCGCAACGCTCCGGCTTCCCGTTCGTCTTCGTGCCCGATGTGTACGACTGGGACTACATGGAGAAGGAGGCGGCCGGCACCGTACCCAAGTCGGCACTGGACGGTGAGATCCTCTACGGCAACAACTACGGCAAGAAGTCGCTGCAGAAGACCTACCTCGCCCAGGCCGCGGCGACGGGCAACGTCACCGTCTCCCCGCTGCACCAGGTGACGTCGGTCGCCCCCGCACCCAGCGGCGGCTACACGGTCGTCATCGACCAACTCCGCACCGACGGGAGCGTCCAGACCACCAAGACGGTCACCGCGGACAAGGTGTTCTTCGCGGCGGGCAGCGTCGGCACCAGCAAACTGCTGACCCGGTTGAAGGCCACGGGCGCGCTGCCCGGTCTGAGCGACGAGGTCGGCAAGGGCTGGGGCGACAACGGCAACGTCATGTGCGGCCGCGCCAACCACCTGTGGGACCCGACCGGCGCGGTCCAGTCGAGCATCCCCTGCGGCGGCATCGACAACTGGGCCGCCGGAGGAGCGTTCGCCGAGGTCGCACCGCTGCCGACCGGGATCGAGACCTACGCCTCCTTCTATCTCTCGATCACGAAGAACCCGCACCGCGCCCGGTTCTCCTGGAACGCCGCCACGGGCAAGGTCGACCTGGACTGGCAGACGGCCTGGAAGCAGCCCTCCATCGACATGGCGAAAACGATCTTCGACAAGATCAACGCCAAGGAGGGGACGATCTACCGGACCGACCTGTTCGGTGTCTACAAGATCTGGGGCGACCACCTCACCTACCACCCGCTCGGCGGCGCCGTCCTCGGCAGGGCCACCGACAACTACGGCCGTCTGCACGGCTATACGGGCCTGTACGTCATCGACGGCTCGCTGATCCCCGGCAACACCAGCGTCAATCCGTTCGTCACCATCACAGCCCTCGCCGAACGGAACATCGAGAAGATCATCGCCACCGACCTGTGACAACATGCCGACCGGTGACCATGCTGCCGCCCTGTGCCGGCACTGCCGAAGGGGCGGACCTTCCAGTAGGAGGCTGTGGGCGGGCGTCCTACTGGACACGCGACGCAACCAGATCTGCCCGGCGGCCCGTTCAGTGCCCCGGCAGCACGCACACGGCGTCGAGACCCAGCACATGGTTGAGCCGGCCGAACGCCAGCCAGGAGCCGATGCTCATGCTCAGTTCGACGATCTCGTGCTGGCTGTAGTGCGCGGTCATCCGGGCCCAGAACGCGTCGTCCAGCCCGTGGTGGTCCAGGGCGTACCGCTCGGCGTACTCGGCCGCCAGCCGGGTCCGGTCGTCGAAGAGCTCGGTGGTACGCCAGTCGCTCACCGCACCGGCGAACTCCTCCTCGACCTTCTGGCCCTCGCGTTCGGTACGCCAGTCCAGGCAGAAGAGGCAGCCGTTGATCTGCGCGATGCGCAGCCTGGCAGCCTCGAACTCACGGAGCCCGAGCGTCGTGTGCTCGTACACCGACAGCGAGAAGTTCGCGGCGGCCATGCCGATGCCGGGGACCATGTCGCCCCATACGTAGCCGATCGGCTCCTGGCCCTCGGGGATGTCGATGATCATGACTGCTTCTTTCCGAGTCGGCCGACTGCGGGGCGGAGGGGGACGTCGAGCGCGTCGTAGAGTCCGGGTTCCGCCTCCACCAGCCAGTCGATGGCGTTCACCAGCCGGCCGACGGCGGTGGCGTTGCCGCCCGCCGAACGGTTCTCGCCCTCGTCGGTGGCCTCGACGGTGACCTCGATGCGCGGGCGCCCCTCGATGATCACCCGATGGGCACCGGCGCCGCCGGGCGGCGACGGCCAGTCCGGAGCACACGACGGATGGATACGGGTGATGTGCTCGATGACGATGCGGGGCTCGCCCTCGACGATGCCCTGGACCTCGAAGCGGACCGCGCCCTGGGTGCCGGCCTCGAACACGCCCATCGTCCTGGTGGTGACGGTCGTTTCGAGCGCCCGCCGCGCCATGGTCTCGCGGATGTCGTCGAGCTCCACGCCCAGGGCCCTGGCCATCAGGCGTATCTGCCCGCCCCACACCATGGTCGGTACGGAGGCCGCGAGCATGAGGGGCTCGTACTCCATGGGGTGCCCCATGCCGATGAGGTGGCGGACCGAGTCGGGCTGGTCGTACGTGGAGTAGTCGAAGATCTCCTGGCAGCGGATCGCGTCGACCGTGGTCCCGAGTCCGCTGATCAGCAGGGGCAGGACATCGTTGCCCCAGCCGGGGTCCACGCCGGAGACGAAGAGCGAACCGCCGCCGCCGGCGACGGCGGCGAGCACCGGTTCGCGCAGCTCGGGCGGGGCGCCCCGCTGGTCGTAGAGCGCGTACAGGGCGGGCGTGACGACGACCGCGCCTGCGGCCACCGCCCGGGTGATGTCGGCCAGGGCCTCGTCGGGGCGGATGTCGCCGGAGGCCGCGTACACGACGGCGCGCGGAGCCGTGGCGAGCACCGCGTCGATGTCGTCGGTCGCGGCGACGCCCAGATCGCGGTCCAGCCCGGCGAGGGCGCCCGCGTCGCGGCCCACCTTGCCTGGGTCGTGGACGAGTACGTGCGCGAGTTTCAGGGCCGGATGGGCCTCGACCGCGCGGATGGCCGCGCGGCCGACATTGCCGGTACCCCAGACCACCGTGGAAATCATGCGGCGGAGGGTAGCGCGCGGGATGAAAGGTTCATAGTGGCATCGCGCACCGGGTTGGGAACGGGCCGGGGGCAGCCCCGAAGAGTCCCGCCCCCGCCGCTCCCCCGGTCTGCTACTCGTCGATCGCGGACCCGTATCCGGCTCCGGTCTCCACGCCGCCGAACGTTCCCGCGTCGAACGTCCAAGAGCCGGCGGCGGTCACACCGCCGGTGCCGGCCGAGAAGGCCCAGACGATGCCGTCGCCGGCGTTCTCGCCGGGCGCGGCGGTCAGCAGACCGGACCGCCCGTCGTTGTCGGGGTCGGTCAGCCGCGTCCGGCCGCCCCAGCTGTCACCCTTCTCGGCAACGCCCGGCACGTTCACCGAGTCCTGGTCCCACGAAGCGGCGCCGGTGGCGGTGAGCCCGCCGGCCGCGCCACGCAGCACCCACACGGCCCCGGCATCGGCGACCGTGCCGATGTCCTCTCCGGGGGCGCCGATCGCCACGTCGGCGTAGCCGTCGCCGTCGGTGTCCGCCACGGAGAGGCCGGTGCCCCAGCCGTCGCCGGCCTCCGAGCCTCCGGGGACACCGGAGGTGTCCTGTGTCCACCACACGGGCGGGGTGCCCGGGCCCTCGGCGCCGACCGGCCCGTCACCGGCGCTGCCGTAGTACACGCCGACCACACCGCCGGTCACCGACTCACCGCCGTCGTCGGGGCTGTGCGGCTCCCCGGTGACGAGGTCGTCGTAGCCGTCGTTGTCGATGTCGCCGGAGGCGACGGCCGGGCCGCCGCGCAGATCGTGGTCGTAGCGGAGTCCCTGGACCTCGCCGAAGAAGAGCGCGGACCAGCCGTGGCCCGGCTCCTCGCCGACGGTGACGCCGGAGATGACCAGGTCGGCGAGGCCGTTGCCGTCGTAGTCGCCGGTCGTCATGGCCCGGGGGGCGATCTCGCGCCCCGGGGTGCCGGGGATACGGCTGCTGCGCGAGGTGGCGTTCCGCCGGGTCCCGGCGTCGTACTGGTAGAGAGTGAGGTCGGTGCGGTCGGTCACGGCCAGCTGGTCGCCGGGGATGTCGGGGCTGAAGTGCGCGGCGGCGAGAGCGCCGCCGAACCTGGCGCCGGCCGCGGGTTCCCCGGCCTGGAGCCAGTCGCTGTCCGCGCCGGAGAGCCCCTTCGCGGAGCCCCACAGGACGACGACGCCGCCCGCGTCGGTCAGCGGTTCGATGTTCTCGCCCGGGAGTCCCACGACCGCGTCGTCGTACCCGTCCCCGTCCAGGTCACCAGTGGCCAGGGCCCGGCCGAAGTCGTCGCCGGCCTCGGCGGCGCCGGGCACTCCGGTGGTGTTCTGGCTGAGGACGGCGCCGCGGACGGTTCCGATGCCGCCCGGCCCGCCGTACTGCACGGTCACGTAGCCCGCGCCCTTCCTTCCGTCGACGGTCCCGCCGGGCGCGCCGATGAGCACGTCGTCGTAACCGTCGCCGTCGAAGTCGGTGTTGCGGTCGTGTGCGCGCGTTCCGCCGGGGGTGCCGGCGTAGGCGGAGGGCGCGGCGATGGCGGCCCCTGCGATCAGGAGGAATGCGGCCGCGACAACGGCGGCGGAACGGTTGGTGCGCACGAGCGGCTCCTCGGTTCAAGGATGACCGGGCGGGGAGGCCGGTCCGGCCGATCGGGCCGGACAGACCGCTGGGCCGGGGGGACGCCGGGAAGGGCCCGTTGCCTTCCCGACGCCCTGTTTGACCGGCGCTGCGGCACAAGGGTTGTACGGCACGGCAAAAGGGGCGGAAGGGAGCAGTTCAGCCCCCTTCCGCCCCTGCTCACGACTCCGCCCGGGGGCGGACCCGCAAGGGGTCAGTAGGCCCCGAAGACGTTGTCGATCGAGCCGTACGTGGCCGCCGCGTAGTTGCACGCGGCGGTGATGTTGGCGACGGGGTCCAGGATGTCCAGCGAGGTGCCGGGCACGTGGAAAGCGTCGAACGTGGGCTGGATGACCTGGAGCAGGCCCTGGGACGGGGTGCCGGCCGCGGCGTTCGAGTCCCAGTTGTTGACGATCTGCGGGTTGCCCGAGGACTCGCGCAGGATGTTGCGGTGGATGCTGTCGTAGGTGCCGGGGATGCCGTTCTCGGCCATGACGGCGAGGGACTCCTTGATCCAGCCGTCGAGGTCGTCGGTGTACGCCGTCGCGGCCTGCGCCGGAGTCGTCTCGGTCTGCGCGGGGGTCGTGTCGGCGATCTCCTCGGCGACGGGCGTGGCCGTCGTCCGCTCGGAACGGTCGGCGCGGTCGGCACTGTCGGATCGGTCGGCCGACGGCTGCGAGGCACTGCCGGACGTGTTCTCCGCCTTGTACTCGCTCTTGGTCGCGGCCTTGGGGGCGGCGGCCGCGGACTTGGCACCGATGGTCAGCTTCAGGCCCGGGTGAATCAGGTCGGGGTTGCCGCCGACCACGTTCCGGTTGTCCTTGTACAGCTGCTCCCAGCCGCCACTGAGGGAATGCCCACGGGCGATCTTGGAAAGCGAATCTCCGGAGACCACGGAATAGATGGTGGACTCGGCCTTCTGTGCGGCAATTTCCTTGCCCGCAACGGAAGTCGAGGCTGCGGCCTTTTCTGCCACGACCGGCTTGACCGGCGCGGCGGAGGCCGATCCGGCAGCGATCAGGGGGAGCGCGAGAACGGCTCCGCCTGCGCTCACGGCGATGAAACCGCGGGTCAGGGAGGTGGACTTGGAACGACGGTGGTGACCCTTGATGGGCATGGCGCTTTTCCTCTCCGCCGCCTGCGAGGTGAGCTGTCGGGTTCGGACTGGAGATGCCCGGTCGCACATGGCGACTTCACCCCAAGCCGCTCCGGAAATCCGGACCGGCGTCAAACCTGGGTCCCCCGCTCCTGCCGTACGTGAGTGGTGTCGGGTTACCGGACGGCGGCAGGATTCGGCGTTCCATCCGGATTGACGGCGACCGTAAGCGAGAAAGGCCGGGCGAAACAAGCCCGGAATTCGTGATCACAATTGATGCGCAAGATCAATCAAAGGAAATGTGCGACACCGGTCACACCGACGCGGGTCAACTTTCTTGGCGCATCAGGGAACCGGCACCTCCGGTTCCGCGTCAGGGGTCGAAAACGTGACGCTGGCCACTGCGCCCGAAAGGGGCGTTTTGGTGGCTTTGCGAGCCTGTGGCCGGTAGAAACGCGACCCTGTTGAGCATTTCCGACTAATGCGAATAATCGCTTAATCAGGACAATACGGTGCGAGTGTCGGCCGGGCCGCCACCGCGGCACGGCTGCGCGGTACCACGACCGGTGAGCCGTCGCCCGGGGCGGGAAGAATGTCCGCGTCCAGCGCGTACAGCTCCTTCACCAGCGCCTCGTCGACCGTCTCGCGGGGGGCGCCCCGGGCGATGACGCGGCCGCCCTTCATGGCGACGAGCAGGTCGGCGTAACGGGCGGCGGCGGCGAGGTCGTGCTGGACCATGACGACGGTGCGGCCGGTGGCCGCGACCTCGCGGACGAGTTCCAGCACCTCGACGGCATGCCCGAGGTCGAGGGCGCTGGTCGGTTCGTCGAGCAGGACGACCGGGGTCTGCTGGGCCAGGACCATCGCGAGCCAGCACCGCTGGCGCTGACCGCCGGACAGCCGGTCGACGCGCTCCGCGGCCAGCGCGGTGGTTCCGGTGGCGTCCAGTGCGTCGCGTACCGCCCGCTCGTCCTCGCGCGACCACTGGCGCAGCAGCCCCTGGTGCGGGCTGCGGCCGTAGCGCACCAGGCCGGCCACGGTGACCGCCTCGGGGGCGCGCGGCAACTGGGGCAGCAGCGCGACATGGTGCGCGGCCTTGCGCCGGCCGGTCTCCCAGATGTCGGTGCCGCCGATCAGGACCGTGCCGGTCTCGGGCCGGTGGAGCCGGGCGACGGTCCGCAGCAGGGTCGACTTCCCGCAGCCGTTGGGGCCGACGATCGCGACGACCTGTCCCGCGGGGACGCTGAGGTCGACGTTCTCGACGACGGGGCGGCCGGGGTATCCGGCGTGCAGGCCACGGACTTCGAGGCCGGCGTCGAAGCCCGCGTCGTTGCCCGTCTCGAAGCCCGCGTCGTTGCCCGCTTCGAAGGCCGCCTTCGCGCCGGTCGGATTCTCGGTCATGTGCGGCTCACGCCTTTCCGGCGGCCGGGTCGGGCCGCAGCAGTACCCACAGAAGGAAGGGGCCGCCGAGGACGCTGGTGACGACCCCTACCGGCAGTTCGACCGGAGCGGCGACGCGTCCGATCGCGTCGGCCGCGGCGATGAGCGCGGCTCCGGTCAGTGCCGAGCCGGTGACCGGGACACGGGTGGGCCCGGTCAGCCGCTGGGCGAGGATCGGTGCCGCCAGGGCCACGAAGGCGATGGGGCCGCCGACCCCGACCGCCGTGCCCGCCAGCAGCACGGCCAGGACGAGCGCGACGGTACGCACGCGCCGCAGGTCGACGCCGAGGGAGCTCGCCACCTCGTCGCCGAAGCGCAGCAGTTGCAGGCGGTGCCCGGCCGCGAGCGAGAGCGGGACGAGGAACAGCAGGGCCACGGCCAGCGGCACACCGGCGTCCCAGTCGCGTCCGTTGAGGCTGCCGACGGCCCAGAGGAACACGCCGCCCGCCGTGTTGTCGTTCTCGCGCGACATGATCAGGTCGCCCACCGCGCCGATGAAGGTGGAGACGCCGATCCCGGCCACCAGCAGCCGGTAGCCCGCGCTGCCCGCTCCTCCGGCACTCAGGACGACCACGACCGCGGCGGCCACGGCACCGATCGGCCCGAGCCACCAGTTGCCGACCATGCCGGTGGCGGACCCCGCGGCGGCGGCGACCACGGCAGCGGTGGCGCCCTCGTTGACGCCGACCAGGTCCGGTGTGGCGAGCCGGTTGCCGGCCAGGGTCTGGGTGAGACAGCCCGCGATTCCGAGGGCGGCACCGACCAGCAGGCCGGTGAGGACGCGGGGCAGCCGGAAGTCCCGCACGATCATGACGGTCCCTGCGTCGCCGGTTCCGAGCAGTCCCGAGAGGGTCTCCGAAAGGCTCATTCCGGTTGAACTCGCCATCACCGCCAGCGTGATGAGGAGGGCGAGCAGCGGAAGAAGCAGCGCGGCGGCGAGCGCGCTGCGCTTCGGCAGGAGCCAGGACAGCGTTCCGGTGCGGAGCACGACGCTGTCGGGCGGGGTCACGTCCGTCATGCCGGGACCCCTGCCGTGGACAGCCGGGAGGAGCGGGCGATCCACACCAGCAGGGGGCCGCCGACGAAGGCGAGCAGCACGCTGACCGGGGTCTCCCAGGGCCGGATGACGATCCGCGCGAGAATGTCCGCGATGATCATGATGTCGGCCGCGATCAGGGCGGACAGGACCAGTTGGGCCGTCATCCGGGCTCCGGCCAGAGCCCGGGCGGCGTAGGGAGCGAACAGCCCGAGGAAGGCGATGGGGCCGGCCACGGCGACGGCGCAGCCGGCGAGCAACGAGACGGCCCCGGCGACGACGAGCCGGATCCGGCCGGGGTGATGCCCCAGGGAGCGGGCGCCGTCGTCCCCGAGTCCGAGTGCCGCCAGCGGCCGCGCACAGCCGAGCGCGGTGAGCAGGCCGACCGCGATGAGGGGCAGGAGGGGCAGCAGGTCGGAGATCCGGATGCCGGCGAGTGAGCCGATCGTCCAGTAGCGGTAGGTGTCGAAGGTCGACTGAGTACCCAGCAGGACGTACGAGGTGAGGCCGTGGAAGGTGGCGCCGAGCGCCGATCCGGCCAGGACGAGCCGCAGCGGCGATCCGCCACCGCGTCCCGACGCGGCGAACAGGAGGACGGCCGCGCTCGCGACCATGCCTCCGGCCAGGGCCCACACCAGCAACGAGGCGGGTGAGTCCGCGCCGAAGAAGGTGAGCCCCAGCACCACGGCGAAGGCGGCTCCCGAGTTGACGCCGAGCAGCCCCGTCTCGGCGAGGGGGTTGCGGGTGGCGGCCTGCAGGAGACATCCGGCCGTCCCCAGGCACGCTCCGACCAGGATCGCGGCGAGTGTGCGCGGCAGGCGTACGTCCACGACGGCCAGGCGCAGTTGCGCGTCTGCGCGGGCGGCCGGGTCGCCGACGAGGTAGTCCCAGGCGCCGCCCGTCGAGCTCGACCCGGTGCCGATGAGCAGGGACAGCAGGACGAGGGCCGGCAGCAGGAACACGAGACCGGTGGCCGCCCACACGGCCGCGCGCCCTTCCCGTGGCGGGACTTCGACGGGGCGGGGCCCGGTGACGGGCTGTCCCCCTTGGACGATCGACATATGGTTAGCCTAACCTAAGTACGTCGGGCGGCCGGCGGCGGGTCCCAGGGCTCCCCCCTGCCCTGAAACGGCGTCAACCGCCGTGCCGCGTCCCGCTTCGGCAGGGCGGGGCACCCGTCCGGACCGTCCCCCATCAATCGAACGCAAACGGAGATTCCAGGCCATGGCGCCGAATTCGACCTTCTCTTCCCGTGGCCTCGCCCGACCGTCGGTGGCGGCCTCCCTCATCGGCATCTGCGCCCTGGCGATGACTGCCTGCGGATCCTCCGAGGCGTCGGACGGATCCGCCGGCTCGGCCGCCTCCACGTCCCCGGAGACGGCCCAGCTGACGGATGCGACCGGGACGTCCGTGAAGGTCCCCTCGACGCCGCAGCGCGTGGTGGTCCTCAGCGAGATGGACCTGGACGCGGCCCTCGCGCTGGGCGTGAAGCCGGTGGGCCTGACCGCCGGACGCGGCCAGAAGGGTGCCCCCGGCTACCTCGCCGACCAGGCGAAGGGCATCCCCGTGGTGGGTGCGGTCACCGGCCCCGACATCGAGAAGGTCGTCCAGGCGAAGCCGGATGTGATCCTCGCCGGTCAGCTCGCCGACGAACAGGTCCTCCAGCAGCTGCGCAAGGTCGCGCCGACGGTCGTCACGATCGACGGCACCAAGGACTGGAAGAAGGCGCTCTCCCTCACCGGCAAGGCACTCGGCCGTGAGAACAAGGCCGCGTCGTTCCTCGCCGACTACGACACCCGGGTCACCGCACTGAAGAAGGACCTGGGCGCGGAGGCGGGCAAGAGCGTGTCCGTCGCCCGCTACTCGGCCAAGGGATCGGCCGTCATGCAGCAGGGCGTGTTCATCAGCGACGTCCTGAAGGACCTCGGCTTCACCCGCCCCGGCATCCAGAACGAGAAGGGCGAGGGCCACTCCACGCCGATCAGCGACGAGAACCTCAAGGAGATCGACGGGGACTGGCTCTTCATCGGCACCCTCACCTCCACCGGATCGGACCAGGGGCTCGTGGGCGAGCTGTCCAAGAAGCCGGCGTACAAGCAGCTGGAGGCCGTGAGCAGCGGTCAGTCGACCGTGATCGACGGCACGAAGTGGACGAGTCTGGGCGGCGCACAAGCGGCCGTCTCGGTGCTCGACGACATCCGCAAGGCCATGGTCAAGTGAACCCCGCCCCGGAACTCACCGGCCGGCTCGCCCTCGTGACGGGGGCGGGCCGCGGGATCGGCGAAGCGGTGGTGCACGCCCTCGTCGAACGCGGCGCCCGCGTCCTGGCCACCGACCTCGCCGCCGACGGCGTGACCGCGCTCGCCGCTACGTACGGCGAGCGGGTCACGGCCCGCACGCTCGACGTCACGGACGCCGCGGCCGTCGACGCACTCGTCGCCGAGGCCGAGGACACGCTCGGCCCCCTGGACATCGCGGTCAACGTCGCCGGAGTACTGCGGTGTTCCGCGGTCGCCGAGCTGACGGACGAGGACTGGGCGGCCACCTTCGCCGTCAACACCGACGGAGTCTTCCACGTCTCCCGGTCGGTCTCGCGCCGGATGGCCGGACGCGGTGCGGGCAGCATCGTCACCGTCGCGTCCAACGCCGCGGGCATCCCCCGTACGAGCATGGCCGCGTACGCGGCGTCGAAGGCCGCGGCCGTCATGTTCACCAAGTGCCTCGGCCTCGAACTGGCCCCCCTGGGCATCCGGTGCAACACCGTGTCACCGGGCTCGACCCTCACCGACATGCAGCGCGGCATGTGGCCGGCCGGAGACGAACACGCCGCAGCCCGGCGGGTCATCGACGGGGACGGGGCGAGCTACCGCACCGGCATTCCGCTCGGCCGGATCGCCGACCCGTCCGACATCGCCGACGCCGTCGCCTTCCTCGTGTCCGACCGCGCCCGCCACATCACCCTGCACGACCTCTACGTCGACGGCGGCGCCACGCTGCGGGCCTAGGCCCTGTCCGGCGGATCATGGCCGGATTGGCCCTAGGGCCTCTCGTCCGGATCAGGTTGGGCTCGCGAGGCAACGACACCGCACCTCGCCGCATTGTCGTCGCCTCGCCATGTTCCGCGCGAGCTCTCGGCTGCGCTCGGCTGCTCTCGAGCAGGGGCCCCATTCGCCATGGCTCCCTCCTCCGCCTTGCGATGCACGGCAGCGGACCCCGCCCCCTTGTCCAGCCCGATCCGAACGAAAGACCCTGACCCGCCCGCCCGGAACTTCCGACAGCGGATCGCAGCCCTCCCCCACTGGAGACAAGAAGACATGTCTGCCTCACTGCGCGTACCCACCGCCCCGCACCGGGCCGCCCACCGCACCTCCCCTCCCCCCTCCCCCGGCGCGGCGACCGCACTGCTCGACGCCTACCGGCCCGGCGTGGACCGCTTCCTCGCCACGTCCTGCCGGACCCTGCTCGCCACCGGCACCGTCGCCGAAGTCCCGCACGACTCACGGCCGTTGAGCGACCGGGTACGCGAGGTGCTCGACGGCCGACGGCGCGCCGGGGACCCGGCGCCGATCGTCGTGGGCGCGCTGCCCTTCAGTCCGGACGCCCCGCCCGCGCTGGCCGTCCCGCAGTCCGTGCGCCGGGCGTCGGCCCTGTGCGAGGACCCGCTCATCGCGCTTCCCGGCCCGTCGGCGAAGCCCGGCACCTGGCGGACCCGAGAGGTCCCGGCCGCCGCCGACTACGCCGCCTCGGTGGCAGCGGCGGTGCGGCGGATGCGCGCCGGGGAGTTCGACAAGGTCGTCCTCGCCCGCACCCTGGAGCTGACCTCCTCGCACGACCTCGACCTGCCCGCCTTGCTGCGCCGGCTCGCGCAGCACGACCCGAAGGGCTACACCTTCGCCGTCCCCAGCGGACCGGGCCGCACCCTCGTCGGTGCCAGTCCCGAACTCCTGGTCGCCCGTGCCGGGAACGTGCTCACGGCCAATCCACTGGCCGGATCCGCGCCGCGCAGCGACGATCTCGCCGAGGACGTGCGGCGCGCGGCCGCGCTGCTGGAGTCCCCCAAGGACCTGCACGAACACGCGGTGGTCGTCGCCGCCGTGCGAGAGGCCCTCGCTCCGTTCTGCGTGAGCCTCGACGTGCCCGAACGCCCCACCCTCGTACGGACCGCGGCCATGTGGCACCTGTCGACGACCGTCACCGGCACGCTCGCGGACCCCGGCACCTCCTCCCTCGACCTCGCCTCGGCGCTGCACCCCACGCCCGCCGTGTGCGGCACCCCGACCGAGGTGGCCCGCGCCGTCATAGCCGAATCGGAGCCCTTCGAGCGCGGCGTCTATACCGGCATGGTCGGCTGGCAGGACGCGGACGGGGACGGTGAGTGGGTCGTGACGATCCGCTGCGCCGAGGCCGAGGGCCGCTCGCTGCGGCTCTTCGCCGGTGCCGGTGTGGTGGCCGCCTCCTCGCCCGAGGCGGAGACCGCGGAGACGGGCGCCAAGTTCCGCACCTTCCTCAGCGCCGTGGGGGCGGCCCTGTGAGCGCGACCCCGCAGGTAGACGACGCACCCGCCTGGCCGGCCGGATTCGCCGAGCGCTACCGTGCGGCCGGGCACTGGCGCGGCGAGACGTTCACGGGCGTGCTCCGCGCGCGCGCCGCCGCCCACGGTGGCCGGGTGGCGGTCGTCGATCCTGCGGACGGCCGGCGCGCCTGGACGTACGGCGAGCTGGACGAGCGTGCGGCCCGGCTGGCGGCGGGGTTCGCGGCGCGGGGCATCGCCGAGGGTGACCGGGTCGTCGTCCAGCTGCCCAACGTCGCGGAGTTCGTCGAGGTCGTCTTCGCGCTCTTCCGGATCGGTGCCTTGCCCGTCTTCGCCCTGCCCGCCCACCGGGAGACGGAGATCGGCTACTTCTGCTCGTTCACCGAGGCCGTCGCCTATGTGATCCCGGACCGGCACGCCGGCTTCGACCACCGTGCGCTGGCGACCGCGGTCAAGGCGCGGACTCCGGAACTGAGGCACGTGTTCGTCGTCGGCGATCCGGGCGAGCACACGGCTCTGTCCGACGTGCCGTGTGAGGAGTCCGCTCCGCTCGACGGGCCCGAGCCGCACGACCTGGCGTTCCTTCAGCTGTCGGGCGGCACGACCGGGGTGCCGAAACTCATCCCGCGTACGCACGACGACTACATCTACTCGCTCCGCGGCTCCAACGAGATCTGCGGAGTCGACGAGGACACCCGCTTCCTCGTGGTGCTGCCGGCCGCGCACAACTTCCCGATGAGTTCGCCGGGCTGGCTCGGTGCGCTGTACGCGGGCGGCACGGTCGTCCTGTGTCCGCGGCCGGACCCGGCGACGGCGTTCGCGCTCGTCGAGCAGGAACGGGTCACCATGACGGGGATGGTGCCACCGCTCGCCCTGGTGTGGACCGAGGCCGCGCCGGACACGGAGCATGACCTGTCGAGTCTGGAGCTGGTCCTCGTCGGAGGCGCCAAGTACAGCGAGGCGGCGGCTCGCCGCCTGGAACCCGCGCTCGGCTGCCGGCTCATGCAGGTCTTCGGAATGGCCGAGGGCCTCGTCAACTACACGCGGCTGGACGACGACCGGGAGACCGTGGTCACCACGCAGGGCCGACCGATCTCCGAGGACGACGAGATCCGGATCGTGGACGACGCCGGACAGGACGTCGCCGAGGGGGACTTCGGACATCTCCTGACCCGTGGCCCGTACACGATCCGCGGCTACTGGCGTGCCCCCGAGCACAACAGGACGGCCTTCACCGAGGACGGCTTCTACCGCACGGGCGACATCGTGCGCCGCACCGCGAACGGCAGTCTCGTCGTCGAGGGCCGGGCGAAGGACCAGATCAACCGGGGCGGCGAGAAGGTCGCGCCGGAGGAGATCGAGAACATCATCCTCGCCCACCCGTCCGTGCACGACGTGTCGGTCGTCGGCGTCGCCGACGCGTTCCTGGGCGAGCGCACGCTGGCGTACGTGATCCTGCGCGAGGGCGCCGAACCGCTGAGGCCGGTCGCGGTGAAGCGGCACGTACGCGAGCGCGGAGTCGCCGCGTACAAGGTTCCCGACCTCGTCGAGTTCGTCGACACCTTCCCGCAGACCGGAATCGGCAAGGTCAGCAAGAAGGGACTGCGCTCCGGATCCGCTCCCCACCCCGGCGCCGACGCCGGCTCCCGCTCCGCTGAACCCGACCGGCACTGAAAGGCCCTCCCCATGGCACTTCCCGCCATCGCCCCCTATCCCCTGCCCGGCGCGGACGACCTCCCCGCGAACCGGGTCGCGTGGACCGTCGACCCGGCACGCGCCGTGCTCCTCGTCCACGACCTCCAGAACCACTTCCTCGCTGCGTACCGCTCCGGCGAACAGCCGCTGACCGGCATGCTCGCCAACACGGCCCGGATCATCGAGGAGTGCCGCGCAGCCGGCGTCCCGGTGGTCTACTCGGCGCAGCGCGGCGGCCAGACCGCTGAGGAACGCGGGCTCCAGCTCGACTTCTGGGGTCCCGGCGCGGCCGACGACGCCGAGGCTCTCGCCATGCCGGACTCCGTCGCACCGACGGCCGGTGACACGGTGCTCACCAAGTGGAAGTACAGCGCCTTCGTCCGTACCGAACTCGAGTCACTGATACGGGAGTCGGGCCGCGACCAGCTGGTGATCACCGGTGTGTACGCGCACATCGGGGTACTCATGAGCGCCGCCGACGCGTGGATGCGGGACATCCAGGCGTTCGTCGTGGCCGATGCCGTCGCCGACTTCTCGCGCGAGGACCACGACATGGCCCTGCGCTGGGCTGCGGGCCGCTGCGCGGTCGTGACCACCACCGAAGCCCTTCTGAAGGAGATCTGAGCACCGTGGCCCTCACCCTGGAACAGATCCGCAACGACGTCGCCGAGTCTCTGGGCGAGGACCCCGCGGACATCCCCCTCGACGAGAGCCTGCTCGACTACGGGCTCGACTCGGTCCGCATCATGGCGCTGCTCGGCGGGTGGCGCCGCGAGCACGAAGTGCGGGCGGACTTCGCCGATCTCGCCGAACAGCCCTCCATCGAGGCCTGGGCCCCGCTGCTGGGGGTCTCATGACGGTCCTGCTCACCGACGGAACCGGCACGGCGACGGACGGGGCGGACACCGAACTGCCGTTGACGGCCGCCCAGTCGGGCATGTGGTACGCCCAGTCGCTCGACCCGCTCAGTCCGGCGCAGAACACCGCGGAGTGCCTGGCGATCGACGGGCCGCTCGACCCGGCGGTGTTCGCTGCGGCGCTGCGCCGGGTCACCGACGAGGCGGACGTGCTGCGCGTCCGGGTCGAGGACGGACCGCAGGGGCCGCGGCAGATCGTCGCGGACTCGGTCGGACTGCCGCTCACCGTGCACGATCTGCGGGACGTGCGCGACGCGGACCGGCAGGCGGAGGCGTGGATGCGCGCCGACCTCGCCGAGCCGTGCGATCTCGCGGCCGGCCCATTGTTCCGGCACGCGCTCTTCCGGGTCGGGAACGAGCGCTGGCTCTGGTACCAGCGGATCCATCACCTCGTGATGGACGGTTTCGGCTACTCACTGCTCGTCCGGCGTACGGCCGAGGTCTACTCGGCACTGGCCCGGGGCGAGAATCCAGGACCGCGGACCTTCGGGACGCTCAGCGACCTCGTTGCGCAGGACGCCGGTTACCGGTCGTCGGAGGCGTTCGCGGCAGACCGCGCCCACTGGTCCGCCGCCTTCGCCGACCGGCCGGAGGCCCCCCGGCTCGCGGGACGCGGCGCGCTGCCGTCCCGCACGTTCCTGCGCCGCACCGCCTACCTGGGTCCGCAGGACACCGAACGGGTGCGGGAACTCGCGTCACGACTGCGCGCGACCTGGCCCGAGGTGCTGATCGCCGCTCAGGCCCTCTACACCTCACGCGCGACCGCCCGCTCCGAGGTGGTGCTCGGGCTGCCGATGATGGGGCGGGTGGGGTCGGTCGCCCTGCGGGTGCCGGGCATGGTGATGAACGTCCTGCCGCTGCGGCTGACCGTCGCCCCCGGCGCGAGCTTTGCCGAACTGGTGCGCCAGGTCGTGCTGGGCGTCCGCACCGTCCGCCGCCATCAGCTCTACCGCTACGAGGACATCCGCCGCGATCTGCGGCTGCTCGGCGAGAACCGGGGCCTGGTGGGTCCGCTCGTCAACGTGATGCCCTTCGACTACGACGTGGACTTCGCGGGTGCGCGGGCCCGGGCTCGCAATCTGTCCGCCGGTCCGGTCGACGACCTGACCGTCAACATCTACGACCGTGCGGACGGCCGCGGGCTGCGCGTCGACCACGACGGAAATCCGGCCCTGTACGACGAGGACGCCCTCGCCGCCCATCAGGAGCGGTTCCTGCACCTCGTGGGACGGCTGACCTCGGCGGACCCGCACGCGCCGCTCGCCGCACACGGCATCGCGACGCCTGCCGAACACGCGCTGGTCGTCGAGCAGTTCAACCGCACGGCCCGCGAACTGCCGCCGACGACGCTGATCGGGCCGATCGAGGCGCAGGTCGCCCGCACCCCGGACGCGACCGCGGTGGTGTACGGGGACGTCTCCCTCACGTACGCGGAGCTGAACACCCGCGCCAACCGACTGGCCCGGCACCTGCGGACGGTCGGCGCCCGGCCGGGGGCCGTGGTGGCGGTGGCGGTGCCGCGCTCGGTGGACCTGATCGTCTCGCTGCTCGCCGTGCTGAAGGCGGGGGCCGCCTATCTGCCGCTCGACCCGGAGTACCCGGCGGAGCGGATCTCGTTCATGCTGCGGGACGCGGCACCCGTCTGCGTGATCACCGACCGTGCGGACCGCCTCGCCGACGACGCGGCGACGGCGAGGGTCGTCGTGGACGGCCTCGACGTCTCCGGGTACCCGTGGTGCGATCCGTCGCGCCCGCTGACGCCCGCGCATCCGGCGTACGTCATCTACACCTCGGGCTCCACCGGCCGGCCGAAGGGTGTCGTCGTGTCGCACGGTGCGATCGACAACCGGCTGCGCTGGATGCAGGACACCTACGGGCTGACGGCGGACGACCGGGTGCTGCAGAAGACGCCCTCGTCGTTCGACGTGTCCGTGTGGGAGTTCTTCTGGCCGCTGCGCGAGGGCGCGGCGCTGGTCGTCGCGGAGCCGGGCGGTCACAAGGACCCCGCCTACCTGGCCCGGCTGATCGACGAACAGGCCGTCACCACCTGCCACTTCGTCCCGTCGATGCTCCAGGTCTTCCTCGCGGAGGCGGACCCGGGTGCGTGTGGCGGGCTGCGCCGCGTCTTCTGCAGCGGGGAGGCGCTGCCCCGGGAGACCGCGCACGCCTTCGCCCGCGGTCTGCCGCACGCCGGGCTGCACAATCTGTACGGGCCGACGGAAGCGGCCGTCGATGTCAGCTTCCACGCGTGCGCGGCGCACGACACCGGGCCCGTGCCGATCGGGCAGCCCGTGTGGAACACCCGGCTGTACGTCCTCGATGCCGCGCTGCGGCCCTGCCCTCCTGGGGTGCCGGGCGAGCTGTACCTGGCGGGCCGGCAGCTCGCCGACGGCTATCTGAACCGCCCGGACCTGACCGTGGCCCGGTTCGTCGCCGACCCCTTCGGGGGCCCGTCGGAGCGGATGTACCGCACGGGGGACCTGGCGCGCTGGACGGAGCGGGGCGAGGTCGAGTACCTCGGGCGTACGGACCACCAGGTCAAGCTGCGCGGGCAGCGCATCGAGCTCGGCGAGGTCGAGGCCGCCCTGGCTGCCCGGCCGCAGGTGGACGGGGCGTGTGCCCTGGTGCGCGAGGACCGGCCCGGCGAACAGCGGCTCGTGGGTTACGTGACGGGAGCCGCCGATCCCGCGGCCCTGCGGGCGGCACTGGCCCGGGAGCTCCCGGAGCACATGGTGCCGTCGGCCGTGGTCGCGCTCGACGCCTTTCCGCTGAGCCCCAACGGGAAGCTGGACCGCCGCGCGCTGCCCGCCCCCGTCTTCACCGGCGCCGGAGGCGGAGCCGGCCGGCGGACGATGAGCGCCCGCGAGGAGGCACTGACGCTGTTGTTCGCGGAGATGCTCGGGGCTGCCGCCGTGGGCCCCGATGACGCGTTCTTCGACCTGGGCGGGACCTCGCTGCTCGCGGTCCGGCTCGTGGCGCGGGTGCGGGAGGAGTTCGGCGCGGAGCTGACGATCGGTTCGCTGTTCGAGGCGTCCACCCCGGCCGCGCTCGCCGCCCGGATCGACGGTGCGGGGCCGGCGGCCGCGGACGCTCTGGACGTCGTCCTGCGCCTGCGTGGGGGCAGCGCGCGGACGCCGCTGTTCGCCATTCATCCGGCGGGCGGCATCGCCTGGTGCTACGCGGGGCTGGCCGCCCGGCTGGGCCCGGATCAGCCGGTGTACGGCATCCAGGCACGCGGCCTGGTCCGCGAGGAGCCGCTGCCGCGGACGCTGGAGGACGAGGCGGCCGACTACGCCCTGCGCATCCGGGAGGTGCAGGCCCACGGGCCGTACCGGCTGCTGGGCTGGTCGGTGGGCGGGGTGCTCGCGCACACGGTGGCGGTGCTGCTCCAGGAGGGCGGCGAGGAGGTCGAACTCCTTGCGCTGCTGGACGCGTTCCCGGCCGAGCAGTGGCGGGAGCGCCCGGCTCCGGAGGAGGGCGACGCCCTCACCGCGGTGCTGCGCATGGCGGGATTCGAGCGCACCGGCGAACGGACCCGCGAGGACGTGCTGGCCACACTGCGACGGGCGGGCAGTCCGCTGGCCGGGCTCGCGGACGGGACGCTGTCGAGGATCGTCGACATCGTGCCCAACCACGCACGCATGATGCGTGAGCACGTGCACCGGGGCTATAGGGGCGACCTGTTGTTCTTCACCGCTGCCGCGCCGCGGGCGGAGGACTGGCTCACCCGCGAGGCATGGCGCCGGCATGTGTCGGGCGCCGTCGTGAACCACGATCTGGACGCCACGCACCCGCAGTTGATGCAGGACCGCTTCCTCGACACCATCGGGGAGGTGCTCGCGGACCGGCTGAAGGAGCTGGACGCATGAGCGCCTCGCTCCGGGCGGCACCGGTCAGGGCGAGGCGGTGACCGGGGTCAGCAGGCCGACCAGGCCGTCCGCGAGCTCCGTACGCCAGCAGAGGTAGTCGTGCCCGCCGTTGAACTCCCGGTAGGAGGCGTCCTCGTAACCGGCGGACGCGAGGGTGTCGCGCATCCTGCGCGCGGCGGGCAGGGCCACCCACTCCTGCTCGCCGAAGGAGAGCCAGAAGCGGACCGGCAGGCGCGGGGATTCGGCGATTCGCGCCGTGAGCCACTCGGCCTCCGGCCCGTCCGGCCACCAGAACGAGCCGGACTGCGCGAGGACGTTGCCGAAGCGGCCGGGGGCCACGAGGCCGGCATAGGCGGCGGTGAGGCCGCCCAGGCTCTGTCCCGCGACGACGGTGCGCGCGGGGTCGTCCGTGACCGGGAGGCGCGCGGCTGCCCAGGGCAGCAGTTCGTCGCCGAGGAACGCGACGAAGTCCTGGCCGCAGGCGAGGTCCGTCCAGCGGGTGGCCACGTCGACGGAGTCCGGCAGCAGGGCCACCAGCGGGGGGATGCGCCCATCGGCGATGAGGTTGTCCAGAAGGTGCGCGAGCCCGAGGTGCGGCTGCCAGTGCTCTCCGTCCAGGAGGACGAGCACCGGCAGTTCGGTCGCCCCGTGGGCTCCGGCCGGGCGGTACGTCCACACGCGCCGGTTCCCGCCGAGCCGCTCGGAGGGAACCTCGTGTACGGACACCTCGCCCCGGGCGGCATCCGGCCTCGGCAGCCAGTCCCGGGCGCTCGGGGCGGCCGGGAGCTCGGCGTAGGAGACCGGGTCGCCACCCCAGCGACGGGGCAGCGAACGGTGGTTCAGCGGATCGTGACGGCGTCGGGTGCGCAGCCACTGCCAGTGGTCGGCGGCCTCGGGAGCGGGGCCGTCGCCTTCGTCGACGTAGAAGTCGTACGTGCCCCGCCAGTCGTTGCGCAGCCGCAGCGTCCAGTGCCACACATCGGTATCGGGGACGTGCTCCATCAGGTTCCCCTCGGGGGCCCGCGGGTCGCCGAGCTTGTTGGGCAGCACCTGGACGGCGCGGGTGCCGGGGGCTCCGCGCCAGAGGAACGTCACGGCGACGTGGTCGTCGGTGCCCAGCGGGTCCGGCCCCACGAGCGGCGTGCCGGACCTGGCCGCCCCGGCCCAGAACTCCTCGACGCCCTCCGGGTCCGGCAGGGCGCACACGGGTTCCGCGAGCCGGGACAGCGGGTCCGGCCGGGCCGTCCTCGGCGGTCGCTGAGGGGCGTCCTGGGGCGGCACGGGCGTGTTCACGAGGGGAGCTCCGAATGACGAGACGATCAACTTAGGGTCACCTTACCTTTCGGGTCGCACGGTCGATTGCGGCGTAATCCAGATCACACACCTGAAAGAGCGTTCCTTAGGTAAGGCTAAGCTCAGTTCTGACATGCGGATCCGAGCGGATCCCCCCGTACGAATCCCCGTGAAACACCATCAGGGAGTTGACCTCAGCATGACCTCACCCACCCGCAGCCTGCGTCGCACCGGTACCTGTGCGGCCATCGCCGTCGTGCTCGCCGCAGGCAGCACCGCGGCGCTGACGGGCACCGCGTCCGCTCAGACCCGGCCTGCCGCTTCGGCCGTCGCCACCGCGCCGGTCACCAACGGGCTCTACCAGTCCTCCTACTCGGAGCGGAACCACGTCCTGTGGACCACCTCCGCGGTGGGCAGGCCGCCGGTGACGAACTCCGCCCTGACGAAGGTGGACCCGCGGACGCTCGCGGTGAAGGCGACCTACGCCCCGCCGGTCACCGATGCGGCCACCGGCGCGGTCGAGGCGGTCTACGGGGTGGCGGTCGACGACGAGCACAACACCGTCTGGACCACCAACACCCGCAACAACTCGGTCGCCGTCTACAGCCAGCGCACCGGCGAGCACCTCGCCACGCTCCCGAACGTGAACCACGCCCGTGAGATCGTCGTCGACGAGCGCCACGACACCGTATGGGCGAGCGGGTACGCCGACGGCACGCTCGTCGCGTTCGACAGCCGCACCCTGAAGGAGAAGAAGCGCGTCACGGTCGAGGGTTCGGGCCCGACCGGCCTGGCCGTGGACGAGAAGTCCGGCACGGTCTACGCCGCGGACCTCACCAATGACCAGATCATCCAGGTCTCCACGCGCTCCACCACCCCGCGGCTCATCCCCGCCGGCGACGGCCCGATCTCGGTCGCCCTGTCCAAGGACGGCCGCACCGCCTACACCGCCAACCAGGCCGGCGGGGACGTCTCGGTCGTGGACCTCCGCAAGGGCCTCGTCACCAAGTCGGTGGCCACCGGCCAGGGTCCGCTGTCCGTGGCCACGGACAGCGGCTCGGGCAACGTGCTGGTGGTCAACCGCACGGACGCCACCGTCTCCGTCGTCAGCCCGCGCAAGGGCGCTGTCGTGGAGACCGTGGCCACGGGCGCCAACCCCAACCACATCGAGGTCACCGGCGGCATCGCGTACGTCGTCGACAAGTCCGGTGCGGGCGCCGACGGCAAGGACCAGCTCCACCGCATCCGCCTCGCCCGCTGACCTCCCGCCACCCGCCGTCGGGGGGGGGGGGGGGCCCGCGCCGGGGGCGGGGGGGGGCCCCCCCCCCCCCCCCCCCCCCCCCCCCCCCCCCCCCCCCCCCCCCCCCCCCCCCCCCCCCGCGCGCGCGCCCCCCCCGCCCCGGGCGCCGCCCCCCCCCCCCCCCCCCCCCACGGCGCACGGTCAGCCGGACAGCAGCGCTTCCAGGGCCAGCGCGGTGTCCGGGTGACGGCCGGCCAGGGCCACGCCCCCACGGCGGCCGCCCCCGGGACTCTCCCAGGTCCCCTCGCAGCCCAGCAGGACCGCTACCGCGTCGCAGGTCCCGGGGTGGTCGGCGAGCAGCGGGCAGCCACGGCCGGCGTCCGGACGGCCGGACGACGGCGCCTCCGGCCGCACCCGCCACGGCGGTATCCACGTGTCGAGCGCGTCGAGGCGGCCGGGAAAGGTGCGTCCGGCCTCACGGATGAGCAGCGGGGCCAGGTCCGCGCCGCCCGCGCGCAACGCGGTGACCAGGGTCGGCAGCCAGGGCAGGAGCACCGGGTCCGGCAGCCGTCCGAAGGCCTGCGACACCGCCTCCACGACGAAGTCCGTGAGGCCCGGGACGGGTTCCAGGGCATGGACCAGGCCGCTGAGGTAGCGCGGGTACGCGGGCACCACCAGGGGGTTGCCCAGCAGCGCGTCGCACCTCGACCGCAGCTCGTCACGGGAGAGTTGCCCGAGCTGGACCTGCGCCGCCCACAGCAGCGCCGTCCTCGACGGCTCCTGCGGATGCGACTGGGCCAGGGCCAGCTGGAGCTGGGTGCGGTCGCAGCCCAGCGACAGGGCCAGGCTCTCCATGCTGAACAGGAAGCCGAGCATCGCCGCCACCTGACGGACGGTGGCGTCGTCGTCGGTGAACGACATCGGCAGCAGGGTGCAGTAATGCGCGTACCCGGTCTTGACGAAGGACTCGATCCACGGCGGCAGGACCGGTTCACCGGTGCGGTAGTACGCCAGCAGCCGCCGTACCCGGCGCAGTACCTCAGGTGCCCCGTCGACGGTGCGTTCGGCCGCCAGCACCTCCAGCGCGCGGGTGCCGAGCTCGTCGGCCAGACGGCTGCTGCGTAGGTACAGCGTCGCGTCCTCGACGGCCTCCAGGACGCTCGCCGCGGTGGCCTGCGGGGCGTACGCCGCGCGGCGCAGCCGCTGCTCCAGCACCTGTTCGATGCTGACGCCCTCGTAGCCGAGCTCGATGAGGGCGCGCTGGTGGGTGCCCAGCGCCAGGTCCCACGACTCCTGGATCGACCGCTCGCCCAGGCTTCGCTCGCCCATGATCGGCCGGGCCGCGCCCGGCGGCATCAGCCGGCGCAACATCCACAGGACGTCGGAACACCGCTCCAGTTCCGGCCGGGAGGCGAGGTCGAGGAGCGCCCGCTGCACACCGCGCTGCTCGAGCCGCAGGTCCAGGGCCGCGAGCCGGTCGTGCACGTCACGGGCCAGCGGTGGGAGGGACTCGTAGCCGACCTGACCGATCCGGTCGCCGCCCATCATGATCTCCACCAGCCGGCGCACGTCGCGCCGGCCGGGCACGGTGTCCTTCTCGATGCAGGTGACGGCCGCGTCCTGGAAGTCGTACGGCGTGGGTCTGGCCCGGTCGCGTATGCCGGCCAGCAGGATCGACGTCTCGAACACCGCGATGGCGTCGGCGGTGGAGGCTAGATAGCCGTTGCGGCGGGCCGCGCGCACGATATCCACGCACCAGCCGAGTAGTTCGGCCTCGTCGAGGCGGTCCAGGACGGGCGGCCGCCGAAGGAATCCCGACAGCTTGTCGGAGGGATCCGCCGGCGGTGCGGGAACGGGCGCGGCCACGGCCTTCCTTGCCTTCGGCTTCTTCCCGCCCGCCTGGCCGGCCAGGCGGAAAGGCTCCACGCGGGTGCGCCGGATGTTCTTCGCCCAGAGAGTCGCGGCGATCGACACCGAGCCCGCCGCGAGACCGAACTGCGCCTCGATCGCCGCGTGGCTGGACGGGATCAGTCCGTGCTGCCACTTCGTGGCGGTGCGCGGGGCGATTGTGAAGGTGTCGCTGCCGCTGACACCGAACTCCGCCACCCGGCTGGCCGCGTGGAAGGCGCCGCAGACATAGAGGCCGTCGGCGGGGTCGGTCCCGGTCGCGGCCAGGTGTTCACGCATCCGCGTCCACATGTGGCGTTCGCGGTCCTCGTCCACGCGGACCCGGTGGGGGTCGCCCGGTGCGAGGTGCCGGAAGAGGCTGCCGATCAGGAGCATGACCTGGCGGTAGGTGTCGTGATCGCCCTCGCCGAGGGGGAGTTCCACGTACTGGTGCCACCACTCCGACCAGTGCCGCACCTTGCCGTGACGCAGCAGGTGCTCCTCCAGTTCGGCGAAGCGGGGCCGCAGGTCGCCGATCCCGACGCCGACCGCGTCGCCGTGCAGCGCGGCCTCCTCCTCGGCGGGTGGTGACTCGGATCCCGGTGATGCCGCGTCAGCAGCGTCGTCGGGCTGTTCCGCTCGGGCGTCCCACTGGTAGACGTGGTCCGAGGAGCGGTCGACGAGGACCAGTTCGACGCCCGGTGTGTCGAGGGCGTAGGAGATCGCCTGGTACTCGGCCGAGGCCTCGGTGACCGGGGCGACCACCGAGAGCGGGGCCCACTCTGCCGGGAAGCCGTCGGTCTCGGTCGCGAACGCCTGGACGGCCACGGGAAGCCTGCAGTTGCGCAGTTCCGCCAGCAGGGGCGCCATGTCCTCGCACAGCTCCAGGTAGACCACCTTCGGCTGCTTCGCCCGCAGCCGGCGCGCCATCGCGAGCGCCGACGCAGGCGAGTGGTGGCAGACGGGAAAGATCTCCAGGGGCTCACGCACGGCACGGTCCACGTCGTCGACGATGCCGAGGAGGATGGACTCCAGGGCGTCGGGCCCGTCGGCGAACGTCGCGGCGGCCTCCCGCAACTGCGTGCGCAGCTCTTCGAAGCTCCGCTCGTGCTCGGCGGTCACGACAGGGTGGCGATCGTCTCGCGGCCGCCCTCCAGGAATTCGGGCCAGGATCCGCCCTCTTCCTTGCTGCGAGGCTCGACGACACCGTGCAGGTACTTGTTGAGGATGGCCAGATCCTCGGGATCGCGCCGGGCCAGCGAACCGACGAGCGAGGAGGCCAGGGTCCTGGCGGTCAGGTCCCGTTCGCCGAAGAAGTTGCCGTGCAGGATCGCGTCCTCCAGTACGCCGATCTGTTCGGCGGTGGACAGGGCGGACTCCAGCTTCTCGTCGTCGCTGCCGGCGGCGGCCGCGGAGGCGCGCAGGTCGGCGAAGCTCTGCAGCAGCACGTCGAGGAGTGTCGGGGGCACGTCGAGCTCGATGCTGTGCCGGCGCAGCAGTTCCTCGGTGCGGAAGCGGACGATCTCCGCCTCGCTCTTCTTGTTCGTCACCACGGGGATGCGTACGAAGTTGAAGCGGCGCTTGAGCGCCGAGGACAGGTCGTTGACCCCCCGGTCACGGCTGTTGGCCGTGGCGATGACCGAGAAGCCGGGCTTGGCGAAGACGATGTTGTCGCTGTCCAGTTCGGGCACGGAGATGTACTTCTCGGACAGGATCGAGATCAGCGCGTCCTGGACGTCGCTGGTGGAGCGGGTCAGCTCCTCGAAGCGGCCGATCGCGCCGGCCTCCATCGCCGTCATGATCGGTGAGGGGATCATGGACTCCCGGGACTGTCCCTTGGCGATGACCATGGAGACGTTCCACGAGTACTTGATGTGGTCCTCGGTGGTGCCTGCCGTGCCCTGCACTACCAGCGTGGAGTCGCGGCAGATCGCGGCGGACAGCAGCTCGGCCAGCCAGCTCTTGCCGGTGCCGGGGTCCCCGATGAGCAGCAGCCCGCGGTCGGAGGCCAGGGTGACGATGGAGCGCTCGACGAAACTGCGGTCGCCGTACCACTTCTGTGTGATCTCCCGGTCGAGGCCGTCCGAGCGCTCGGAGCCCAGGATGAACAGCCGGACCATCTTCGGGGAGAGCCGCCAGGAGAAGGGCTTGGGGTTGTCGTCGACGGACTCGAGCCACGCCAGTTCCTCGGCGTACTTGATCTCGGCGGGGGCGCGCAACAGGTCGGACATGAGAGGCCCTTTCTAGGCGAGGAACGTCTTGAGCTCGTGGACGAGCTTGCTGATGTGGCCGGAAAGCACCGGCGTGCCGAGGGCCTTGAAGCGTTCGCGGAACCAGGGGTTGACCTCCTGGCGGCCGGAGCTGGTGACCGACCCGACGGGGATGAACTTCACTCCGGAACGGTGGACGGCCTCGATCCCCTCGAAGAGCGGCTGGGAGCGGCCGAACTCGTAGAAGTCCGAGATCCACACCATCACGGTGTCCTGGGGGTCGGTGATCTTCGGACGCGCCATCGCCATCGCGACGGGACCGTCGTTGCCCCCGCCGAGCTTGGTGCGGAGCAGGGTCTCGAAGGGGTCGTGAACCCAGGGGGTGAGGTCGAGCGCCTGTGTGTCGTACGCGATCAGGTGGACGTCCACCTTGGGGAGCCCGGCGAACACCGAGGCCAGGATGGTGCAGTTCACCATCGAGTCGACCATCGAGCCCGACTGGTCCACGACGACGATCAGCCGCTGGGGTGTCGTCTTGCGCGCGGTGTGCCGGTAGTAGAGGCGGTCGACGTACAACCGCTCCTCCTCCGGGCTCCAGTTGGTGAGGTTCTTCCAGATCGTGCGGTCGAGGTCCAGATTGCGGAAGACCCGCTTGGGCGGGACGGACCGGTCCACGGCGCCCACCGTGGACTTCGCCACCTGGGTGCGCAGCACTTCGGCGACCTCGTCGACGAAGCGGCGGATCAGGGCCTTGGCGTTGGCCAGGGCGACACCCGAGAGGTTGTTCTTGTCCCGCAGCAGTTGCTCGATGAGCGACATGCTGGGGGTGAGCTGCGCCGCGAGGAAGGGGTCGGCCAGCACCTCGCGCAGGTGCATCCGCCGGACGAGGTCGGCTTCGAGGGCGCCGAGCTCCGGCCCGATCGCCGGGATCAGCCGGGCGAGGTCGGGATGTGTGCCGCGCCCCGATGTCCCTCCCCCGGTGCGGCCGCCGCGCAGTTCGCCGGGCGTGCAGCCGAGCGCGCGCTCCAGCCATCCCGCGTCGGACTGCCAGCGCGCCAGTTGTCCGGCGGTGACCGTGCCGGAGCCGGAGGCGAAGACGTTGAGCAGCACCTTCGACACCAGCGCCGCCCGTCGCACCTCGGCGGCCCGGTCCCGTACGCCTTCGTCCGCGGGCCCGGGGGCCATCAGGCCGTCGAACTCGTCGGCCAGCTCCGGGTGGCGCTGCACGACCGAGTCGACGGAGGCCTGCGGGTCCAGCAGTGCGGACGGCAGCGCGAGGTCCTCGACGACGGCGAGGCTCGCCGACTCCAGCGCGGGCTGCTCCTCGGGGTCGAAGAGCCGGGCGAGGAGGCGCCAGTACAGGACCTGGCGGCGGTTCTCGTGCGGGTCGGCCTCGGGGGTGCGCGGGGACGTGGCCGGGTGCGTAGCGGACGGCTCCGGCAAGGCCGTCGTGTGCTCCGTCACGTGCTCCGTCGTCTGCTCCGTCACGTGCTCCGTCACGTGCTCCGTCGTCTGCTCCGTCACGTGCTCCGTCGTCTGCTCCGTCGTCTGTTCCGTCACGTGCTCCGTCGTCTGCTCCGTCATTTCCGCAGCAGCCTTCCCGCGCGCTCCCTCAGTACGGCCACCGCATCGGTGGCGGCCTTCTCGGCCCTGACGCCCGCCTTGTCGGTGGTGCCGCCCGCCCAGCCGCCGGCATGCAGCGCGACCGCCTTCTTGCGGACGGTCGTCTCGACGGCCAGGGGCTGGAGGCGGTAGCTGCCGGCGTCCCAGCGGAGCAGCGCGATGCAGGCGCCGGACGCGGCGACGGCTTCGGGCGTGAGCGGCCCGGCGGCCGGAATGCGGTCGGTGTCGACCTCCAGCGGATGGCCGGCCACGGTGAAGATCAGCGCGTCGTCGCCCTGTTGCACGGCGTAACCCTCCAGGAACACCGGCACGGCGATGCGTGCCGGATGACGGTCCAGAGGTGCGGTGGCCGCCTCGGTGGCGGCAGGCAGGGCGACCCGGGCCGTGACGAACGCGTCGGCGCTCCCACCCGGACGCGCGTGTGCGTCGCTCCAGATCAGGTCGCCCTCACCGGTGACCGGCATGGCGTCCAGGTCCATCGAGCGGCCTTCACCGACGGCTGCCAGAAGGGACATGTGCGGGCGGAGCAGTTGCCAGATGCCGGCTCCGACCACCGTGTCGGGCTTCGGCACCGCTATGCCGGCCCGTACCAGGCGGGCTCCCGTGCCGTCGGCGGGTTCGAACACCGCGTGCACCTGGGCCTGTACGGCGGTGGCGTGCTCGTGCAGGTCGACGCCGAGGGGCAGGAGGCGGCCGGTGGCCGTACCCGTGGCGGGCGCACCGGCGGCGCCGGGCAGTGTCAGCAGCATCGCCCGGGACCAGAGGTCGGCCCAGCGCCGGGCCGGAACGCGTTCCAGAGCCACGCCCGGGCAGGACGCGGCGAGTTCGGCCGCGAAGCCGTCGAGCAGTGTCGCGAGGCGGCGCAGAGCGGGGTCCGGGAGCATCGCGGAGACGAGGGGTGCCGCCCCCGAGATCACGTCGTGGTCCATTCCCTGCCAGCCGGCGCGCGCCAGGTCGGCGAGCCAGGAGCGGGCGGCCGTGAGCAGGTTCACCGTGGGCCGGCTCTCGGGTGCCGGTGCTTCGGCCACGCCGCGCGGCCTGCCGGTCGCTTCTTCGACGCGGCTCATCAGTGCGTCGTGGACGGAGCCGAGAAGCGCGGTGCGGGCGGCGGCGAGGGCGACGAAATCGTCCGCGCCGGCGGATCCGTCAGCGGTCCGGCCGGCCGCCTCGGCGACCCTCGCGGCCAGGGGTGTGCCCGCGACGGCGTGTGCGAACTCGGCCAGGCCCGCGGCCCGGTCGGGCCGGGGACGGAGCAGTCCGTCGACGAGGGCCCGGTCGAAGAAGTCGACGGCCGCCAGGGCCTCGTCGAGCCCGGGGATGGTTTCGAGGAGCGGATCGGTACGCATCACGCCACCGTCCTGGTAGGCGGGAACCACTGCATCTCAGGCAACGGCGCCGCGCTCGGCGCGAGTTCCAGATACGCCAGGTGACGCAGGAAGCGGCTGAAGACGGGGGCGGCGTCCTTGGTGTCCGCCTGCGAGGGACGGGTCCCGCTCATCCCGGCCTCGATGGCCGGAGCGCCCGGCTCCCCGTCGGCGGTCTCCACCTTCAGGTAGCGGGCCAGGCGCTCGGCACCGTACTGCAGCACCGCCTCGTTGATCAGGGCCCGGATGTGGTTGCAGAACGACCCCCGCGCGCCGCCGCAGGGCCGGTTGTTGTTGGTGCTGCAGGCGAACGCGTACGTGCCGGCGGCGACCGACGAGACGTACACCCGCCCGATGTCCGAACCGCTCGACACCACGCCCTGCAGACGCCCGCCGGCCAGCTCGACGAACGGTACCTTGGCCAGTTTGCGTGGCCGCGCGGGTGCTGTCACCCGTGCTGTGCTCGACCTCTCCCAGTCCGACAACGCACCATCTCCTATGCACCGAGGGGGCGTCCGCGCCACAACGGCGGAACACCACTGAACCTACGTGCGACCACTGACAACGCGGTCGTTCACGTACTCGGGGCCGGCCGCACGGAGCGGCGCCGCGGTGTCCCGCCTTCTCCTCGCGCGGTGCGCAGCCGCGTACCGGGCGGGTCTCCCCGGCCGCCCGGTACGGCCGGATTGCGGCCTACCGGATCCGGCCGCCGGTATGGACCCTGTGAGGTATGGGGGACATCGAGAACTCCGCCACCGGTCCGGACCGACCCGACGACGCAGTGCAGGCGGCCCTCGAAGGCGCCACCGCGCCGCCTCCGCCCGCCCCGCCCGACTGCCCGCACTGCGGCCTCGCCCAGGACCGCCGCCCGACGCACTACGACGGGCACTGGGTGTTCCTGGAGCCCGGTGTCGTCGTCGCCACGCACACGGTGCCGCCGCGCGCGCGCTGGATCCTCACCCCGGACGGCAGAGCCATGAACCTGTGGGATGCCGAACCGCTCCCCGACGCCCGGTGCCGCATCGCTCACCGCGCCGTCTGCCCCTGTCTCCCCCGCGAGGACGCCCCTTCATGGGTCACCGCCCTCCGGCAGCGGAACGAACACCGGGCACAGCGCCTGTTCGACCTCCCGGACGCATGGGGCCTGTCCGACACCGGCTGACGGGCGGCCGCATCCGCGTCACCCGCGGATACACACCCGGGGCCTCAGGAACCGACGCTCAAGGGCAGGAGCTGCGGGCGCTTGGCGGTACGTCCGTCTCCTGATGACCGGCCGCGCAGCCGGCGCCCGAGCCAGGGGCCGAGGAACCCGGCCGCCCAGCGCAGTTCGGCACCTGTGGACTGCCAGCCGCTGCGGACGGCCTGTGGGGGCAGCGGGTGCGTCCAGGTGTCGTCACTACGGGGCAGGTCGATGGCCTGGGCGACGGCTGAGGCGATCCGCGCGTGGCCGAGGGGGCTGGCGTGGAGCCGGTCGACGCTCCACAGGCGTGGGTCGGTGGAGACGGCGTGAGGGGCGATTTCCGCGACAGCGACCCCGTGGCGGGCGGCCGCGGCACGGATGTGGATGTTGAGCTCCGACACCCGCGACCTGACGGGCCGCGCAAGGGGCGCGATCTTCCCCACGTCCGGGACGGTCAAGGTCGCCACCTGTGCCCCCGCGGCGGTGAGCGCGGCAAACATCTCCTCCAGTTGCCCGGCCACCTCCGCGACGTCGAACCGGGGCCTCAGCAGATCGTTGACCCCGGCGACAACAGTCGCCAGGTCGGGGCGCAGGGCCAGGGCCGGCCCCAGCTGTTCGGCGCGCACCTGACCCGCGACCCGGCCACGCACGGCCAGATTGGCGTACTGGAGACCGGGGTTGACGGTCGTGAGCTGCTCGGCGAGCCGGTCGGCCCAGCCCCGGAGGCCGACGGTGTCGTCCCCGTCGCCGACCCCTTCGGTCTGGCTGTCGCCCAGTGCGACGTAACGCAGGTACTCACCGCTCGGCATGGCTGGCCTGCCTCTCCCGCAGCACTGCCGCGATCCGCAGGCACCAGTCCCGGTGCCCCTGTTCGAAGGCCACGCCACGCAGACACGTCAGGTACGGCCCGATCCGTTCGCCGTGGCGGAGGAACTCCTCCTCGTCCGCGTCCCCGCGCAACTTGCGCAGCAGATCGTCGAGAAGCGCGATCTTCGCCTCCGCCGCGGCCACTCGCTCATCGAGCTGCTCGATCACCTGCACGGTGCCGATGCGGTCGGCGGACTGGACCTTGACGAGCAGATCGTCGCGGATGAACGACGGTTTGGAGGCGGTGGCGGCGAACTTCTCCAGCTCGTCGCGGCCCGCGTCGGTGACCCGGAAGACACGCTTGTTGGGCCGGGTCTCCTGAACGACCTGCCGGCCCTGGACGAGCCCTTCCTTCTCCAGCCTGGCCAGCTCCGTGTACAGCTGCTGGGGCAGGGCGTGCCAGAAGTTCGCGACGCCGACGTCGAACGCCTTCGCCAGTTGGTATCCGCTGAACTCGCCGTCCAGCAGCGCCGCCAGCACGGCATGTCGCAAGGCCATCGAAGCAGCCCCTCCCTGTCTTCACCACGGGTCAGCACGGTGGCACCGGCCGACATACATCGTACTCAAGAATATGACTACTCAACTCATTGAGTACGTGATTCCGCGAACCCGGCCCCTCGATCGGCGACGGGGAGCGGCAGGAGCACAGCCGCCGCAGCTCCGGTGGAACCGCGGCGGCCGACAGAAGTACGGCGCCAGGCCGCGGGAGGACGACGGAAGACGCCGGGCCTACGACGCCACGGACGTCACTTCGTCGCCCCCGTACGGGCGCGTGATGATCTCCATACCGTGACCCGAAGGCTCAATGAAATACAGCCCGCGACCGCCGTCATGGCGATTGATCCCGCCCGGCTGTTCGAGGTGCGGGGCGCTCGCCGAACTGGTGGGCCGGGAAGCCGTGTCGTTCCCCGGCGGGCACAACGGCAACACCACGCACCCCCGCGCGTACGCGGCACGGCTTCACGACGTGACCACCGGGGCGTGACCCCGAGGACCGGATCCCGGCCCCGGAACCAGCACCGATTCGCAGTCGGCCCGCGATACAAGAAATCCCCGGTCCGCAATTGCGGACCGGGGATTTTCCCGAGTATATTGAGCGCTTCTGTGTGCCCACAGAAAAGGCCCCACACGGGGGGCCACTAAGAAGCACCTTATCCGCCAGGGAGCAATGTTGTCAACTCGGGAAAGCGCCGAATTGCAGAAGGAGCAGGAATTCATCGACCGGCTCTACGACCGTGTCGACGCCCTGCGCGGGGTCGCCGCCGAGCACCTCGACGACGCGCTGACGCCGGTCGGGACCGGGCTGCAGGCCCGTCTCGAACGCGATGTGCTCGTCGCCGAGCGCTCGGGACTGCTGGCCGCGCTGAACGCCGTGGACGGCTCTCTGTGTTTCGGACGGATCGATCTCTCCGACGGCGCCGCGCACCATATCGGCCGCATCGGAATCCGTGAGGACGACACCGCGCACACGCCTCTCCTGATCGACTGGCGTGCGCCGGTCGCCCGCCCCTTTTATCTCGCCACCGGTCACACACCCATGGGGCTGCGGCGGCGCAGGCACCTCACCACCGAGGGCCGCACCGTCACCGAGCTGCACGACGAGATCCTCGACGTCGGGGACCGTCAGCGCACCGGATTCGAGGACCCGAGCGGCGATACCGTGCTGCTCGCCGCCGTGAACTCCGCCCGCACCGGTCGCATGGGCGACATCGTGCGGACCATCCAGGCGGAACAGGATCGCATCATCCGTGCCCCGCACCGCGGTGTGCTCGTCGTCGAGGGTGGCCCCGGCACCGGTAAGACCGCGGTGGCGCTGCACCGGGCGGCGTTCCTGCTGTACGAGCACCGTGAGCTGCTCGCCAAGCGCGCCGTCCTGATCGTGGGCCCCAACCCCGCCTTCCTGAGCTATATCGGCGAGGTACTGCCGTCACTCGGCGAGACCGGAGTGCTGCTCGCCACGCAGGCCGAACTGTTCCCCGGCGTCCACGCCGACGGCGTGGACGCCCCACGCGCCGCCGCGGCCAAGGGCGGTGAGCCGATGGCGGAGGCGCTCGCCATGGCCGTACGCGACCGGCAACTGCTGCCCGAACCCGGTGCGCCCCTGATCATCGCGCACGACGACGGGGACCTGGTCCTCGACTGGGAAATCGCCTACGAGGCCCGGCAGTCGGCCCGCGACACCCTGCTCCCCCACAACCTCGCCCGCCCGCACTTCGCGTTCCGGATCATCGACGCCCTCACCGCGCAGCTCACGGAGCGCATCGGTGCCGATCCGTACGGCGGTCCCAACTTCCTGGGCCCCGACGACATCGCCCAGCTCGGCAAGGCGGTCGCCGTCAGCGGGGCGGTGCACAGCGCCATCGACGAGCTGTGGCCGCCGCTCACGCCGGAGGCCTTCCTCACCGGCTACCTGGCCGACCCCGTGTACGTACCGGCCGAGGACGCCGAGGCGATCAGGCGTGCGCCCGGCGGCGCGCGGTGGACCCCTGCCGACGTACCGCTGCTCGACGAGGTGGCGGAGCTCCTCGGGGCCGACGACAGCGCCGAACGGGCGGCCGCCGAGGCCGAGCGCCAGGAGCGGATCGCGTACGCGCAGGGTGTACTGGAGCTGTCGAGAGGCTCGGAGTCGTTCGAATTCGAGGACGAGGAGTCCGAGGTCCTGGCCGCCCACGACATCATCGACGCGGAGCGGATGGCGGAGCGGCAGGAGGAGGCCGATCACCGCAGTGCGGCCGAGCGCGCCGCCGCCGACCGCACCTGGGCGTTCGGGCACATCATCGTCGATGAGGCGCAGGAGCTGTCGCCCATGGCGTGGCGGCTGCTGATGCGCCGCTCGCCGACCCGCTCGATGACACTGGTCGGCGACCCCGCGCAGACCTCGGAGGAGGCCGGTGTCGGCTCGTGGGACGAGATCCTGAAGCCGTACGTCGGTGACCGGTTCGCGCACGTCGCACTCAAGGTCAACTACCGCACGCCGGCCGAGATCATGGAGCTGGCGGCCAGGGTGCTGCGCGCCGGCGATCCCTCCTTCGAACCGCCCGCCTCGGTGCGGTCCACCGGCGAGGCCCCGTGGCTGCGCGAGGCCGGGGACGACCTGGCGGGCGCGGTGGCGCGGGCGGTCCTGGAGCTGTCGCCCGGGGAGGGACGCCTCGCGGTGATCGCGCCCAGGGCGCTGCACGAGGAGATCGCCGCCGCGGTGGAAGGTGTGACGGCCGGTGCCGAGCCCGACCTGACCCACCCGGTGGTCCTGCTCGACCCGCGACAGGCGAAGGGGCTCGAGTTCGACCATGTGCTGGTCGTGGAGCCCGCCCGGTTCGGGACCAGCGACCTGTACGTGGCCCTGACCCGGGCCACGCAACGCCTGGGCATCATCCACCGCGAGGCACTGCCGGAAGCGCTGCGCTGAGTCCCGCGCCGCACCGGTCCCGTCCGCCCGGAGCCCTACGGGCGCCGGGCAGCCCTCAGTCCCGGCTTCCGCGGCGGAGCTGCGCCGCGAGGTGGTGCTGAAGCCGGTGGCCGACCGCCGCGAGGTCGTGGACGAAGTCGAGCGTGCCGTCGTCCGCCAGGGTGTAGCGACGGCGGCTGGCCTCGACGCCCTTGGCGGTGGGGGTGAGGGCGACCTGATGGGTGGTGAGGTCGACAGCTCCGCCGGCCGCGCGGCCGGTCAGGATCTCCGCGATGCCGGTGGGCTGGGTGATCAGTGCCTCCACCCGGCCGTCGGGCTGCATCCGCCACCAGCCGCTCTCCCGTGCCGCAGGCCGCAGGGGCAGCCCGTCCGCGTCCAGCAGCCAGGCGCGTGCCTCGTAGTGGAGGAAGGGCCGCCCGTCATGGCTGAAGGTGACCTCCTGCGCGTACACGAAGTCCTCGGCGAGTGTCGGGTACCCGCCGCGGCCCCGGCCCGTCCAGGTACCCAGGTACCCGGTCAGCGGTTCCAGCAGCGGGTGCGGCGCGGGGGCTTCGTCCGGCCGGAAGGCATCGGGGTACGGGGATGTCCGTGCGGGGTCGAACATGGGGTGCGCTCCTGGGTCGGGTCCGGTGCCGGTTGGCAGCCTAAGGGCTGTCCCGCCGGGGTGCCGTCCCGCGACACAGGTCCGGGCCGGCCCCTGCGAGAGGCCGGCCCGGACCCGCGCTCAGACGAGGTCGAACCGGTCCAGGTTCATGACCTTGTCCCACGCGGCGACGAAATCGTTCACGAACTTCTCCTTCGCGTCGTCGCTCGCGTAGACCTCCGCGACCGCGCGCAGCTCGGAGTTCGAGCCGAAGACCAGGTCGGCGCGGCTGCCGGTCCACCGGACCGCACCCGTGGCGGCGTCGCGGCCCTCGAACGTGCTCGCGTCCTCGGACGTGGCCTTCCACGTCGTGCCCAGGTCGAGCAGGTTGACGAAGAAGTCGTTGGTCAGGGACCCGGGTGTCTCGGTGAGGACACCGAGCGAGGACTGCTGGTAGTTGGCGCCCAGAACACGCAGGCCGCCGACGAGGACCGTCAGCTCGGGGGCGCTGAGGGTCAGCAGGTTCGCGCGGTCGAGCAGCAGGTACTCGGCGGGCAGCCGGCTGCCCTTGCCGCGGTAGTTGCGGAATCCGTCGGAGGACGGCTCCAGCTCGACGAACGACTCCTCATCGGTCTGCTCCTGCGAGGCATCGACGCGGCCCGGGGTGAAGGGGACCTCGATCTCGAAGCCGGCGTCCTCGGCGGCCTTCTCGACGGCTGCGGCGCCGGCGAGCACGATGAGGTCGGCGAGCGAGACCTGCTTTCCGCCCTGCTGGCCGGAGTTGAAGGACTCCTGGATCCCCTGGAGGGTGCGCAGCACCGCTGCCAGCCGGTCCGGGTCGTTGACCTCCCAGCTGTTCTGCGGTTCGAGACGGATGCGTGCGCCGTTGGCGCCGCCTCGCTTGTCGCTGCCGCGGAAGGACGAGGCGGACGCCCAGGCGGTGGAGACGAGTTCGGACACCGACAGGTCCGAGGTGAGGATCCGCGCCTTGAGGGAGGCGATGTCCCCCGCGTCAACGAGTTCGTACGTCCGGGCGGGCAGCGGGTCCTGCCACACCAGGACCTCCTCCGGGACCTCCGGGCCGAGGTAGCGGACGACCGGGCCCATGTCGCGGTGGGTCAGCTTGAACCACGCGCGGGCGAAGGCGTCGGCGAACTGGTCGGGGTTCTGGTGGAAGCGCCGCGAGATCTCCTCGTACGCCGGGTCGAGGCGGAGCGAGAGGTCGGTCGTCAGCATCGTCGGCGCGTGGGTCTTCGACGGGTCGTGCGCGTCGGGGACCGTACCCTCACCGGCGCCGTCCTTCGGCCGCCACTGGTGGGCGCCGGCCGGGCTCTTGAAGAGCTCCCACTCGTAGCCGAACAGGATGTCGAAGAAGCTGTTGTCCCACGTGGTCGGGGTGTCCGTCCAGATGCCCTCGAGACCGCTGGTGATCGTGTCGGCGCCCTTGCCGGTGCCGTGCGTGCTGCGCCAGCCGAGGCCCAGCTGCTCCATCGGGGCGGCCTCGGGGTCGTCGCCCACGCTGTCCGCGGGGCCCGCACCGTGGGTCTTGCCGAAGGTGTGACCGCCCGCGATGAGGGCGACCGTCTCCTCGTCGTTCATCGCCATGCGGCGGAACGTCTCGCGGATGTCGCGGGCCGCGGCGATCGGGTCCGGAGTGCCGTTGGGGCCCTCGGGGTTGACGTAGATGAGGCCCATCTGCACCGCACCGAGGGGGTTCTCGAGCTCCCGGTCACCGGTGTAGCGCTCGTCGCCCAGCCAGGTGGTCTCGGGGCCCCAGTAGACGTCCTCGTCCGGCTCCCACACGTCCGCGCGGCCGCCGCCGAAGCCGAAGGTGTCGAGGCCCATCGTCTCCAGGGCGACGTTGCCGGTGAGCACGATGAGGTCGGCCCACGAGAGGTTCTTGCCGTACTTCTTCTTGACCGGCCAGAGCAGTCGGCGGGCCTTGTCGAGGCTCGCGTTGTCCGGCCAGCTGTTGAGCGGCGCGAAGCGCTGCTGCCCGGCTCCGGCGCCGCCGCGACCGTCGCTGATCCGGTAGGTGCCGGCGCTGTGCCACGCCATCCGGACCATGAACGGGCCGTAGTTGCCGAAGTCGGCGGGCCACCAGTCCTGCGACGTCGTCAGTACCTCGGCGATGTCCCGCTTCACCGCGGGGAGATCGAGGCTCTTGAAGGCCTCGGCGTAGTCGAACTCCTCACCGAGCGGATTGGCCACGGCGGGGTTCTTGGCGAGGATCTTCAGGTTGAGCCGCTCCGGCCACCACTGGCGGTTCCCGCCGCCCTGGGTCGGGTGCGGCGCGCGACCGTGCGCGACCGGGCACCCGCCGGCGTCCTCCGCCTTCGGGTCGGTGACGATCGCGTCGTGGTTCTCAGTCATGGAAATCCTTCCGGACGGGGCGGATCACGGTGCTGAGGAACTATGTCCTGTCCCTTGGCTGTCGACCGGAACCGATCCTACGATGGACATAGTCCAAGTCAATACGAACGACAGGCGCGTACGGATCCATTCGTCGGACAACGCACAGATGGGCTGGTGGGCATGAGTGACCTGCTGCAACGGCTTCGGGCACGTGGCTGGCGAATGACTGCTCAACGCAGGGTGGTCGCCGAGGTACTGGCCGGTGAACACGTCCACTTCACCGCGGACGAGGTACTCGCACGCGCCACTTCCCGGCTGCCGGAGATATCCCGTGCCACCGTCTACAACACCCTCGGTGAACTCGTCTCGCTCGGCGAGGTGATCGAGGTGGCCACCGACGGCCGCGCCAAGCGCTACGACCCGAACGCCCACCACCCCCACCAGCACCTGGTGTGTTCCGGCTGCGGCGCCATCCGGGACGTCCACCCGTCCGGCGACCTCCTGGCGGAGCTGCCGGAGTCCGAACGGTTCGGCTTCACCGTCTCCGAGGCCGAGGTGACGTACCGGGGTCGGTGCCCGGACTGCGGACCCGTCTGACCGACGCGTACGCGCGACCGTCCCGGCGTAGGCTTCACCCACCATGAACGCGGCGGGGGCGGAGCGCATGAGGGCTGAGTCGGTACAGCGGTGGGGGTCGACCCTCGATTCCGTCGTGGTGTACGCGCAGGGCGCGCTGTGCACCCGGCTGGCCCGGGGCGGTGTGCCCTCCGACGGCCGGGTACGGGTGACGGGACTGCCCCGCTCCATGGACCCGGGATCGCTCCGGGTCCAGGTCCTGGGAGCGCCCGGGGTACGTGTCACCGAGGCCCGGGTGGAAGTCGAGGCCGAGCTGCCCGGCACGGATGTGCTGGACACGTTGCGGAGCGAGTACGAGCGGCTGAGCGACGCGCTCGCCGCGGCGCAGGGGCGCCGGGACCGGCAGCTGAGCCTGATCGAGGAGGTCAGGGCCCTCCATCCGGTGCCGCCCGCCCGCAAGCGCGACGACCCGCACCGCCGCACCCCGGCCGACGCGTGGCTGGAACTCGCCGACTTCGTCGACGAGCGGCTGACGGGACTGCATACCCGTCTCGTCGAGCTGGAGGAGGCGCTGCGCAGCGTCGAGCACGAGCTCTCGGTCGTCACGGACCGGATGGAGCGTGCCTCTACCGACGCGCCGTCAGCACATGTGGAGACGACGGTCTGCGCGGTCCTGACGCTCGTCGGCACCGGTGACACCGTCGGCGCCGAGGTGGAACTGGAGTACGGGGTGCCGGGCGCCGTCTGGGTTCCCGCGTACCGCCTCACTCACCGTCAGGGCGACGGCGGTGGACGTCTGGTGCTGCGTGCGTCGGTCGCCCAGCGGACCGGCGAGGACTGGACCGGTGTACGCATCGCCCTGGCCACCGCCGATCTGCGGCGCCGCACCGGTATGCCGAGGCTCCGTTCGGTCCGGATCGGCCGCAGCCAGCCCGCCCCCGCACCCTCCGGCTGGCGCGAGCCCCCGGCCGGGCTCGTCGGCCTGTTCTCCGGATACGACGCGGCAGGCCCTGCGCCGGCCAGGGCGTCCTCGCCCGCGGCCGCCGGGAGCGCCGGCTTCTTCGTGGGTTCCATGAGTGACGAACCCGCCTCCGGTCCCGTTCCGGCGCCTGCGCCGCAGGGTTACGGCGGTCCGCCGCCCCCGCCGGCCTTCGGCGGCCAGGTGCCGGCACCCGCGCCGCCGACCGGGGCGCGACCGCGCGGCAGGACGCGTTCCGGCGGTGGGCCCCTCGCGGGCGCCCCTGCCGCGGCGGCGCCCCCGGCTCCTGGCATGGCCCCGCCGCCGCCCCCTCCCCCACCGGTGGAGGGCCCGCCCAAGCCGACCGACGCCGAACTCGACTACGCCGCCCTTACGCTCGCCGGCCCGGGCGAGGAGGGTGCTCGCAGGGGCCGGCTGTTCCCCGGCTCCGGCTTCGACCCGGTGGCCGCCGAGTACCGCCGCCGTGCCGAAGTGGCGGCCGCGCTGCCGTTGCCCGGAAATGCCGTGCGTCCCCGTGAGTCGGCGGGTTCCTTCGACCACCGCTTCGATGCCGCCGCGCGCGCCGACATTCCGTCGGACGGCACCTGGCACACCGTCACCGTCGGCGAGATCCCGGTCGGCCTGCGCACCGAGTACCTCTGCGTGCCGTCCGTGGAACAGGTCGTGTACGCCACGCTGGTGCTCTCCAACGCGACCGAACAGGCGCTGCTGGCCGGCCCGGTGGAGGTCACCGTCGACGACGAGTTCCTCCTGACCACCGCGCTGCCCACACTGGCGCCCGGTGGTGTCCGCCGGGTGGGGCTCGGTCCCGCCGAGGGCATCCGCGTGACCCGCCGTACGAACCTGCACGAGTCCACCTCGGGCCTGCGCAACAACACCACCGTGCTCGACCACCGCGTCCACGTGGAGCTGGCCAACCGGCTGTCGGGGTCCGTCACCGTGGAGGTCCGTGAGCGGGTCCCGGTCACCTCGGAGCCCGACGTCAGGATCGAGGAACGGGCCGACTGGACGGCGCCCGATGAAACTGCGGGCCCCGATCGGCACGCTCCGGGTACCCGGATCTGGCGACTGGACCTTCCGGCAGGCGGCACGGCCGCTCTCGACGGCGGTTACGAGATCCGCATCCCGGCCGGCAAGGCCCTGGCCGACGGCAACCGCAGGAGCTGACACACCCCATGTCCACGGAAACCATGCCGAGGCCGATCGCCCTGCCGGTCACCGCCGTCACCTGCCTGGAGGACCGCGCCCACGTCGAGCGCGCGGTAGTGCTCGACCTGGAGGCGGGGGTCCAGCGGCTGCGTCTCGGGCCGGTCAGTGCGCTGGCCGTCGACCGGACCCTCCACGCCGTGCTGAGCGCTGACCACCCCGCGACGGTGCTCGACATGCGGATCGTCCGCACGTGGACGCCGCGCGAGCCGCTTCCCTCCGCGGAGGACGACTCCGCCCTGCGCCGTCGGGCGCACGCCCTCGGGGAGGAGCAGCAGGCGCTGGAACTACGCCGCGACCGGCTGCATGCCCGCCTCGACCTGCTCGGCCGCCTCGCCGGCGATCTGCTGCGGGAGATCGGCGAAGGCGCCGGCTCCGGAGAGACGGAACGGTCGCGCTGGTCCCGCGAGCTGGACCGGGTCGACACCGAACGGGACGCTCACGCCGAGCAGTTGCGTACCGTGCAGCACCGGCTGACCCGTCTGGCCGCCGAACTCATGGACGTACAGCGGGCACTGAGCCTGTCGGAGGAGGAACCGGCCGAACTGCTCGGGTACATCGAGCTGACCGTGAGGACCGCCGTGGCCGGGCCCGTCGGGCTGCGCCTGAGCCATCTCACCCCGTGTGCGCTGTGGCGGCCCGCCTACCGGGCCGTGTTGGACGGGGAAGCCCTGACGCTGGAGACCGATGCGGTGGTCTGGCAGCGCACCGGGGAGGACTGGTCCGGCGTACGGCTGACCTTGTCGACGGCCCGCTCGGCGATGGCCACCGAGCCACCACGGCTGGACGAGGACCGGCTGACGCTCAGGGACCGCTCCGCGGCGGAGCGCCGCACGGTCGACGTCGAGCTGCGCGAGGAGGAGATCGGCTCCCTCGGACCGGCCACGGTGGTCGGCCTGCCCGGGGTGGACGACGGCGGCAAGGCCCGGGTGCTGAGGTCCCCCGCACCGGTCTCGGTCCCCGGTGACGGCCTCGCTCACCGGGTGCCGCTCTCGGCGTTCACCACGGCGGCAGGGAGCGAGTACGCCTGCTCGCCGGAGTTGTCCCCCCTGGTCACCCAGGTCGTGCGGTTCGACAACCTGTCCGGCCACGCGCTGCTCGCCGGGCCCGTGGACCTCATCCGGGGCAGCGGGTTCAGCGGCCGCGGCACGCTGGACTTCACCGCCCCGGGCTCCCCCGCCGAGCTGGCCTTCGGCAGCCGCGACGACTACCGGGTGGTCCGGCACGCGGAGGAGTCCCGCGATTCCTCGGGACTCACCCAGCGCACCGTGGTCACCCGTACGGTCCGGCTGCACCTGTCCCGGTTCTCCGCCCCCGGTGAGCACGACGACACAGTGGTAGCCCTTCGGGAACGCGTCCCCGTCTCCGAGGTCTCGGCGGTGACCGTACGCCTGCACAAGGACGCGTGCTCCCCGGCGCCCGACCTGGTCGATGCCGAGGGAATCGCCCGCTGGGACGTCACCCTCCCGCCGGGCGGCCGACGCACAGTCACCTTCGTCTACGAGCTGTCGGCGAGCGCCAAGGTCAGCGGCCTCTGAACCGGCCGGTCGCCGCACCCTCGTTCCGCGACGGCCGACGGCAAGGCCGTCGCTGACTACAAGCGCCGGGCGATCGCCTCGTCCTTCGTGCTGACCGCACGCGACGGCCGCTGGTCCGGCCGTGGCGCCGCCGACGGCAAGGGACAACATCGTCATGCACCTCACCACCCCCGCCCGTACCTCCCTGCGCATCCCGCCCGGCACCGACGCCCCAGTGCCTCACCCACGCACCCGACGAGAGCGTCGTTTCCACCGAGATCGAGCACATGGCCCACGTCGAGGCCCTCTTCCTCCTCCACTACGCGGCCACTGGCGGTCAATGACCGGAGATCCTCGCGTGGCCCCCCTCCTGGCCTGAAGCGGGGGCCCAGCGGTAGGTGGCGTCGGGCTCGTTCTCCTCGTTGCGGCTGCCGTGATTCCGCAGCCGCACGAGCCGGTTGTAGGTCCGAACGATCCACACACGCCCACGACGACCAGAACCGCAACAATCGCACCCACGATGACACCCACGGCGTCGCCCCCAGAGGCCGTAAAAGATCCGCCCCCTGGCCAATGGGCGTGATCATATTCCGACCGTCAAGGCCCGCACCGGCCGGGGAGTGATAGCCCTCTGGGTCCACGGTCCGACGTCCTCGCGCCCACCGTTGGCACGGCCCCGCTGCCCCGGCACCGGTTGCCTGCGGCAACTCGCGTGAGATCATCCGTCCATGAGCAGCGACCTGGAAGTGAGCGCTCTGGCGATCAACATCACAATCCCGCAGGAGCTCCGCTGGACGGACACGCGACGCGGTGAAGCGTTCACCCTGACCACACTCAACGTCCGGCTTCTCCCGGACGGCCGTCTCGCCGCAAAGGCGTACGGCCGTCCGGTCAGTGGTGGCCGGGGCGCATATGTGTCCTTCCCCGTCCCGGACAGGCCCGAGCTGGCGGCTCTGGTCGCAAGCGCCGCCGACCGTGCCGGCGAGCTGTGGGCCGCCCATCGCGGTCTCGGCTGAGGGCAGTTGAGTCGAAGCGCAGGACAGACACCTCGTCGCGGGGCGGCGACATGGGGCCGCGCCGTCCGGTGGTGCCCGGGTCAGCCTGCCTTCGGCGGCTTCTGCGTGTCGAAGGCGAAGAGAGTGTTGTCGGCCGCGGCCACGATCACCGCACGCCCCGCGACGGTCACGCGTGCGCTCGCGCCCTGCTCACCCGTCAGGCCGTCGGCCTGCGGATCGGTGGTCCACAGGAGTTTGCCGTTGCCCGGAGCCAGCGCGACCACCCGGCCGGTGGCCGAGCTGAAGTACAGCGCGTCGGTGCCCGCCACCGGGCCCGACGCACCCTCCACGCTCGTCTGGCGGGCCCACTTCTTCCGGCCGGTCGCGGGGTCGAGCGCCGTGACGAGGCCGGTCTGCCCGCTCACGTAGAGCGTGCCGCCCGCCATGCCGGGCGTCCCCGCATACGTTTTGGCCAGCCGGGAGTACGTGACCTTCCGCGAGACGGGGTCGACTCGCGCCACCCCGTCGTAGCCGACCCACGCCGCTCCCTCCGTGCGCTCCTGAAGGAGTACGAGCCCGCCGTTGGCGACGCCCATCGGCACGGCGGGGCCGTCGAGCGCGATGGGCCCGCCCAGTTCCCCCGAGGCGCGGTCGAGCGGGTAGAGGGTGGGGTGGCGCACCTCTGAGGCGTCCACCTCCGCGTTCGCCGCGCACATCGCGAAGAGCTGAGGGCCCGCCGGAACGGGAGCGCACTGGGTGTCCGCGGGGAACGAGGTCCGCCAGGCGACGTCACCGCTGTGCGCGTCCCGGGCCTCGAAACCGGAGTTGGAGGCGTCGACCGTCACGACGGCGGAGCCGACCACAAGGGCGTCCTGGGACCGTCCCGTGACGGCCTGCGACTGGGCGCCGGACGGCACGGACCACAACTCCCGGCCAGTGTCCGCGTCAACGGCCACCACTTCGCTGGGAGGGTCCTGCGGGGCGTCCTCGGCGGCGAAGCGGTAACCGAGCACCGTGTCGTCGGTGGCGCCCACCAGGTGCATGCCCTGGACGGGGATTCCCGGGGCGTTCACCGTCCACCCCCGCGAGCCGTCAAGGGTGCTGATACGGGTCGCGACAACACCGCCGCCCCCGCAGAAAAGCGCGTCGCCGTGCGCGATGCAGCGCAGCTCGTCGGGGACGTCCTCGCGACCGCCCGGCACGGTCTTGTGCCAGGGCCGGAAGCCTGCCGGAATTGTCGCACCCGCTGCCGCGACGCCGGTGTTCTTGTCACCGTCGCTGTTCTCCCCGAAGCCGCCCGCATTGAGTGCGGCCACTCCCCCGCCGATCGCTGCGACCGCGACCGCGGCCGCGAGCACGGAGCGCCATCGGCGAGGCACACGGGCGCCGATGGAGGTTCCGGTGCCCCCTGTACCGGCACCGGCCGGGGTGACGGTCCGGGGGGCCGGCGTAGCGAGGTGATGCTGGGTGATCATGTCGCGGGTACGGCCCGCGCTCATCCTGTTCGCTTCGGACCCGCCCAGGTCGGCCGGCAGGTCCCGTAGCAGCACGAGGAGTTCGTTTGCCGAGGGACGCCCCCCGGGCTCCTTGTCCAGGCACGACTCGACGACCGCGCGCAGGGCCGTCGGAACAGCATCCAGTGACGGCTCCTCGTGCACCACCTGGTACGCCGTCATGTAGGGACTGTCCGCGTCGAAGGGCCCGTGGCCCGTCGCCGCGTACACGAGCAGTGTCCCCAGCGAGAAGACATCGGACCCCGGACCCACACCACGCGGCGCCTGCAACTGCTCGGGCGACATGAACGGCGGCGTACCGATGACGCGCCCCGTCATCGTCAGCGTCTGCTGGTCCGCGGCGCGCGAGATGCCGAAGTCGATGACGCGCGGGCCCTCGGGCGAGAGCACGACGTTCGAGGGTTTCAGATCGCGGTGGACGACCCCCACGCGGTGGATGTCGCGCAGCGCCTCCGCCAGCCCGATGGCGAGCCTCCTCAGCTCCGCTCCGTTCAGCGGGCCCTTCGCGGCGATGTGCTGGGCGAGCGTGTGCCCCTCGATGTACGTCGTCGCCATCCATGGGTGCTCGGCCTCGGGCGCAGCGTCGACCACGGCGGCGGTGAACGCGCCGCTCACCCGCCTCGCCGCCGCCACCTCCTGCCGGAAGCGGATGCGGAACTCGTCGTCCCCCGCGAACTGCTGGTGGATCAGTTTGATCGCGACAGGTCGCCCCGAGCTCGTACGGGCCAGGAAGACCGTGCCCATGCCACCCGAACCGAGCCGCGCCTCAAGCGGATAGCCGCCGATTTCGGCTGGATCACCTGCGCGCAGCGACACTCTTCCCGACCTTCCGTTCCCCGTGCACCCTCTGCCGCCACGGGCCCGCGTATCTGTCCTGCACACAAACTAGCCGCAGGGCAGTGCGGCAGAGAAAAGCGGGGTGGCCAGGGCGCCCCCGGGCGGCACCCGGGAGCGGCTCGCGGGCCGCCGGCCGGGCCACCCTGATCAGGAGATCCTGCCTGGGGCCCCGTCTGGACTCCCCCACCAGCAGTACCAGCGGATACGCCGGCGCGACGAAGGCGATGGGGCCCGTTGTCGGCCGGCACCGGCTGCGGCGGGCGGGGCTTCGAGCCATGCCCCGCCCGCCACGCCGGTCCCCGTCTCGGTCAGTCGGAGCGCCCGGGCCGCAGCCGGAACGTCCCCTGCGCCGAGGGGAGCTGCACCGTGTACTGGCGCAGGTAGGTGTCCAGGAACGGCGAGCGGGCGCCGGCCGTAGCGATGTCGTTCGCCGGGTCGTCCAGCGCCAGTGCGAGCCGGGCGTCCTTCACCTTGATCGTCTCGCCCGAGGGGGTGTCCCGCCAGGAACCCGTCTGGATGGAGCCGATCTCCACGGCCAGGACGTGACCGGCCGCCAGTGTCCAGTCGGTGGCCTTGAGGTCGACGGTCAGCCGTCCCCGGTCGACCAGCGACACCTGCTCGTCGAACATGACGGCGCTGCCGTCCGGGGCGACGTCGTACAGCTTCACCATGACGTTGCCCTCACCCTTCGTGGTCAGGGAGAGCCGGGGGGTACCGGTGACGCGGACCGCCCGGGCGACGGGTTCGGACCGGACGAAGAAGCTGGACGTCACCTCGCCCGCGGCCTGCAGCCGGGCCGCGCCCGCGGCCAGTGCCTTCGGTGCGGCCGGGTCCAGGGAGGGGGCGTTCTCCAGGTCCCACTCGCCGGACGGCTGCGCGGAGGGCCGCAGCGTCGGGCCGCCGTCCCCGGCCGCCGCCCCGCGTGCCGACGCGCCCCCGTCGTCCACGTACGCACCGCTGCCGAGCGCGACGTTCACCGTCCGCGACTCACCGGGCCAGGTGCGCTGGGCACGCCAGGTACCGGTGGAGTCCTCCACGGAGTAGGCAGGGTACGAGACCGTGGGCCGCTTGCCCTTGAGGTACTGGTCGTAGAAGGAGAGCGTCTCGTCGTACCACCCTTCGCGCCCCATGGAGAGGCGGCCGTCGGAGGTGCGGTCGCCGCCGCGGACGTGTTCCCACTGGCCGAGCCAGCCGCGCTCGGGGCCCTTGTGGTTGTCGAGGTACTCCTCCATCTCCTCGGGCTTGGTGTTGTTCTCGATGAAGCCCTGGGTGACGAAGAGTGGCGTGTCGGTGCCCTTGGCCTTCCTCGCCAGGTCGCGGGAGGTCCAGTAGCGACTCTGCTGATCGGTCGTCCGGTAGCCCGCGGTGTTCTGGGTGAGGCACTCCGGATGGGCCTGCTCGTAGGCTGCGTTGGCCTGGTACCGGGAGTCGTCGTCCGCCAACGCGCCCATCGTGGCTATGGAGTTGTAGGCGTTGGCCGTGCCGGTGACATTGGGGCGTGGCACTCCGTTGGAGTAGATGTACTGGTACATGTCCCAGACCGGTTCCTGTGCGACGACCGCCTTCAGGGCACGCTGGTCGAGGTCGTTGCCGATGAGGCCGGTGGAGGCGTCGTAGGACTTGCCGTACATGCCTACGGCGCCGGTCGACCACGACCGGTCCGCCGCCCAGTCGATGGCCGCCCGGACGTCCGCCTGTTCACCGGGGCCCGCCCAGTCGAGGCAGCCGGTGGAGCCTCCGAAGCCGCGCAGGTCCACCATGACGAAGGCGTAGCCGCGGGCGAAGAGGTCCGTGCCCTCGATGAAGTCCTGGAAGCGGGACGAGGGGCCGGTGTGACTCCAGCCCTCCGGGCCGGTCTGCCCGGAGTGCCCGAAATAGGGACCGACCGACAGGATGACGGGTACCCGCGCACCCTTCGGCAGCCCTTCGGGCAACAGGACGTCGGCGTGCAGTTCGGTGCCGGAGCGGTCGGACGAGGGGAAGTAGTGCTGGCTCCAGACGGCGCCCTCGGGGACGCGGTCGTTCTCCTCGTGGGTGATGGGGTCGGAGGGGGCGGAGGTGCCGGCTACCGCGGCCGGCTCCGCCGCGAGGGCTGGTGTGACGGGACCGGCGAGCGCACCGGTCAGGGCGAGGGTGGCGACAAGGACCGAGGCAGCCAGGGCTGCCGTGCGACGTACTTTCACATGCTCCTCCGGTGTGGTGGTGAGGCATGGTTCGGGTGGTACCGATCGCGCTCGGCCCCCGCCCCCGCCGAGGGTGCGCAACGGAGCACGGAACATGCCCACAATTGGTCGCGGACACGTCAATAGGCCGACGGCGAGCCTATGATCAACGCGGTCGCGGAGCAACGCCCCTGCGTGTACGGCTTGTTAACAGCGCCCCCGGGCACTGGCCGGCTCTCTTCAGACATTTGCACGAGGTGAGCGAGCGGACCATCCGACAGATAGGCATGGACTCCGCCACCTTCAGCATTGAGTACATCTACGACCCCAAGGGACCGACGACGTCTCGCTGCTGGAGATCAACCCGCGGCACTCGCCGTCGCACGCCGAGCTTTTCGACTGTCCTGCGCAGCCTCCGGCGAGCCCGAAGGCTGTGCACCGCCGGACGTGACCCAGCTGACCGAGACGGAACAGGCGTGGACCGTGTCGAGGAACCTGGTCGACTACCACTCCTCGCTCGACATCATCAAGGACCGCGGACTCCAGCGGTACGAGGAGATCGGCGAGGTAGACGACGGACTGCTGCAGACCGTGGGCTGCGCCCCCGCACACGAAAGGCGGGCGGGCAGGGGCCCGTTTCCCCGTGGGAAGCAGGGGTACGCGACGAGGACGCTCGGCTACGCGACCCACTCCCTGCACTGAGAGCGGGGCGGGCCGGTAGGAAGGGAGAGTTCCATGTTGCAGGCAATCGCAGACGTTTTCCGTTCGATCGGCAGCGCGGTCGCCACGGTGGTGAGCCTGCCGTTCCGTGCGATCGGTCGCCTCTTCGGCGGAGCCTCCGGCGCAGCGCACCGCCACGGCTGACGTGTGGTGCGGGGACAGGCCGGATGCCGGTCGGGCGGTCACGGGCCGTGACCGCCTGTCGGCCGAGCTCGGTGTCGCCGTCAATGGCTTTTCGCGGGCGCCTCGTTCGAGACGGAGACCGCACCTGGATCGGTGGAACGCCGTGGTGCCGTGGAGCCTTTCGCGGGCTTGGACTTTGCCAGCCACAGGCCCGTGAACACGGCAGTGGCCAAGGTGACGGCGCCGGCAGCGAGGAAGGCGCTGTTGAGGCCGGCCTCGAAGGAGGCGCCGCTGGATTGCCGAGCGCGGACGACGGCTCCGAGTACCGCCACGCCGAGCACCGCGCCGATCTGCCGGGTGGTGCTGCTGATACCTGACGCGAGGCCGCCTTCGTGCGCGCTGACTGCTTGGATGGCGGCTCCCGTCAGTGGGGACATGGTCAGGGCGAAGCCGGTGCCGACGACTCCCAGCCGCCACCACACGTTCCCGTAGCCGGTGTCGGCGTGCACCATCCCGAGGGCCAGCAGTCCCGGACCGGCCAGAGCCAGGCCGGCGGTCACCACGATGCGGAAGCCGTACCGGGCGGCAAGCCGGCCCGCGTACGGGCTGACGATCACCATGCCGAGGGACATCGGCAAGGTCTGCACGCCGGCGCGCAGGATCGAGCTGCCCTGGACGTACACGAAGAACTGGGAGAAGAAGAACGACGAACCCATGAGCGCGAAGCCCACCACGACCATGGCGGTGTTGGACACGGTGAACAGGCGCTGCCGGAACAGCCGGAGCGGCAGCAGCGGCGAAGGACGACGCGCTTCGACGGCGACGAAGGCGGCGAGGAGGACCACCGCGGCGGTGAAGCTGCCCAGGATCACCGGGGCCGTCCAGCCGCGGGCACCACCCTCGATCAGCCCGTAGGTCAGCGCGCCCACCCCCAGAACGGACAGCACCGTCCCCGGGACATCGATGGCGGGGGCGCTCGGATTGCGGGTCTCTTCAAGGCTGCGCAGACCGACCAGCAGAAGGACCACGCCGATGGGCAGATTGACCAGGAAGATGGCGGGCCAGCCGAAAGCTTCTGTCAGCACGCCACCGGCCACGGGGCCTGCGGCCAGACCGATTCCGCTGAGTCCGGCCCACAGCCCGATCGCCTTCATCCGTTCTTGCGGTACGGGATAGGCGGCGGCGAGCAGGGCGAGCGAGGCGGGGCTCAGCGCCGCGGCCCCGATGCCCTGCAGTACCCGGCCGGCGACCAGCCAGCCGACCGAGGGCGCGAGGCTGCACAGCAGCGACGCGATGGTGAACACCGCCACGCCGGTCAGGTACACCCGCTTGCGACCGAACCGGTCGGCGAAGACACCGCCGGACATCAGCAGCATGGCGACCAGCAGTACGTACGCGTCGACGATCCATTGCAGACCGGTCAGCTGAGTGTGCAGCCGGTGCTGCATGTCGGGCAGCGCCGCTCCGACGATCGTGTTGTCGAGCAGGACCATGAACTGGCCCAGGCACGTCACCGTGAGCAGCACGGCCCGGTTCGGTCGACTGCCTACGGGCGCAGGCGATGCGGCCATGAGGACCCTCTCCATCGTTGATTGCGCCTCCACGGCCGATGCAATCAGCCCCTGGGCGCCCTAAAGCAGTCACTGACTGCGTTAGGGGACTGTAGGGAGGGTTACCCACAAACGCAAGTACTCACTGCGTTAAGGTGGGGGCATGAACGAGCAACAACCAGCCCGGCGGCCCGGCGGGCGCAGCGCCCGCGTCGGCGCGGAGGTGCACCAGGCCGTCGCCGACCTGATCGGCGAACGCGGCTACGGCAACTTCAGCGTCGGCGAGGTCGCAGCCCGTGCGGGTGTGGCCGACAGCAGCATCTACCGCCGGTGGGGCAACCTGGAAACCCTGCTCACCGACGTGGCGCTCACCCGCCTCAACGCGCAGTCACCGATGCCCGACACCGGGAGCCTGGCCGGCGACCTGCGCACTTACGCGGCCCAAGTGGCCCGCGAGATCACCGGACCCGACGGTCTGATGGTGCTGCGCCTGGCCGTCGCCCTGTCGAGCAACGATCAGCAGGGCCGGCAGGCGGGTGAGGACCTCCGCGCCGAACGCACCCGGCAACTGCAGTCCATGCTCGATCGCGCCCGCGAACGCGGCGAGCCCGCACCCGACGCGTTCGGCGTGCTGGACCACATCCTGGCCCCGATGTACATCCGCGTCCTGTTCGGCATGGGGCCGCTCACCCCGGAGTACGTCGACGGGCTGGTCGACCGATTGCTGTGACCCCGACCCGGCCCCCGGGGTGAGCCCGCGGCCGGCTCACCCCGCGCGGCCGACAGAGCGAGATGGGGGCAGGTCCTCGGGGTCGATCGTGCGGCCCTCCGGCCCTCTTCCTGGCGCCGGCGCACGGAGTACCCGCCGTCCACTCGTACAACGTTGATACGTCGCCCCGTACAAACGCACATACCAGCCATTGCATTCATGATCCCGACTCATGCGAAGCAACAGGAGACTTTTACCTCGCACCTGCGGCAGTATCATCTGCACAGCATTGCCTACCGGAGCGGGACGCCGCCGCACTGAACCGAGGCCTGGAGCCCGGCGTCCCGGCGGTTGCCGTGATCAAGTCGACCCACGCGGTCGTCGAGAAACCGTAGATGGTCCGTCAGGACCGCAGGTGATTGTGTCCGTCAGGACAAGAGGGAGCAGGCCCGTGATGACCCGTACCGCGCTCAGGACCCGCCGGACGCTTCAGGTGGCCGGTGCAGGAGCCGCCGCCCTGCTGGCTCTGAGCGCCTGTTCGTCGTCCGACGACTCCTCGTCGACGGCATCGGGCTCCTCCGCATCCGACGCGTCGGAGAAGGTGTCCGGGACGGTCACCGTGTTCGCCGCCGCCTCCCTCAAGGAGAGCTTCACGGCGCTGGGCAAGGAGTTCGAGAAGGCGCACCCCGGCACGAAGGTCACCTTCAGTTTCGGCGGCAGCGACTCCCTCGCCGCGAGCATCACCGGCGGCGCCCCTGCCGACGTGTTCGCCTCGGCCAGTCCCAGGACGATGAAGATCGTTACCGCTGCGGGCGACGCATCCGGCACACCCGCCACCTTCGTCCGCAACCAACTGGAGATCGCCACCCTGCCGGGCAACCCCGACAGGATCGCCTCTCTCAAGGACCTCACGGACTCCAGCCTCAAGGTGGTCCTCTGCGACAAGGAGGTGCCCTGTGGCGCCGCCGCTCAGAAGGCCCTCGACGCCGGCAAGCTCAAGCTCACCCCCGTCTCCTACGAGCAGGACGTGAAGTCCGCTCTGACCAAGGTCGAGCTGAAGGAGGCCGACGCGGCCGTCGTCTACAAGACGGATGTCCACGCGGCGGGCGACAAGGTGGAGGGCGTGGACTTCCCCGAGTCCGCGGACGCCGTCAACGACTACCCGATCGTCCAGCTCAAGGACACGAAGAACGCCGGGGCTGCCAAGGCGTTCATCGCCATGGTGCAGTCCTCCGCGGGCCAGAAGATCCTGACCGAGGCCGGGTTCCTCAAGCCGTGACGAAGCTCGACAGGTCCGGAGCCGCCGCCACCGGTACCCGCCCGGGTGAGCGGCGGCGGCCTGTCCGGACGGGCGGAAGCCGAGGCGTACCACTGCCGCTGCTGGTGCCCGCACTGATCGGCCTCGCATTCCTGATCGTGCCGCTGGTGGCACTGCTCGTACGGGCCCCCTGGACCAGCCTGCCCGAGCTGCTGACCAGCGCCGAGGTGTGGCAGGCGCTCCGGCTGTCCCTGGTCTGCGCGACCGCCGCCACCGCGGTGAGCCTGGTCATCGGCGTACCGCTGGCCTGGCTGCTGGCCCGCGTCGAGTTCCCCGGCCGCGGCCTCGTGCGGGCCCTCGTCACGCTGCCGCTCGTCCTGCCCCCCGTGGTCGGCGGTGTGGCACTGCTGATGGCACTCGGCCGCAACGGCATCGTCGGGAAGACGCTGGACGACTGGTTCGGGATCACCCTGCCGTTCACCACAGCGGGCGTCGTGATCGCGGAGGCGTTCGTCGCGATGCCGTTCCTCGTCATCAGCGTCGAGGGCACCCTGCGCGCCGCCGACCCGCGCTTCGAGGAGGCTGCCGCCACCCTCGGCGCCTCCCGCTTCACGGCCTTCCGCCGGGTCACGCTGCCGCTGATCGCACCGGGCATCGCCGCGGGCGCTGTGCTGGCCTGGGCCCGCGCCCTGGGCGAATTCGGCGCGACGATCACTTTCGCCGGCAACTTCCCGGACCGGACCCAGACCATGCCGCTGGCCGTGTACCTGGCTCTGCAGAGCGATCCCGAGGCGGCCATCGCCCTCAGCCTGGTCCTGCTCGCGGTGTCCATCGCAGTGCTGGCCGGCCTGCGCGACCGTTGGATGACCGCAAGATGACCAAGGCTTCCGATTCCGCCCGCAACGCCCACTCCGCCACGTCCGAAGAGGCCCGCAACGCCCGCTCCGACACGCCCCAAGAGGGCCTCGACGCCCACCTCGTCGTCGAGCGCGGCACCTTCCGTCTCGATGTGACGCTGACCGTCGCACCCGGCGAAGTCGTTGCACTGCTCGGCCCCAACGGCGCCGGCAAGACCACTGCCCTGCGCACTCTCGCCGGCCTGACCCCACTCACCGGCGGTCATCTGCGGCTGGACGGAGCGGTGTTGGACCGTACGCCGCCCGAGTTGCGCCCGGTCGGCGTCGTCTTCCAGGACTACCTGCTCTTCCCGCACCTCACCGCGCTGGACAATGTGGCCTTCGGGCCGCGCTGCCACGGCGCGTCCAAGGCGGCGGCCCGGGTCCTGGCGGCCGAGTGGCTCGACCGCCTGGGTCTCGCGGACCACGCCGGCGCCAAGCCGCGGGGCCTGTCCGGTGGCCAGGCGCAGCGTGTCGCCCTGGCACGCGCACTGGCCACCCGCCCGCGCCTGCTGCTCCTGGACGAGCCCCTGGCCGCGCTGGACGCCCGCACCCGCCTGGAGGTCAGGTCGCAACTCCGGCGGCACCTGGCCGAGTTCGAGGCCGTCGCCGTCCTGGTCACACACGATCCGCTGGACGCCATGGTGCTGGCCGACCGCCTGGTCGTGGTCGAGGACGGCCGGGTCGTCCAGGAGGGCGCCCCTTCCCACATCGCCCGCCACCCCCGCACGGACTACATCGCCCAGCTGGTCGGCCTGAACCTCTACCGGGGTGCAGCCGACGGCCACACCGTCCGCCTCGACGCCGGCCCCGCCATCACCACCACGGAGGCCCTGTCCGGCCCGGTCTTCGTGGCCTTCCCCCCGAACGCGGTCACCCTCCACCGCGACCGGCCCGCCGGCGCCAGCGCCCGCAACCTCTGGCACTGCGAGATCGCGGGCCTGGAGACCCACGGGGACCAGATCCGCGCCGACCTCACCGGAGAGCTCCCTCTCACCGCCGACCTGACCACAGTCGCCGCCGCCGAACTCGACCTGCACCCGGGCGCGGCGGTCTGGGCGACGGTGAAGGCGACGCAGACACACGCCTACCCCACCTGAGAACCGCACGCCTGCCCCTTCCGGGAACCGCACGCCTACTCCGTGCGCAGCGCCGTTGCCGTACGGGCCCTGGCCGCCCAGCCCGCCGGAAGCATCGCGCCCAGCATCGCGATGGCGACGCCGGCCAGCCCCAGCAGGACCAATTGCCAAGGCTCGTACACATCGAGGATCGACGGCGGCAGATTGGTGCCCCCCGCGTGCCCCATCACCGGCAGCACATAGCCGTGCAGCGCGTACCCGGCCGGGACGCCGATCAGGCCTCCGAGCACGCCGATCCCGGCCACCGAGGCGAGCACGAGGCTCACGGTCTGCCGCGGGGACATGCCGAGCGCCTTGCAGACGCCGATGTCGTGCACGCGTTCCCGGGTGTCGAGGACCACGGAGTTGAGCACCCCGAGGCCCGCGACCGAGACCAGCATGAGGGTGAGCAGCACCGCCATCGCGTTCAGGATCAGGATCATGTTCTCCCCTTCGGATGGGGAGTTGGCCATGACATCGGCGCCCAGCGGCTGCACCACCGAGTTCAGCTTCTGCGCGTAGTCGGCGGAGGAGACGCCCGGCTTCACGTCGATGAGGAAGTCCTGGGGCTCGGCCCCGGTGAAGGTGGCGAGGTCCATGGTGAGGTGCAGGCCGTCGTCCGAGGTGTCGAAGGTTTCACCGACGATTTTCAGGGGTTTCGTCTGCTCCTCGTAGGTCACCTGGACCGTGTCACCGATCCTGGAGCCGGTGCGCTCCAGGAAGCCGGTGGGCACCACGGCCTCCCCCGGTGCCGCGAACCAGCGGCCGGAGATCATCTCGTAGCGGCCGGAACCCGTTTCGCCCTGGTAGAAGCCGGCCCTGACCGTGCCGGAGATCCCGGGCACGATGACGTCGTCCTGCATCAGGCCGTAGTACGAAGCGGTGCCGGCCTGCGCCTCGATGGCGGCGCGCACCTCGGCCGGGTCGGCGTGCGGAGCCGGCCGGCCGCCGGGCGGGGGTTGGCCGCCCTCCGGCCTGTCGGCGATGACGGTGACCTCGGCCCGCTCCTCGGGGTCCGCCGCGGCGCCGACCGCGTTGAGGGACGAGGTCAGCCCCAGCGCGAAGGTCGCCGCGACCGTCCCGAAGGCCACCGCGAGGAGCAGCGCGAGCGCGCGGACGGGGTGGGCGAAGGGGCTCGCGAGGCCGTACGTCACCGCCCGCGGCAGCGGCAGCCGTCCCGCCGCCCGGTGTGCCCACTGGCCGCGCCCGGTACGTGGGGCCCGGCCGACCGCGATGGCCTCGACGGTACGCAGCCGGCCGGCCCGCAGCGCGGGGACCAGCGCCGCGACGCCGACGACGAGCATGGTGACGGCCACCACCAGTACGTCCACCCACCAGGCGACGGAGAGCGAGGCGGTGCCGTACACCGACTCGGTGTCCGCCAGCAGCGGCATGGCGAGGAGGTTGCCCAGGACGACGCCCAGCGCGATGCCCGCGCCGGCCGGAATCAGCGCCTGGGCCACATAGGCCCGGACGACCTCGCGCGGGGTGAAGCCGATGGCCTTGAGGATGCCGATCCGGCGCAGACCGGTGCCCACCGAGCCGCTGATCACGCTGCCGACGATGATCACCGACATGATGATGCCCAGCACACCGAACGCGATCAGGAACGGGATGGTCGGAGCCGCGCCCCGGTCGGCGGCCCGCTTGGCGTCCAGCCAGGACCGGGTGCCCACCAGCGCGCCTGAGGGTACGGCGGCGGCGAGCTGCTTGCGGCCGGCGGCGATCTGCCCCTTCGTCCCCGCGGAGTCGAAGCGGTAGAGCATCTGGCTGGTTTCCGGGCCGGCCTTCGAGGCCAGCGCGCTGACCTGGGCGGGGGCCGCCCAGGCGTCGGCGGTCCTGGCGGCGGAGATGGCGAGACCGACGACGGTCAGGCTCGGGCTGTTCGCGTCGTCCGAGGCCTTCAGGGCCGTGCCGAGCTCGAAGTCAGGTCCGGCGACGGACGCGGTGAGCACGATCTCGCCAGGCTTCGCGGCCCATCGGCCGGACTTCAGATTCAGATCGTCCACCTTGCTCTGCGGACCGGTCCGTCCGACCAGCGTCAGCGGCGTCAGGTGACCTCCTCGCTCGTCCACCGGGCGGATCGTCGTCGTCGGAAAAGGGCCCGCGCTCGCGCTGACCCCGGGCAGCTGTCCGGTCTCCACGAGCTGCGCCGCACTCACCTCGGCCGGGTCGAACTGCGCGGTGATGTGCGCCCCGCGCTGCTTGGCGAAGGCGTGGTCGAAGGGGGCGTCCGCGGCGACCATGAGCGACCCGGCGACCACCGCCGAGGCCACGGCCATCATCGTGGCGATGGCGATCACCACGGTCTGCACCCGGCGTCGGCCCACCCCGGAGCGCACGACCCGGCCGAGAGCGCTGCTCATCGGACGGCCTGGGTGTGCGTGTCGAGCGCGAGGTGCCCGTCGACCAGGTGGATGGTGCGGCCGGCACAGGACTCCGCCAGTGCCAGATCATGCGTGACCAGCACGATGGTCTGCCCGCCGCGGTGCAGATCCACCAGCAGCTCCCGTACGTCCTGGCCCGAGGCGGTGTCGAGCGCACCGGTGGGTTCGTCGGCGAGCAGCAGTGCGGGCCGGTTGACCAGCGCCCTGGCCACCGCGACCCGCTGGCGCTCGCCCCCGGAGAGCCGGCCCGGGTAGGCGCGGGCATGCTTGGAGATGCCCAGCACCTCCATGAGCTCACCGGCGCGGACCGCCGCCTTCTTCCTCGCCGTCCCGGTCAGCTGGGCGGGAAGCTGGATGTTGTCGGCGACGGTGAGGTCGTCGAGGAGATTGAAGAACTGGAAGACCATGCCGATCTGCTCGCGGCGGAAGCGGGCCAGGGAGTGTTCGCTCAGCTGGTCGATCCGCCGCCCGGCCACGGTCACGGCACCTTCGGTCGGCTTGTCCAGGCCGGCGACGAGGTTGAGCAGGGTGGACTTGCCGCTGCCGGAGGGACCGGTCACGGCGAGTGCCTCGCCCTCGGCGACGCTGAGGTCGATGGGTCCGAGCGCAGGAGCGCCGGCTCTGTCGTAGCGCTTGGCCACGCCCCGCAGTTCGATCACGTGAGTCATGGGGGTTGTCCGTCCTTACGGTCGAGAGAGTGCGCATGTCCTGGCCGGCCCGGCGAACTTAGGGGCGCGTGCACGTGGAGCGCGTCCTCCGCGGCACCGACATCCGCCCTCCGCTCGGAGGATCCGGCCGCGGGGTCATCCCTGCGACGTACGCCCGCGGGACGGCGGCCTGGTCAGGAAGACGGACGTGCATCGGGGCGGAAGAGCCGCACAATGTGCTGATGGAGACGGAGGAACGGCGTCGGTGGGCCGGGCAGCTGCGCGATGCGCTACGCCCGGATCCCCGGCCTGCTCCGGTGTCGTCCACGGCAGTGCGCTTCGATGTGGTGCTGGCCCTCGTGCTGACCGTCGTTGCGTTGTACTGGGTCGCGCGTTATCCCGACGCCGGACACCTCGTCCGGATCGACAGGGATGCTTTCGCGCCCCCGGGGCCGGAACGACCCATCGTCGTACGGGAGCCGGAGCACGCGTCAGTGATCTGGCCCTTCGTCGTGCTCTCGTCGCTGCCGCTGGCGGCCCGGCGCCGGTATCCGCTGGCGGCCTTCTCCGTAGTGATGTGCGCGACCCTGGTCATGGTCGACGACGCGTCCTGGATGAACATGGTGACCTGCGTCATCGGCGCGTACAGCGCCGTCGTGCACAGTCGCTACCGGATGCGGGCGATGGCCGGAATGGTCATCGCCGCTGTGCTGGCCGGCCTCGCGTTCCGGGAGACGGAGCCCATCCTGCCGGGCTGGTCCAGCCCGGCGGTCGTGCTGCTGATCGCCGGGGTGGTGGCCAGCCTCGTCCGGTTCTGGCAGCGGCAGTTACGTGCGAGCCAGGACCGCTACGCACAGCTGCAGCAGGCCCAGGAAGAGGGCACGCGCCGGGCCGTCGAGGAGGAACGGTCCCGGATCGCCGCCGAGTTGCACGATGTCGTGACCCACAATGTGAGCGTGATGGTGATTCAGGCGGGCGCGGCACGCAAAGTGATGGACGCGGCGCCCGAGCGCTCGAAGTCAGCGCTGCTTGCGGTCGAGGCCGGAGGACGGGCCGCCATGTCCGAACTTCGCCATGTGATGGGCCTGCTGGCGGCTCCGGCCAACGAGCGGCCCGACGGCTTCGAGCCCCAGCCCGGGCTGGGGCAGCTCGACACCCTGGTGGAGCGGGTACGCGCCGCCGGGACACCGGTGCGTGTCGCCGTGACGCTGCCGCCGGAACCGCTGCCGCCCGGGGTGGACCTCGCGGCGTATCGCGTCGTCCAGGAGGCGCTGACCAACACGATCAAGCACGCCCCCGACGCCGAGGCATCCGTGATGATCGGCTACGCCGAGGACTGGCTGGAGATCGAGATCGCTGACACCGGCGGCAGACGAGAGGCCGTACCGGCGGAAGGCAACGGCAGCGGCCTCATCGGACTGCGTGAGCGGCTGGCGGTCTACGGCGGCGAACTGGCAGCCGGGCCGACCCTTGCCGGCGGCTACCGGGTCAAGGCCCGTGTCTCCTGGAGGACCGCATGAACCGGCCGGGCTTGCGCGCCGTCGTCGCCGACGACCACGCCCTGGTACGAACGGGCTTCGGGATGATCCTGGCCGCGGACGGCATCGAGGTGACGGCCGAAGCGGCCGACGGAGCCGAGGCGGTCGCCGCGGTCCGCCGCACGCGGCCCGATGTCGTTCTCATGGATATCCGGATGCCCCGGATGGACGGCATCGAAGCAACCAGGCGGATCCTCGCCGACGGCCAGGACAACACCCGCGTCATCATCCTGACCACGTACGACCTGGATCACTACGTCTACGCCGCCCTCACCACCGGCGCCAGCGGCTTCCTGCTGAAGGACGTCAGCCCCGAGCACCTGGTGGCCGCCGTACGACTGGTGCAGTCCGGCGATGCCCTCCTCGCACCTTCGATCACCCGCCGCCTGATCGAGCGCTTCGCCTGCCGTGAGGAGCCAGGGACCACCTCCGTACACCGCGAACTGACGGGCCTGACCCCGCGCGAGCTCGAGGTGCTCCGCCTGCTGGCGACCGGCCTCAGCAATGCCGAACTCGCCGAGCGCCTCTTCCTCAGCCCGACCACGGTCAAGACGCATATCGGCCGCATCCTGTCGAAGCTGGACCTCCGCGACCGTGTACAGGCCGTGGTCCTCGCGTACGAGACAGGGCTGATCGTTCCGGAGGGCGGCGCCTAGCGGTGAAGTCGCACAGGCCGACCGGCCTTGCCGCAACCCGAGCGACCGTTGTCCAAGTCGCTGCCCCTGGACTCCACCCAACCTCGTTCACAACAGCCGCCGGATCGCTGGGGTGCACGCATTCTGACGCTCATGAAGTAGGTCACGGATCTTGTTCGGTGAGGCAATCCCTTCGCAAAGCACCCCCTCGGCGCGCCCCGCGCGACGCACGATCACGACGCCAAAATCGAATGAGTGATCGCATGGAGGAAGTGACGTGAGTCGTAGATGGGTGAAGGTCCTGGCCATCACGGTGGTCGTGCTGGCCGTACTCTTCACCGCTGTCGACCGGATAGCCGTGCACTACGCGGACAAGGAGGTCACTCAGCTCGCGAAGGAGAAGTACGGCTACGCGAACACCACCGACGGACATCTGGACCTGTCCATCAAGGGATTCCCCTTCCTCACCCAGGTGGCCGGCGGCACCCTTGATCACGTGACACTGGATGCGGGCAGGTTCTTGGTCGACAGCACGACCAACGCACGGGGCGGTTACCTGCATATTGAACGTCTCCACCTCGACCTGAACGGTGTGACGGTGAACTCGCTGACCGCCCGCAGCGCTGAGGCGAATCTCGCCACTGGCACCCTGACCCTTTCCTACAAGGAACTGTCCGGAGCGGTGACGCGACTGGTCGGCGGTGGTGGCCCGCTGACCGTTTCGAAAGCCTCTGGATCGAGCGGCCAGGCAGCACACATCAAGATCTCGGGCACGGCCGGCGGGAAGGCGGTGAACGGTACGGGGACACTTCTCGCGCAAGCCGGAGAACTCACCCTGAACATTCCGGGCATCGAGCGGGAAAACCTGGCGTGGTCGGTCGGTCTCCCGAGCGGCGCCGACTTCACCGCCGCCCGCGCCGACGAGGACGGGGTGGAGGTGAGCATCGTCGGGCATCAGGTGAACCTTGGCTCATCTCGCTATTGAACCTTTTCCGATCCGGCGGCACCGAAGGCAAGTTGGGTACAGGGCGCCGCCGGTCGCAGTATCGGGGAAGTCGTCGAACCGTCCGGCGTCCCCACCCGTGGACGATCTGCCGAAGCAGAGAACCCGTCCTTCCCGCAGATCACCAGCACGTGCAGGGCGCAGGCCCCGCAGGTGGCGACGGCCGGAGCCGCGCGGTCGCGCCTCCGGAGCCGCGCGGTCATGCCTCCGGGGCCGCGTCGCGCAGGCCGAGCCTCAGGTGCTCGACATGGAAGAGCGCCTGGTCGAGGAGTTCGGCAACGTGGTGGTCGTAGAGGGCGTAGACGACGGAGCGCCCGTTGCGTTCGCTCGCGACCAGTCCGAGGTTGCGCAGCAGCCGCAGCTGGTGCGAACAGGCCGACTGCTCCATGCCGACCGCCGCGGCCAGATCCCCGACCGAGCAAGGACCTTCCTGGAGACGGGCAAGGATCCACAGCCGTGAGGGTGTTGCCAGTGCCTGAAGGGTGGCCGCGACATCCGCGACACCTACGACGTCGAGTCGTTCGCGGGTGGTGGCGGTGCTCTTGTCGTCGACTCCATGGCCCATGGGCCCATCGTAGCCAGGATGCATGAAAAGGTGTTCATGTATTCCTGTATCGTGGTGAGCGTCGCTCCTCCCGTGCCTCGAAGGGTTGCTCCCGCATGCTGTCTGCCGTGACACAGCGCCAGGACCAGGCACCACCGGGCGCTCCACCCGCCGGGCCGCGCCGGCCCACACGCGTATTCGCCCTCACCGAGGCACGATGGGCCGCCCTGGCCACCATGGCCTTCCTGGTGGCGCTGCCCCTACAGCTGACCGGCGCCCCGGCCTGGGCCTGGGGCCCGCTGTATGCCGTCGCCTATGCGACCGGCGGCTGGGAGCCGGCCCGGGCCGGATTGCGGGCCCTGAGGGAGAAGACCCTGGACGTCGATCTGCTGATGATCGTCGCCGCCATCGGAGCCGCCTCGATCGGCCAGGTGATGGACGGAGCCCTCCTGATCGTCATCTTCGCCACCTCCGGAGCTCTGGAGGCCCTGGCCACTGCCCGCACCCAGGATTCGGTACGCGGCCTGCTCGACCTCGCGCCCTCGACCGCCACACGACTGACAGGGGGCAATGGCGAAGAGACGGTGCCCACAGCAGAGCTGGTGGTCGGTGACACGATCCTGGTCCGGCCCGGCGAGCGCATCGGCGCCGATGGCCTCGTCCTGTCCGGGAACAGTGATGTCGACCAGTCGACCATCACCGGAGAGCCGCTGCCTGTCGCCAAGCAGCCGGGCGACGCCGTCTTCGCCGGCACACTGAATGGCACCGGCGCCCTGCGCGTGGAGGTCGAACGGGACGCCGCCGACTCCGCGATCGCCCGGATCGTGGCCATGGTCGAGGAAGCATCCGAGACCAAGGCACCGACCCAGCTCTTCATCGAGAAGGTCGAACAGCGCTACTCCCTCGGTCTCGTGGTCGCGACCCTTGCCGTATTCGGCATCCCGCAGGCCTTCGGCTCCAACCTGACCGATGCCCTTCTGCGGGCCATGACCTTCATGATCGTCGCCTCTCCGTGTGCCGTGGTGCTGGCGACCATGCCTCCGCTGCTCTCCGCCATCGCCAACGCCGGACGCCATGGCGTACTGGTCAAGTCGGCCGTCGTGATGGAGCGTCTGGGCCGGCCCGACACCGTCGCGCTCGACAAAACCGGCACTCTGACCGGAGGCACGCCCCGCGTCACCGCGATCCGCCCGCTGCCCGACAGTGGTCTGACGGAGAACGAACTCCTGACTTCGGCGGCAGCGGCGGAGCACCCCAGCGAGCACCCACTGGCCCGTGCCGTCGTCGACGCCGCCCACACCCGCGGTCTCGACATCCCCATCGCTGAGAACTTCACCTCCGTCCCGGGCGTCGGCGTCAGCGCGACCGTTCGGGGAGTCGCGGTTTCCGTCGGAGCCCCCGCCCGCCTCCCCTCACACGCGGAGGCGCTCGCCACGGTCTCCGAACTGGAAGAGAGCGGCCACACCGCCGCACTCGTCCTGCTCGACGACCGTCCGGCAGGCGTGCTCGGCATCGCCGACCGGCTCCGCCCCGATGCCGCCGCCACCATCTCCGCTCTCACCGCACTCACGGGCAGCGCCCCGATGCTGTTGACCGGTGACAACCCACGTGCGGCTGCCCGCCTGGCGGCCGAGGTCGGCATCACCGACGTACGAGCCGGCCTGCTGCCTCAGGACAAGGTCACTGCGGTACGCGAACACGAGGCGGCCGGACGCAAGGTACTGGTCATCGGCGACGGCGTGAACGACGCGCCCGCCCTCGCCGCCGCCCATTGCGGCATCGCCATGGGCCGCGCGGGCTCCGACCTCGCCCTGGAAACCGCGGACGCCGTCATCGTGCGCGACGAACTCACCACCGTACCCAAGGTCATCCAGCTCTCCCGCCGCGCGCGGGGGCTGGTGGTGCAGAACCTCTGCATCGCGGGGATCTTCATCTCGGTGCTCGTCGTCTGGGACCTCGCCGGTCATCTGCCGCTCCCCCTGGGCGTCCTGGGTCACGAGGGCTCCACAGTCATCGTCGGCCTCAACGGTCTGCGGCTGCTGCGCGAAGGGGCCTGGGGAACACCTTCGGGCTGACGCAGGGAACCGGTCGAACCTTCGCCCGACGACGGTCTCGCCGTCGGAGACGTCCGGGGCGCAGTCAGCTCTTCCTGACCGCCTCGCTTGCCGCTGCCGATGAGGTGCGTCAGGGGCGCCATGGCCGGGGAGCACCCAGGACGCCACCGGTCCGGCGATTCGGGTGATTGAGGCGAGCGCCTCGGCCGGGTCGCCCGTGTCGCCAACAACTGCATGTGCGACAGCCGCCGCACGCTCCACATCACAGACCGGAGAACGAGAAGAACGCCTTCAACCACTGGCGCCTGAGAGCACGACGCTCCCTCTCCACAAGGCGCCCGGCACGGCCTGGCCACGCGCATGCCGATCGGGCGGCACGGCCTCAAGGAGTGCGCCGGTCGGGCCGGGGGAGCCTTCCTCCGGCTCAGGGCCGCTTCGCCCGGAACTCAGCTGACATCCCCGCCATGGCGAAGCTTCGGAGCAGACGCCCGGCACGCCCTCACCGACGGTGGACACTGACGGCGTAACCGCCGCCGTCGTCGTAGGGGTCGGCATCCCAGGTGGCGAACCGGTCGACGAGGGCGAGTCCGGCCGCTGCGCAGCAGTCGTCGTAATCCGAAAGTGTGAGGTTGGGCGGCACCGGCAGGTGCGCTTCGTCCAAGCCGAAGCCGGCGACCAGCAGGCCGCCCGGACGCAGTGCCGCGGACAGGTGCTCAACCACCGTGGCCTCCGTGCCGGGGGTGAGCAGCGGGAAGATATTGCCCGCAGCAACGACAAGGTCGAAGCCTCCCGCAATGCCGAGCAGGGCAGGCTCGAACTCGGCCAGGTCGAGCTGGAACCAGGGCAGTCCAGGCGCCTGCTTCCGCGCCACTGCCAGCATCGACGCGTCCAGGTCCACCCCGACACAGTCGTATCCGAGTTCCGCGAGCCGGATCATGACGCGTCCGGTGCCGCACCCGGCATCCAGCACCCGTGCCCCGACAGGCACGAGAGCTGCACAGAACCGCGCCTCACCGTGCACGTTCTTGCCACTACGAGCCAGGGTCGCGAAGCGTGCGGCGTAGTCCTCTCCGGACGCCTTCCCGGCCAAATCCGTCCAGCGACTCATAAGGACAACTATAGGGCGCCCGTGTGGCTACGCGAAGAAGTGGCTGGGCGCGCAGCACTGAAGGCCACATCCTGGGTGGACCTCGGACCCGAAGGCCCAGAGGCGGGCCTTCTACTGCAGCGAGGAGTGCGACTCCTGGCGCACGGTCCACAGCGCCGGGTCCAGACCCTTTGCCCCGCCGCTCATTCGTCCACCGGCGATGAATCCCACCACCCCAGCGGCTACGCCGAGGCCGATACCTACGCCGAAGGGGACCGCCCCGACGAGATGACGGTGCCTCATGGGAACTCCCCCGTACCTGACAACATGTATCGCGTGTGACCCGAATCGCGATGCATCCAGGACAGATTACGTACACCGATCGCCGTCTCGTTACTCCGGCACCCTCACGAGGCCGCCGCCCGGTAACACCCGCTTGTGGAACGGGTGTTCATGGCGTGCCACTGACGGCGTCGAGCGTGTGCACCGCGCCCCGGTCCTACTCGTCGCAGGCGCGCGCCCCTTTGCGTAAGACCTGTCCGGCAACAGCTGCAGCCACCGCCCCCGCGGCGCGACCGCGTATGACCCAACTCGGCACGCCTGCACCTGACTCGGGCATCGAGGCCCGTTGCCCTCGGCTGTTCGGTTGCTCGCAGTCCGGCTGGAACGGCAGATCAACTACCCGGTCGAGAACCGGCGCAGCCGCCGGGACCTGTCCGGGCGATCGCGGTCGTGGACGGTCCGGCATGATGTCCGGGTGAGTATCATCGCCGAGTTCTTCGCCGCTCCGGATGACGCGTCAGCGGCACTGATTCTCCAGACCGGGCCACAGCGCGCATTCGAGTCGCTCTCCTTCGGGAACTTCGATCCCGAAGAAGCTGTGGTCGAGTGGCAGTGCCTTCTTGCCGGCGGCAGCTTCGAGGAACTCCTCGAAGCCGGTGAGCCTCGTCCCGTCGCCGGCCAGGGCGATGACGGATGCGTCGTCTTCGCGATCTCGCCCCGCCTGTCGGCAGCTCTCGCCGAGGCCGAGCGGTCCGAGTGGGAGGATGCCGCCGGCGCTTGGGCCTTGCAGCGTGCGGAGGAGGGCGAGGTTGTCGACAAGGAGATCGCCTGCGTGATCCTGGGTGATCTGGCTGCTCTCGTCCGCAATGCCCGGCACCAGGGCCAGAACGTCTACTGCTGGGTCGCGTAGGGGGCCACACCGACGCGGGCTTGTTGCCTCGTGGCATCCCTTCTCATCGGGAAGTCGTAGGACGCCGGCGGTTCGTCGACGTCGTCGGTGATCTCCCGGGCCGCCTTGGCCGCTTCGCGCCGTAGGCCTACTCGGACGAGGCGAAGGCCTTGACGGCGCGCTCGCGGTCCTCGGTGTTGTGGGTGTGCTGGAGCCGAGCGCGCCGTTGCCGACGGCGAGGGCGGAGGCGCGCATCCCGCGCCGTGCGGCGTCCCGGAGCAGGTCCGCCCAGGACTCGTCGTCACGCTGTCGTCATCGCCCGGCGGACGTCAGCTTGAGACGGGTCCTTGTCGGTCAGCGCATCGCTTGCGTCCCTATGACCGACAGCAGTTGCAGCCGGTCATAGCTCTGGCTGCCCGGCGCGGCCGTGTACACGAGCAGACTGTGCGACTGGTCCGGGTCCAGCAACTGCTGGCAGTTCAGCTCCAGTACGCCGACCTCGGGGTGGATGAAGCGTTTGACCTCGTGCGGACGGATGCCGACCTCATGCCGGTCCCAGAGACGGCGGAACTCGGCGCTCTGTTCGAGCAGCACCTCGGCGCAGTGCGCCGCGCGGGAGCCGGTGCCCCGCAACGTGGCCCGCTCCCGCAGGCCGGACGCGAACATGCGGGAGAGGAAAGCATGGTCGTCGGCCACGTACAGCGACCGGGTCCCGGGGTCGGTGAACCAGCGGTAGCCGATGCTGCGAGCGAGGCCGGTGTAGCGGGTCGTGTCGCCGGTGAGCGCGACCCCGAGCGGGCTCTGGCGTACCGTCTCGCCGAGTTCGGTGACGATCTCGGCGGGGGTGTCGTCCAGCCGGTCGAGGATGCGGAGCAGACCGGGGCCGATGTGTGCGCCGGTCGTGCCCCGGGCGGGCGGGGTGTGCCCGGAGAGCCGGAAGAGGTGGTCGCGCTCGTCCAGGGAGAGGTGGAGGCCCTGCGCGATGGAGGCGATCATCTGTTCGGACGGCTGCGGGCCGCGTTCGCGTTCCAGCCGGGCGTAGTAGTCGGTCGACATGTGGCAGAGCACGGCGACCTCCTCTCGGCGCAGTCCGCTGGTCCTGCGGCGTTGTCCGCGCGGGAGGCCGACGTCCTCCGGTTGCAGCAGTTCCCGGCGATGCCGCAGGAACAAGGCCAGTCCGGCACGGTCGATCTCCATACGCTTCCTTCCACGGCGCTGGCTCTCTTTGTACCGCCCGGCGCCGCCGTCAACAACGGATCGCTGATCCCCCCATCCGCCCGCGCAGGCCGAACCTGCGCAATCCCCCGCCCGCGGAACGGTGGATCGGGAGTCCCTGGATAGCTGGGCGCGCTGTCGTCACGGTTGAGGCAAGCGAACCGAACGGAAGTGAACCCTCATGCCACGCCAGACCTCCGACATCCCCCTTTCCGACCTGTCCGGCAAGCGCGCCGTCGTCACCGGAGCGAGCGACGGCATCGGACTCGGCGTCGCCACACGCCTCGCCGCCGCCGGCGCCGAGGTCGTCCTGCCCGTACGCAACCCGGACAAGGGAGAAGAGGCGGTTGCCACGATCCAGCGAGAGGCCCCGGGTGCGCAGGTATCGCTACGTACGCTCGACCTGTCCTCCCTGGACTCCGTCGCGGCCCTGGGCAAAACCCTGCTCGCCGAGGACCGGCCCATCCATCTGCTGGTCAACAACGCCGGTGTCATGACGCCGCCCGACCGTCAGACGACCGCCGACGGGTTCGAGCTCCAGTTCGGCACCAACCACCTCGGCCACTTCGCTCTCGTCGGCCACCTGCTGCCCCTCTTGCGGGCCGGGCACGCTCGGGTGACCTCGCAGCTCAGCGTCGCCGCGAACCGCAACGGCATCAACTGGGACGACCTGAACTGGGAGCGGTCCTACAACGGTATGCACGCCTACAGCCAGTCGAAGATCGCCTTCGGCCTCTTCGGCCTGGAGCTCCACCGGCGCAGCGAGGCCGGGGGCTGGGGCATCACGAGCAACCTGTCCCACCCGGGCATCGCACCGACTAACCTACTCGCGGCCCGCCCCGAGGTCGGCCGCGCCAAGGACACCCTGGGCGTGCGCGTCATTCGTCTCCTGTCCGCCCGCGGGATCGTCGTCGGCACCGTACGGAGCGCGGGACTTCCCGCCCTGTACGCCGCCGCCTCGCCCGACTCCCGGGGTGGCGCCTTCTACGGCCCCGGCGGGCCCGGGAACATGGGCGGCCCCCCTGCGGAGCAGACGCTGTACAACCGCCTGCGCGGCACCGAGGAGGCCCAGCGGGTGTGGCAGGTCTCCGAAGACTTCACGGGCGTTCGGTTCGCGAGCTGAGAGGCGGGCGCGTCGCTGATCGCTTCGGCGATCTGGGCATGGCCGGTATGGGTGCCCCCTTGATGGCCATCGAGTCCACCGCCCCGATACCTTGGTGGGCCGTCAACGTATCGGCGTTCACCCAGGCCAAAGCATCGGTGACGCTGGTTGCCAGGCGTTGAGGCATGGTTGGCCGGTGTGGAAACTCTGCCGGGACCCTGGTGCGCGGGGTGGCGCCCGGGCAGGCTAGTTTGCTCGGATGAGCCTCCTTGATGATGTGGCCGAGCGCGACGGCTGGCGATGCTGGGTGTGTGACGAAGCGGTCGACCCCGACGAGTCGGTGAACGACCCGCGGGGGCCCAGCGTCGACAGCCGGACTGCCGACCGGAAGGCCAAGGTCGCCGAGCGGCTGGCACACCGCGGATGCAACACCCGCAAGGGCGCGGTCAAGGTGGTCATCGCCTGGCCGGACCGCCTGTACGTGGTCGAACCCGCGCCGCTGATCACCGTTGCCGGGAGGCTGGAGCGCAAGGGGGGCCGCGAGATGGTAGGACGTTGTCCGACCAGGCGGGACGCCCAGGAGGCGGCGGACTGGCTGGTGGACCGCTTCTCCCGACTGGTACCGGGGCTGCCGGTGACCGCCGACATCGAGCCGGGCGGCGGCCAGTTCCTCGTCACTCTGACCACCGGCCGTCGCTGACCAGGGATCACCGGCGCTCACTCGCATCGAGGTGATCCGTCGGCCCGCACCGACCTGTCCTGGCACGAGCTGACCACACTGCGCACCTGTGCCCAGCTACGGGTCGACGTCGCCGATCCCCGCAACCATGACGAGGACCGAACCGGAAACACAGCGCGTGCTCCGCGTCCCGCTCTTCGGCCGGGACGCGGCTCTCCTCCCAGGCCCATGCGGCCTGGAGCCACTTCCCGGTCCCGCCGCCACTTCCTCACGCCAAGGCCCACGGCCTGTCCGCGGAGGTGAAGTGTCCGGCCGGAGTGGAGGTAGCCGGTTGCCATGTGCCGCTTGAGAAAGGGTCGTGGTGTGTGCGGGTGGATCATGCCGAGGCCGTACGAGGCCAGGGCGCGTGCGTCGGTCACGAGCCAGGCGGGAATCGTCGGCACGGAGGCGTGGGACGCGGACACGGCACGGGTGAAGCGATGGTAGGACACTGATTCGTCCACGAATCGGCGCCCGGCGGCGTTGACCGCAATGATCCCTGGCTTGGCCCGGTCCCAGATGTGAGGGAAGACCGCGGTGGTGCCTTGCCATCCTTGATCTGCGACGTCCTTGGCTACGAACCCAACGACTTCATGGTCCGAGAACCGGAGAAGGCCCGCGCTCAGCTCCCGCCCGTGCGGCGGTCGCGGGCGAGCGCCCTAGGCTCGACCGCAGGGTCGGCCGGACGGAACCGGCGCTGTCAGCCATCTGCGTCCCCGATCGTGCAAGCAGTGCGGCGAGAAGATCGCGGAGTACGGCCGGGCCCGCTGCTTCAGCTGCCTGCATCCCAGCCTTCCGCCTCCGAACTGCAGGGTCTGCGGCAGCGACGCCCACTACGCCGGCGGCTTCTGCCGCCGATGCCATCCCCGCGTGCCGTATGCGGACAGCTGCAGCGACTGCCTTGCCTGGGGCATCTGGCGCCGCCGCGGCCGCTGCTCGCCGCCATCGTCGAGCTCGGCGGTGAGCTCCCAGCTACCCGTAACGGGCGCTTCAGGGGCGCGGTCATCCCAGAAGGCTGCGCGGTCAGCGCCGGCCGCCGCCGATGCGGCGGTCGTCGGCCAGTCCGGTAAGCGGGCCGAACTCGCGGGCAAGCTGGTTCCACGTCAAAACCTCGCCACAGCGGGCCGGGAACTCCTTCGGGTTGAACTCGGGCATGGTCCAGGTGCCGGTGCCCCGGTCCCGCAGCCACAGGTCCCCGTCACCGTCGACCACAGTCGGCGGGACCGGTACGGGCTCGGCCTGATCGGTGGGCTCCCAGGTGACCCGGCCCGGGTGGGAAACGCGGCGCAGCTCGGTGGTGGCCAGCCGCGCGGCCAAGTCACGGGTGGACTCTTCGGCGTCCTTGACCGACGCGAGTCGGAATGCGTCGTCAAGTACGGGCAGGGCTGGATTCTTGCTGCGCTTTGAACTCATACGCTGACTACCTCCGGTGGGGGGCGTCACATCCGTTATGGCACCCCGTAGAGGAACACGGTATCCGAGGCGGGAGCCGGGCCGGCTACGACCACTGTCCAGGTGGAGGCGCTGGCACACCGGGCGGTGGAGCTAGGGCCTGCCTCTTTGGCTTCACGTTGATTGGGCCACGTGCGAGGGTGGTGGCCATGCCGCAGCTTGGTCACCGCCTCCAGTCCTTCAAATTCGCATTCGGGCTTGCCCCGACGAGATTCGCGGCATGCCTGGAGACAGGTGGCTCGGGTCTGGAGCACGCCCTCGCGGAAATGGCGACACCCCCCGGCATCCCTCGGCGCCAGGTGACGGTGTGGCAATACCCCGGCAGGTAGAACCGCAGCCTGGAGCGGCCGGAACCACTCATACAGTGGCGTCGGACCCAGCACTATCCGAGGAAAGACAACCGCACCTGCCGGTCCGCGTTGTCGACGTTCGTGTCCACCAAACTCCGTTAAGGCAACCTGCAGGATAGCCGCCGAACACCTCCCAGGTCGCACGATCTTCGTTCGGGACGGACGGATGGTGCGGATGCCCCGCGAGACTGGCATCGCACCTGGGCGCCAGTCGCGATGCCCTGCGAGGCAGCCAGCACCGCCCATCCGGTGGTCAGGTCTGAGTACCTGCCGGTTGCGCTCGACGAGTGCCGCCAGTTCCACACCGGCTTGCGCTTCAGCCCGGATCCCGTCACCGCCAACCAGCTGCCGTCGGTATAGGGGCGGTGGACCTCGGTCGGATGCGGGGGCGCACGCGCAACATCCCGGTGGTCACCACGCCCCAAACAGCACCCGATTCAGGGAGTAGCGCCCCTCACCTGCGGAGAAGGAAACGGGAAACAGCATCGATCGCCTTGTCCGTCCGGCTGGCACTGCCGCACTCTTACCTGCGAACGCCTTCGCCTGGACGGTCGGTCAGGAGAATTCCGTGCCACATCCGTCCACCGGGTTCGGCGAGGAGCTGAGAAAGCGTCGTCTGGACGCAGGACTCAGCCTCACCGCACTGTCCGGCGCCGTGCACTACAGCAAGGCGCAGCTGAGCAAGGTCGAACGAGGCATCAAGGCTCCCAGCCGGGATCTCGTCCGTCTGTGCGACGCCGTCCTCCAGGCCGACGGAGCACTTGTCGCCCTGGCCACCAGACCTGTTGCCGACACACCGCTTGTGCAGACTCCCGACGCGATCGATGAGGAGGAGTGGACCATGCAATTGTCACCGGATGGCCCGAGCTGGTTTCAGCCCTTAGGACGGCGACAGGTAGTGGGGGCAGGCGCCGCATCGTTGATGAGGTTGGGCATGGGCGTCCCGGGACCGGTCGCGCCTGCTGCAGGTGCGGGCATGCTGGAGGCGTCCCGCTCTCTGTTCACGCACTACCGGCGTCTGGGGCAGAGCGTCGAGCCCGGGTACCTGCTTCCCGGCCTGATCGCCCAGACACACACACTGCGGGAACTGTCCGTGCATGTCGATGACGGGACCCGCCGGGATTTGTTGGCGCTCGGCTCCCGCTACGCCGAGTACGTGGGCTGGCTGATGCAGGAGACAGGCGACGAGCATGCGGCGCTGTGGTGGACCCAGCGCGCGGTGGATCTGGCAGCCGCCGGCGGCGACCACGCACTGGGCGGCTACGCATTGGTCCGCAGAGCGCTGATCACGTTGTACCAAGATGACGCGGCGCAGACGATCGCACTGGCGCAGCGGGCCCAAAGCGACACGCTGCCACAGCGGATCCGCGGGCTGGCGGCGCAACGCGAGGCGCAAGGCCATGCACTGGCAGGCGATCGTGACGCCTGTCTGCGCGCGCTGGACCGGGCTCGCACGCTCCTTGTTCGCAAGGACGGCGGCGCCGGAACTCCTGTAATCGGCAGCATGCACCTGCCAGACTCGGTCGGCATGGTCACCGGCTGGTGCCTGGTCGACCTCGGCCGTCCGCGGGAGGCCGCTGAGGAACTGGACCGGCAGCTCGCCCTGGTGTCCCGGGACGCGGTCCGCACCCAGGTGCGGTACGGGATACGCCGGGCGTTGGCCTACGCGTCGGACGGTGAGATCGACCACGCCTGTGCTGTAACAGAGCCGCTTCTCGACGGGGTGGTCACGGTCCGGTCCGCGACTGTCACGATCGATCTTCGGCGTCTCGCACGTCTCCTGGCTCGGCATCCCACGCACGCTGCCGTACGCCGGCTTGCTCCGCGTCTCGGCACGTTAACGCGCCCTCCCACATCCTGAAGAGAGGCTTAGAGATGACCGATGTATTCATCAACTACCGCACAGGGGACGGCGACAAGACGGCTGCCCTGATCGACCAGGAGCTCTCACGTCGCTTCGGCAGTGACCGGATTTTCCGAGCCTCGAAGTCCATCGCGCCCGGTCAGGCATATCCCGATGAACTACTGGCGGGCCTGCGTCGCAGCGCGGTGGTTCTGGCTGTCATCGGCCCGGACTGGACTAATTTCCAGAGTCGGCTGCGCGACCCCGAGGACTGGGTACGCAAGGAGATCATGGAGGCGTTCGACTGTGAGCTTGCCGTCGTCCCCGTACTTGACGGCCGGAAGACCGACCGGCTGATCAAAGCCGACCTGCCTGACGAACTGGCCTGGCTTACAGAGATCCAGTCCGTCCCGTTCAGCACACATGACACCGAGGCAGGTCTGAAACGCCTCGGTGACGTGGTGGCCGACATCGTCCCGGGTCTGCCCGACCTGGACCGGGACGCCGTCTCCCCGCTCACACCGGACTCGGTGACCAACTCGATCGGGGATGTGAGCGGCACGGCCGTACAGAGCCGTGACTTCACCGGCGACGTCGGCTCCACCGTCATCAAAGCCTCCACCGGGCCCGTCCACACGGGCCAGGGCGACATCTACCAGAATTCCCGCAATGAGTCAGGTGGCCGGCACTTCTCGGGCGACGGGATGACGTACTTCGAGGGCGACCACCACGGTGACATCAGGCACCGGTTCGGTGAAGCCGAAGGACCTGAGGGCGACGGCCGGTGAGCGAGCGCAGCGGCAGTACATGGGTCACCAGCACGAGCGGGGCCCTGCACAACGGCACCGGGGACATGTACGTCACCTTCGCCGCCGACCAACGGAACTCGGGCAGACCCAGCTTCCGGCGCGTCGCCGACGACCAGCTCGCGTGGCTTCGGCGCGTGCTGGTCGCTCCGCCCGGCATGGGGAACGCCCGCCTCCAACTGGCCGGCACCGGCACCGTGATCCTGGACGGCGCACCTGGCAGTGGCCGCACCTCCGCGGCCCGTGTACTCCTGCGCGAACACCACAAGGAAATCGGCGCCTTCCGGGATCTCCTGCCGGGCGAGGAAGGCGAACTGCCCCTCACCGACCCGGAGCTGGTCGGAGCCGGCGACCGCCTGCTGCTGGATATGTCGGCCGCCGAGGCCGTCCGGTGGGCCGCCGCCCAGGCCGATCTCTCCGCCCTCCGCAAGGCGGTACACGAGCAGAACGCACATCTCGTGGTCGTCATGCCTCATGGGGGAATCCTCGACTCCGACCTGCAGCAGTACAGGGTCGAGATTCAGCAGCCATGCCGCAAGCGAGTCCTGCGGCGGCACCTTCGCGTGCATGGGGTGCCGAGCGAGCACTACCTCCGCCCGGATGCCACAGTCACGGAATTCGTCAGCGAGCAGAGGCCACTGCGGGAGATAGCGGACTTCGCCGACCTGGTACGGCGTGCGCGCGAGGCCCACGCGTGGAACGAAGGGTTCGCGCAGTGGTGCACAACTGCACACAAGGCACGGGCCGACCGGCGAGAAGAGGTCGCCACCCTCGTCGCCACGCTGGGTGACAGTCCTCAGAGGGCATTGCTGATCAGCGTCGCCATGCTCCACGGAGCTCACTCCGACGTCATCCATCACGCCACTCAACTCCTGCTGGACACCGTGGGTTCGCTGCCCGACGATGTCCCGCTGCTCCAACGTAAGGATCTCGCGGAGCGCTTGGGGGAGATCTCCGCCGGTGCCGGACCGGACGGTCACGTGCGGTTCAGGGAGTTGGACCACGACTCGGCCGTCCGCGCTCACTTCTGGGACCATATGCCCGATCTTCGCCGGTATCTGGGTATGTGGACGGCGCGCAGCGTGGCGCTGAGCGGCCCCCACATCACCCAGGAACTCCGCGACGCCCTCGTGGCGAAACTCGCCGGGGAGTATCTGCGGACCGGTCGCCCGGAAAGTCTGGCGTCTCTGGCCGAAGCCTGGGGCTCGACGGCCGCGAACAGGGCTGGGCTGGAGGCCGCCGTCCAGGCACTCACCTGTGGTCTCGGTGATCCCGTACATGCGAGGAGCTTCCGGGGCTGGATCTACAAGTGTTGCATCGGCAAGCAACTCAAGGAACAGTTCGCCCAGGTCCTGGTCCGGGTCTGTGCCGAAGTCATCGCAGCCGACCACCCCGACCAAGCCATGCTCCGGCTGTACTACCTGGCTCGCCACGAGCAAGGCACCGTCGGCGCACTGCAAGCGCTGAGTGACCTGGTGGCGCAGAGCCACCGACTGCGCCGTAGATTGCTCCACCGGTTGGCGCGCTCCGAACTCTCGCAGGCCGACCTCGGCATCTTCCTGCGGGTCGGCGTCGCCGAAGCGCTGACCGACCCGTACGACAACGGGCGCGCGCTGGTGGAGGAGGAGAGCGTGCAGTCGTCCGTGACCGCCTGCTGGCGCGCCGTACTGAACGGGCTGCCTCGGCCGACATGGCAACCGTACGCAGAACGCTGGATGCACGCAGCGGCTGATGACTGGCGCGAGGGTGACCTCTTGCTCGAACTCCTCGTCAGTGCCGCCGACCGGTGCGAGGGCCGACGCGGTGCAGCCTTCGCCGCGCTCTACGCGAGCGCCCGCGACGCCGAACGCACCGCGCCCGTCGGATCCTCGCGCGCCGCGCTCACTACCGACCTGCTACTTCAGAAGATCTGCTCAGCTCAGCGCCTGAGCCGCCCGACTACACCGCCTCGCACGGAATCAACCAGGGGGACCGAACCGTGACCACCGGACACAAGACGACAACCGTCTTCCTCACCATCCTGTGCGGTCTGGTGCTGACCATTTTCGGCCTGACGGAACAGTGGCCCACATGGGCTTGGCCGCCCCTTGCGGTGATCCTCGTCGCGGCCCCCGGCGTGGCTTTCAAAATCGCCGGGCGTCGCCGCGGCTCCGTGCCAGTCGCCTTCGAGGAACACCACACGGCGGCTCCCATCGACCGCACGGAGCACCACGTCAGCCGAGTGGCACTTCCCAGTCACTGGCCCGACTACGACTTCTTGATCTCCGCAACTGTTCGCTGGTACGCCCTCGACGCTTCCCGCCCCGGCCGGGTACTGAACCCGGCGGGACTCGCCGTCGAATCCGTACTGGACCGTGCCCGAGTGGTCACCGAGCAGCGGGAGCCCGGTCGGGTCTCACTCGTCCAGCACGAGCTGAGCGGTGCGCTCAGCTCGCTGCTTCCTGACAGCACGGGGCAGCTCCACGCCATGGCGGAGGATGTGCGGCTCACCCTGCACGAGCACGACCAAGAACGCCTGGACAGCCTCGCCGGGGTACGCAAGGACCAGGCAGTCTGGGAGCACCAGCGGAAATACGAGCAGAGCAAGCGCAAGTACCTGGGCGAAGACGTGCTGAAGGACACCGGCAGCGCCGTGGTCTGGTGGCTCGCCAAGAACGACGAAAAGGTCGAGAGGACTGTGGAAGACCTCGGCTTGCTCGCCCGGCTTACTTCCGCGGCCAACGACACCGACGTTCCCGAACGGCTGCGGGACCTCATCCCGCAGCCGCGTGAGGTGGAGGACGGCCAGGTGCTTGCGGATCGGCAGGCAGCCCCCTTCGGCCGGGCACCGACGGCCGCGGACCACCTCGCGGACGCGCTGACCGCTCTCAACCTCGAGGACGCGGACACCCAAAGGAGGTTGCTGGCCAAGCAGTTCGCCGACGCCATCAGGGACCAAGACCAGCATGAGACGGCTGACGCTCTGGTGCGCCGGTTCGACCCGCCGGCGGCCTTCACCCCGGACGACGGAGAGCAGCCTGAGAGCACCGGCGGCGCAACCCGACCGACATCCGGGATCTGACCCTAGGAAAGGAAACAATGGAAGCCGAGTTCACCGCTCTCGCCGCCTCGGGAGCGACCACGTTGGTCTCACTCATGGTCACCGATTCTTGGACGCAGGCGCGTGCGCTCGTCGGCCGGCTCTTGTCACGTGCTGATGCAGGCGGCACCACGATCGCCGACCTTGACGCCGCACGGACCAGGCTGCTTGCTGGCGACGCGCAGGCCACCTGTGAGATCACGGACCGATGGCACACGGACCTGTACAGGCTTCTACAGACGGCCTCTGTCACCAGCGCTGAGCTGCATGAGGTGCTGACCTCTCTCCGGCAGCTGGTCAACACATCCGTGGCCCACCCGGTACCCGTATACAACAACGTCAACGGCGGAGTTCAGCACGGCCCTGTGATCCAGGCAGGCCGGATTACAGGGCTCACCTTCCATGTCCGTGGCACCGGCCTCCCCGTGGAGGACTGAGATGCGCGCGAACCGGCCTCACTTACGGGCGATCAGCTCAGCGAGGAGGGTCACCACCGTGGCGGCTCCCACGACAGCGGCACCGACTTCAGGTGCGTATAACGTCAAGGCGGTAACGAGGACGCCGACCAGTAGAAGAGCAGCAGCGCGCACATTCGTGTCTTCCATGTACATTCACCTTCCACGCAGGAGAACTGGGATGTGAATCCAGCGTGGGCCCCTCGCGGAGGGCTTTGACGACCGGAGACGCCCCCTGACGGCTTCGGCCAAAAGTGGCCGCCACCTGACACGATCTCGGCCGAAACTTGGTGAATCCCGGGCACACCTATCACCCCATCTGGTTGACAGGATCTGACACAGGCCAGCGAGAGAGGATCACATGTCAGGCATCCAGTCCTGGAGGAAGCCCGACCTGCGGGCACGCCCGGTCCTTAGGAAGCTCAACGATGAGCTGCACGAACTGCGGTTGGACGCAGGGCTTCCATCTGCGCGAACGATTCGCGACCGGATCGGGAAGGACGCGCAGGAATACTGGATCGCGAACCACCAGGCAGTGTTGAACACCTTCCAGAAGCCGGATCTGCCCCGCTTGGGCCGCCTGGAGCTCATCGTCGAGGTCCTGTCGGAGGATGCAGGCCACAGCGACACACGAGGCGAAGTTACCCGGTTCAAGAGCCTATGGAAGCAAGCATTCGACGAAACTGTCTCGCAGGCATCAGTACAGCCGCCGACGGAGGCTGCAAGGGTTGGCGACGACGAAGCGGAGACCCCTGCCGATTCTCCGGGGGGACAGCCGAAGCAGAGTGTCGGAGACACTCACCAGCACGCTGCAAGAGACCCATCGGCCGACGCAGAGACGCCCCTCGACGCCGACCAAGCCACTGCGCACATCAACTATGCCGAGGAGTCCCTCAAAGGTCTGATCATTAACGCAGCCCAGGCCCTGTGGGACGACAAGGACGCCTTGAGAGTCTTCCTGGGCGTCGTGCGCCGCAGTGAAGGGTTCGTTAGGTTGGCTGACGCAGCTGCCGAGCGCAGGCCGGCAAACGCGACATTCTACGGGGTCGAAAGCAGGGAGTTTGAGGTGGACTCCTCCCCGGCGCGACACGAGCTGGTCATGCTGCATCGTCTCCTCAATGAGCACAGGAGCAAACGGCAGTGGTCTTTCACCTACCTGGGCGAGCAGACTGGCGTCTCGTCAGAAGACTGGATCCGTTGGTACACGCGCGACGAACTGCCGCGAAGAGAGGCGGTCGTAGCCTTTTCTCACATGGCGCATCTGACACTTGAGGATCACGTTCTACTACTCGGGCTTTGGGACGCGGCCTGCGAAGCGTTGGAGGCACAGAGCCGCTTCGACGCATTGCCGGACCGGATCAGTTTCGACGAGGCATGGTCGATGCGCGATCCGGCGACACCGAGGTTGTGGACACTCGCCGGCGTCGGAGGAGAGGATCGACGCGTGTACGGGCCCGACCTCGCCACCGGAACCGCTCCGGCATTCGTCGTGGCCGGGCCATCAGGGTCGGGACGATCCACAGCACTGGTCAACATCGCGCGCTCTCTTCTCGACGTCAACACCCGAGTCGTACTGGCCGCCCCCGAAGCGTCCCCCCTGCGAGAACTAGTCGGCCGTAGTGGCGTGGTGGCCTGCTTCGTCCGAGATGACATCGGGTACGACGAACTCGAGGAAGTCCTGTCGTCGGCATCTCCCGACGAGCCGGTCGTCGTGGTGATGGACGACGCGGAGACCCTGGAAAAGTGCGAGGCTGCGCGTCTGCTCAAGAGCCTGGTGCAGCACGGATTCGAGGAGGGGACGGCCCTAGTGGTGAGCTGTCGCGAGGATAAGCTCCCGCTCAGCTATGGGTGGCTCCAGGAGACGAAGAAGGGCCATCGCGGCCTTCTTTTGTCCCCTCAAGATCGGAGCACGGGCGACGTGGTCGGCATGAGGACCGGAGATGCCATCATCGGCCGGCCTGTCGTCCCTGGCCAAGGCTGGCTACACCTCGGCGACGGCAAGCTTCTGGCTGTGGCTGTCCCTGGGTAAGGCTCCGCCCTTGGCCGACGCTCCGACAGCTGCCTATCCCCCTCCACGCGCTTGCAAACGTAGACCGCTTCGCCCACCTGCCGTAGTGCACCAACGCCGGCATCACCCCCATCAGGACCAACGTCGCGGGCGCCATTTCAGCGTCCAGAAATCGCCCGCAAAACCCACCCCCGCACACAGTGCGCACGCACAAGACTGCAGCTCCAGAGGCGTCGGCCGCCGATTCACGATCGCCACGCACTCCCCATCGCGCGTCGTCGGGAACAGAGGGGCGATGTGGAAGGGAGCCCACCAGAGGTGGAACCACGCTCTGTGACCTCCGTACCGGCGAGCAGCCGCGCTCAGCACTCAGTTGGCGCGGCCGGGCTTCTCCTCTACAGCCCCATCCAAGCGACTCACTAGCCGTAGAAGCTCAACCGCACCTGACGGTTGTAATTAGAGATGTTGGTATCCACCAGGCACACCGACTGCCACGTCCCCAGCTCCAGCCGCCCCGCGATCACGGGCAGCGTCGCATGCGGCGGGACGAATGCCGGAAGTACGTGGTCGCGGCCGTGGCCCGGGCTGCCGTGGCGGTGTTGCCAGCGGTCGTCCGCGGGGAGCAGGGCGTGCAGGGCCGAGAGAAGGTCGTCGTCGCTGCCCGCGCCGGTCTCCAGAATGGCGATGCCGGCGGTCGCGTGCGGGACAAAGATGTTGAGCAGGCCGTCACGGCCTGGGGCCACCCTGGTGAGGAACTGTTCGCAGTCGGACGTCAGGTCGGTGACGGTCTCCGTCGTACCCGTGGTGATGTGCAGGACGCTGGTGGTGAAGGCAGAGGACATGGGCTCATTGTCCTGCCCGCACCGCGGGATGGCGCGTCCACGTGCCGAGACGGCGTGGCCGGATCGCCCGGAGGCAGGCCGCTGCTGAGCGTGGTGACGGGCGCCGCGGGAAGATCCTCGCCACCCGCACGGTTGGTAGAAGCGTGAACAACATCGGGGTGCACTCAGTGGATGTCGTGGTGATCGGCGCCGGGCAGGCAGGGTTGTCGAGCGCCTACCATCTGCGGCGCAGCGGTCTGGAGCCGGACCGCGATTTCGTGGTCCTCGACCACGCCCCGCGCCCCGGCGGCGCCTGGCAGTTCCGCTGGCCCTCGTTGACGTACGGCAAGGTGCACGGCATGCACGCGTTGCCCGGCATGGAGCTGACGGGCGCCGATGACAACCGGCCCTCCTCCGAGGTGATCGGGGCGTACTTCGACACGTACGAGCGCACCTTCGACCTGCGGGTGCACCGGCCTGTCGAGGTCAGCGCGGTGCGTGAGGGTACGGGCGGGCGGCTGCTCGTCGAGACGTCCGAGGGGACGTACGCGACGCGGGCCCTGATCAATGCCACCGGGACCTGGGACCGGCCGTTCTGGCCGCGCTACCCGGGCCAGGAAAGCTTTCGTGGCCGGCAGCTGCACACGGCGAACTATCCGGGGCCGGCCGAGTTCGCCGGGCAGCGGGTGGTCGTCGTGGGCGGTGGGGCGTCCGGGACCCAGCACCTGATGGAGATCGCCGAGGTGGCGGCGGACACCTTCTGGGTGACGCGCCGGCCCCCGGTGTTCAGGGAGGGCCCGTTCGGTGCCGACCAGGGCCGGGCGGCCGTGGCCATGGTGGAGGAGCGGGTGCGGCGCGGGCTGCCCCCGCAGAGTGTCGTGAGCGTCACCGGGCTACCGGTCACCGATGCGGTCCGGCGCGCCCGCGAGTCGGGGGTGCTCGACCGGCTGCCCATGTTCGACCGGATCACTCCCGGCGGCGTGGCCTGGGACGACGGTCGCACCGTCGAGGCCGATGTCATCCTCTGGGCGACCGGTTTCCGGGCCGCCGTCGACCATCTCTCCCCGCTGAGGCTTCGCGAACCCGGCGGCGGGATCCGGGTCGAGGGGACGCAGGCCGTGCGCGACGAGCGCATCCATCTCGTCGGGTACGGGCCGTCCGCCTCCACCATCGGCGCCAACCGGGCCGGGCGCTCTGCCGTGCGGGCGATCAGCCGGCTGCTCGGGCGCGCCGAGCCCGCCGCGGCGGGGACTTCGTCCGTGCTCGCGTGAGAGCGCGATTCGGCGTGCCGCTCAGCCGTTGCCGGCCTCGCGGCGGTTGCGGTTGAACTCGGCCACGTTGCGCTGCTGCTCCGCGTAGTCGTCGGTGAAGCGGGTGTCGCCGGGCGCGACCGTGACGAAGTACAGCCAGGGGCCGGGGCTGGGGCTGATCGCCGCCACCATCGCCTGCTCTCCGTGGTTGCCGATGGGGGTGGGCGGGAGGCCTTTGCGCTCGTAGCTGTTGTACGGGCTGTCGATCTTCGTGTCACCCGTGGTGGTGTCCAGCGTGCTGCGGTTCATCGCGTAGTTGAGCGTGGAGTCCATCTGGAGCGGCATGCCACGGTCGAGCCGGTTGTGGATGACCCGGGCCACCTTGCCCATGTCGGACTCGGTGTCCGCTTCGGCCTGGACCATGCTCGCGATGGTCACCGTCTGGTAGACGGTGACGTTGTTGCGCTGCGCGTCGGCCGTGATGTGGTCGGCGCCGAATCGGCTCACCGCCGTGTCGACCATGTAGCGCAGCATGCTCTTCGGGGTGGTGCCGGAGGTGATGGGGTACGTCGCCGGGAAGAGGTAGCCCTCGGGGTTGCCCTTCGCCTCCGCCGGAAGGGGCAGGTCCGCCGTCGCGACCGCCTTCTCCGTGGTCCCCGCGGGTTCGCCAAGGGCCTTGTCGGCGGCCAAGTACACCTGTGAGGCCCGCCATCCCTCCGGAATGACCAGGGTGCGGGACTGCTCGGTCTTCGACTCCCTGGTCAGCAGCGGTACGAGCACGGCAGCAGCCACCGCCAGGACGAGGACGGTGCCGATGATCAGGGCCAGGCGGCCGCGCCGGGTCGGGCGGATCCTGCGGCCGGACCTGCGGCCAGGAGGGACGTCCGGGGACTCGTTCACCATGCGGGCACGCTATCCCGCGCCGATCGAGGCGTCGGTACCCCGTCCGCGACGACACGCGGTACGCACATTGCGATGCGAACAAACGAACAGGGGATCGGGTGTTCGCTGGAACGCGTGATCGTGTCGGCATTCGTTGCTCAACCACCCGGCGGCAGCTGATGATTACAGGGCGCAAGCGACGGGCTGCAGACCGCGACTGTGCTGTCCCAGAGATTCGCCATGCACAAGGAGAAACACCCGATGAACCTGATCACCAACCTGCTGGCCGGCGTCGTCCACTTCGTGGGTTGGCTCATCTGATCCATTGATTCCGCCCGGCGCCGTCGCTCCCCGTCCCACGGGGGTGGCGGCGCCGTCGCGTGTGCCGTGTCCGCCGGGGCCAGAGGCCCCGGGGTCCGCGAAGGGGCGGGAGGGCGGCGCAGCCGCGGCGATCGGAACGGCCTGGACGAGAGGGAGTGGGCGACGAAGGTGATGAACGCCTGACCGGCGGGCCATTCGCCGCGCCCTACCGGTCAGCTCGCAACCGGAGCGAGCCGGGTGTCGTCCCTGCGGACCAGGGCCGCGTACCGGCCGTCCTGCCGCAGCAGTTCCTCGTGACTGCCGCGCTCCGCCGTGCGACCGCCGTCGAGGACGACGATCTGGTCGGCATCGCGGACGGTGGAGAGCCGGTGGGCAATGGTGATCGTCGTACGTCCGGCGGAGAGCGCGTCGATCGCCTCCTGTACGGCAAACTCGGTACGGGTATCGAGGGCGCTCGTCGCCTCGTCGAGGATCAGCACCGGCGGGTCGCGCAGGATCGTGCGGGCAATGGCCAGGCGCTGCTTCTCGCCTCCCGAGAACCGATAGCCCCGTTCACCGACGAGGGTGTCGTAGCCGTCGGGCAGCGAGGCGATGTGGTCGTGGATCTGCGCGGCGCGGGCCGCCGCCTCGATCTCCTCGTCGGTTGCCTCCGGCTTGGCGAAGCGCAGGTTATCGGCGACCGAGGCGTGGAAGAGGTACGTCTCCTGGGAGACCACGCCTACCGCCCTGGCGAGGGTGTCGAAGTCCAGTTCGCGCACGTCGACCCCGTCCAGCGTGACCCGGCCGCCGGTGACGTCGTAGAGCCTCGGCACCAGGTAGCTGAGGGTGGACTTGCCGGAACCTGTGGGACCGACGACCGCCAGGCTGGCGCCGGCGGGCACGGTCACGTCGACGCCGCTGAGGGTCGGGCCGCTCTTCTCGTCGTAGCTGAAGTCGACGTTCTCGAAGCGGACCTCGCCGCGGATCTTCTCCAGGCGTACCGGCTTCTCCGGCTCGGTGATGTCCACCGTGAGGTCGAGGTATTCGAAGATCCGCTGGAACAGGGCGAGGGACGTCTGCATCTGCACCCCGGTGGAGAGCAGGCTCACGGCGGGCCGGAAGAGGCCCTGCTGGAGCGAGACGAAGGCTACGAGCGTACCGATCGAGACGTCCGGACCGCCGGACTGCAGGGCGATTCCCGCAGCCCAGTAGATGACGGCCGGCATGGCCGCCATCACGATGCCGATCGTCGACATCCGCCAGCGTCCGGCCATGCTGGAGCGCACTTCGAGGTCGACCAGGCGCTCGGACTCCTCGGCGAAGCCCTTGGTGAGCGAGTCCGAGCGGCCCATGGTGCGGCCGAGCAGGATGCCGCTGACGGAGAGCGATTCGGTCACGGTGGCCGCCATGGCGGCCATCTGCTTCTGGCGCTGGGTGGTGATCCTCTTCCGCTCGCGGCCGACCCGACGGCTGATCCAGACGAAGACCGGCAACAGGAGCAGCGAGACTACGGTGAGCCGCCAGTCGAGCGCCAGCATGGCGACGATCGTGGCGATGACCGCGGTGAGGTTGGAGACCAGGGAGGTCGCCGTCGACGTGACGGTGGCCTGCATGCCGCCGATGTCGTTGGCGATCCGGGACTGGACCTCGCCCGTGCGGGTTTTGGTGAAGAAGGCGAGCGGCATCCGCTGGAGCTGCGTGTAGACGGCGGTGCGCAGGTCGTGCATGACCCGCTGGCCGACCGTCGTGGAGATGAGGGTCTGGAGCACGCCGAAGACGCTGTTCATCACCGCGGTGAGGATCATGCCGAGGGCGAGCAGGGAGAGCAGCCCGGTCCGCCCCTGGGGGATGGCGGTGTCCAGGATCTCGCGCAGCAGGAACGGAGAGGCGACCGACACCAGCGACGAGGCGCCGACGAGCAGTCCGACCACCGCGAGGCGGCCGCGGTAGGGGCGGAAGAGGCGCAGGATGCGACGCACCTCGGCGGGAGGCCGGTCGGCATCCCGGGGCGGGGGTGTCCACGTGGGTTCGTCGGGTTTCATGGGCTCCTTCGTCAGGCGTGCGACAACGATGAGGGGCGGGCGCGGGCGCCTGCGAAGCGTGCGCGTCCAGTGTGCGGGCAGGGCGACCGAAGGCGCTGCTGCGTGCCGTGCCGCCGTGCAGCAAGGACTCGGACATCACACCCGCGATATCCGGAGCAACCCTTGCCTGCGCAGACGGCTCTGCCGGCCGGACTGGCCTACCGGCCGGACTGGTCTACCGGGCCCGGACAGCCCTGTTGGCCGGACTGTACTTGTCGGTCGGACAGGATGAGATCCTAGCTCATTGTTACCTATACTCACAATGAACAAGGTCCTGATATTGTTCCCGGTATGGATTCCCCCGACCCCGACGGCGTGCTCGCCGAACAGCTGCTGCGGCTGACCCGCAGGCTCCAGCGCATTCAGGGCCGCCAGCTGGAGCCGATCGGCATCACCCCCGCGCAGTTCCGGCTCCTGCGCACCGTCGCGCACTACGACGGTCCCCCTCGGATGGCGGATCTCGCCAAGCGTCTCGACGTCGTCCCCCGCGCCGTGACCACGCTGGTCGACGGGCTGGAGGCCAGTGGCCGGGTGCGCCGGGCCCCCGATCCTGACAGCCGTCGGGTGGTCCGGATCGAGATCACGGACGAGGGCATCGCCACGCTGCGGTCGCTGCGCAACGCGCGCCGCGCGGCCGCAGAGGAGATCCTGGCTCCACTGACCGCCGATCAGCGCGAGGTGCTCGGCGGGCTGCTGACCGCTCTGGTCAACGGAATGCCGGAGCGCAACTGCTGACCGGTGCGAAGTGCCGCGCCGAGCCGCCGAGGGGATCTGGACATGCCACTGCTGGAACCGAACCCGGAATCCCTGCGCCCCGGCGTGGCGCGGCCTCCGTCCCACGACCGGGTTCCCGACGCTCAGGCACCGGGCACGCCCGAACCGCTCCGGGGCGAGCTGACCGCGCTCCTGGGCGCGCAGAAGGTGCTCTGGAAGATCTCCGACCTGGTGCGGTACGCCTCCGACGCCAGTCCGTACCGGTTCGTCCCCCAGGTCGTCGTCGTTCCGGAGGACATCGACGACATCTCCGCGATCCTGTCGTACGCCCACGGCAAGGGCCGCAACATCGTCTTCCGGGCCGCGGGCACCAGTCTGAACGGCCAGGCGCAGGCCGAGGACATTCTCGTAGACGTACGACACCACTGGGCGGGCATCGAGGTCCTGGACGGGGGCGCGCGGGCCCGGATCCGCCCGGGGACGACGGTCATGCGGGCGAACGCCACCCTTGCCCGGCACGGCCGGCTGCTGGGGCCGGACCCGGCGAGCGCGATCGCCTGCACGATCGGAGGCGTGGTCGCCAACAACGCCTCCGGTATGACCGCCGGCACCACCCGGAATTCGTACAGAACCGTCTCCTCCCTCACCTTCGTGCTGCCCAGCGGCACGGTGGTGGACACCGGTGATCCCGCGGCGGACGAGGACCTGGCGCACGCGGAGCCGCGGCTCTGCGAGGGGCTGCTCGCTCTCAAGGCCGAGATCGAGGCCGATCCCGCGCTGACCGCCCGGATCCGGGCCAAGTACGAGATCAAGAACACCAACGGCTACCGGCTCGACGCCTTCCTGGACGGTTCGACGCCGGTGGAGATCCTGCGCGGTCTCATGGTCGGTTCGGAGGGGACGTTCGGATTCATCTCCGAGGTCGTTTTCGACACGCTGCCGCTGGACCGCCGGATCTCCACCGCGCTGCTCTTCTTCCCCTCCCTCACGGCCGCTGCGGCAGCCGTCCCGTTGTTCAACGAGGCGGGCGCCATCGCCGTGGAGGTGATGGACGGGAACACCCTGCGCGCCTCGGTCAGCGTCCAGGGGGTGCCCGGCGACTGGGCCGGGCTGCCGAAGGAGACCGCGGCCCTGCTGGTGGAGTTCCGAGCTCCGGACGAAGCGGGCCAGGAGGTGTACGAGGAGGCGGCGGCCGCGGTCGTGCGGCGGCTGGAGCTGGTCCGGCCCGTCACGTCGGTGACCAATGAGTTCACCCGGGACGCCCGGACCATCTCCGGTTACTGGAAGGCCCGCAAGGCCTTCGTCACCGCCGTCGGCGGCTCCCGGCCGTCCGGTACGACGCTGATCACGGAGGACTTCGCGGTCCCGCCCTCCCGGCTGGCCGACGCCTGCGAGGCCCTGCTGGGGCTGCAGGCCGAGCACGGTTTCGATGCCGCCGTCGCGGGCCACGCGGCCCACGGCAATCTGCACTTCCTGCTGGCGTTCGACGCGGCGAAGCAGTCCGACGTCGACCGGTACGCCGCCTTCATGGCGGACTTCTGCCGGCTCACCGTGGAACGGTTCGACGGATCGCTCAAGGCGGAGCACGCCACCGGCCGCAACATCGCCCCCTTCCTGGAGCTGGAGTGGGGGCCGCGGGCGACCGAGCTGATGTGGCGTACGAAGCAGGTCATCGACCCCGCCGGGGTACTGGCGCCCCGGATCGTGCTGGACCGCGACCCGAAGGCCCATCTGCGCGGGCTGAAGACCATTCCCCAGGTCGAGGCGGTGGCCGATCCCTGCATCGAGTGCGGTTTCTGCGAACCGACCTGCCCCAGCCACGACCTGACCACCTCACCGCGTCAGCGCATCGTGCTGCGCCGCGAGATGATGCGACAGCCGGACGGTTCGCCGGTGGAGACGGGACTGCTCGACGCCTACGGCTACGACGCCGTCGACACCTGCGCGGGCGACTCCACCTGCAAGCTCGCCTGCCCCGTCGGCATCGACACGGGCGCCATGATGAAGGACTTCCGCCACCAACGGCACTCCCCGCGCGAGGAGCGGATCGCCGCGCTCACCGCGAAGAACTTCCGCGCCGTCGAAGCCGCGGCCCGGCTGGCGGTCGCCGCGGCCGGCCGGATCGACGACCGGCTGCTCCAAGGTGTCACCGCTCTCGCCCGCAAGGCCGTCCGCCCCGATCTGCTGCCCGAATGGCTGCCGGAGATCCCCGGCGCGGCCGCCCGGAAGCTGCCCCGTACCGCCAGGGTGGGAGCGAGCGCGGTCTACTACCCGGCCTGCGTCAACCGCATCTTCGGCGGCCCCGAGGGGCATCGCGGCCCGTCGCTGCCCCAGGCCGTGGTCCTCGTCTCGGCGCGTGCCGGCAAGCCCGTCTGGATTCCGGAGGACGTCGCGGGCACCTGCTGCGCGACGATCTGGCACTCCAAGGGGTACGACGCCGGAAACGCCGTGATGGCCAACCGGATCGTCGAGGCCGCCTGGGGCTGGACCGCCGGCGGAAAGCTGCCGCTGGTCGTCGACGCCTCCTCGTGCACGCTGGGCATCGCCCACGAGGTGGTGCCGTATCTGACCGAGGACAACCGGGCGTTGCACCGGGAGCTGACGGTGGTCGACTCGCTGGTGTGGGCGGCCGACGAGCTCCTGCCGGAGCTGACGGTGCTGAGGAGGACCGGCTCGGCGGTACTGCACCCGACGTGCTCGATGGAACACCTCGACGACGTCGCACAGTTGCGCGCGGTCGCGGAGGCCTGCGCGGACGAGGTCGTGATCCCGGACGACGCCGCGTGCTGCGGCTTCGCGGGCGACCGGGGCATGCTGCACAAGGAGCTGACCGACTCGGCCACGGCGAAGGAGGCCGCCGAGGTGAACACCCGGGAGTACGACACGTATCTGTGCGCCAACCGCATGTGCGAGATCGGGATGGACCGGGCGACCGGGCGTTCGTACCACTCGGCACTGATGGAGCTGGAACGCGCGACCCGCCCCGGGCCCGCACAGGTACCGGAGAGCTCGCTCAGGCCTTGAGGCTCGCGCGGTCGCCCATCACCACGACCGGGTTCTGCTTCGGGTCCAGGGTCTGCAACAGTTTCACCATGGCCGCCTTCGGCAGACTCACGCAGGCCGATGTGCCGCTGCCGTGGTCCATGTGGAGCCAGATGCTGCCGCCCTTCGACTGGCCCTCGGGGCGCGTCGGGTCGTTGGGGGCGGTGCCCTTGACGCGGTTGTAGTCGATGGCGATGACGTAGTCGAAGTCGTGCCAGTAGGGCTTGGCCCAGTAGCGGGGGGCCTGGATCGCGGCGGATTCGCTGTACGGGAGCCGCGCGCCCGGGTCGGACAGCGCGCCGCCCGCGTCGGTGAGGGTGAAGACGCCGACCGGGGAGCGCTTGTCGTCCTCGTGATGGTCGGCGGTCCAGCCCTTGCGGCCGTTGTGGGCCTTCCAGTCGGCGGTCTTGTCCCAGGTGGAGCCGGTCCGGGTGTACAGCACGACCGTGGAGTCCGCCGAGTTCCTGCCCGCGCCGTACACGGCGACGACCTGGCGGGAGTTCTGCGGGATCTTCGACCGCAGCCGGTCACCCACGTCCGGGATGCGCTTCAGGTCGGTGGTCCGCGCCTCGTCCTTGTCCGTCCGGGATCCGGCCGACCGCGCGTCGCCCTTCTCCGGGTCCTGTCCGTCGCCGCACGACGTCAGGGTCGTGAGCAGGACACCGCAGGCGGCCACCGAGGCCACCATTCGTACCGCACCGGCTATACGCATCCGGCCATGCTCGCACCCCCCGGCGGCCGAGGTCGTCCTCGTGTGCGTAGTGCGGTGAATGCGTGCGCAATCTTTACTCCGCGGGCCGGCCCGGCAACTGCCCGGCGTTCACGGGTCCGTACGTAAAAGCGTTTGCCTCGGCCCCTGCGGGGAGCGAGGCTTGGACGGTTTGGTTCCCCACACACCTCCCCCCACGTGTTTATGGAGGTCCCTCGCGGATCTCAGCTCCTTCCGATCTTTTGGGACGTCATGCAAATTCGCGATCTTCCGTACTCGGATCCCGGCGATCCCGATGTCCGGTCGGGCCCTCGCTTCCTTCTCTGGCTCGGCCGCAACCAGATCCGCGGACAGCTCAAGTCCATGTCGTGGGGCCTGCTGCACCAGTGCTCCATCGCGGGGCTGCCGCTCGCCGTGGGATTCGCGGTCCAGTCGGTCGTCGACCGGTCCGGCGGGCGGCTGGCGCTGGCCGGCGGCATGATCGCGGTGCTCGGCGTGCTGATCGCGGTGGGCGACACCATGCTCCACCGCACCGCCGTCACCAACTGGATCACCGCCGCCGCCCGGGTCCAGCAGCTGCTGGCCCGTAAGACCGCGGAGCTCGGCTCGGCGCTGACCCGCCGGGTCGCCGCGGGAGAAGTCGTGGCGGTGTCCACCGGCGATGTGGAGAAGATCGGATGGTTCGTCGAGGCGCTCTCCCGCTTCGTCGCGGCCGCCGCGGCCCTCGTCATCATCTGTGTCGGGCTCGTCCTCTATCTGCCTTCGCTCGGCGTGCTCGTGGCGCTCTCCGTGCCGCTGCTGGCCCTGGCCGTCCTGCCGCTCCTCCCCCAGGCCACGCGCCGCGCCGACGTCCAGCGTGAGAAGGCGGGCAAGGCCACCGAACTGGCCTCGGACACGGTGGCCGGGCTGCGCGTGCTGCGCGGTATCGGCGGCGAGGAGCTGTTCCTCGGCCGCTACCGGCGCGCGTCGCAGGAGGTCCGCAAGGCTGCCGTGCGCAGTGCGCGGATGTGGTCGCTGATCTCGGCGATCCAGGTGCTCCTGCCGGGCGTGCTGCTGATCTCGCTGGTCACCTACGGAGCCACGCTGGCCCGGGACGGGAAGATCGACGTCGGTCAGCTCGTGACGGTGTACAGCGCGGCGACGCTGCTGCTGTTTCCGCTGCGGCACTTCGAGGAGATCGCCATGGCGTACTCCTTCTCCCGGCCGTCCGCGCAGCGCGCGGTCCGGGTCCTCTCGCTGAGCCGGGTCGCACGGCCGTCCACGGTGGACGCGGCTCCGGCCGGTGACCTGTACGACCCGGCCACCGGTCTGATGGCTCCGGAGGGGCTGTTCACCGCGGTGGTCTGCGGCGATCCGGACGAGGCGGGCCGCCTCGCGGACCGGCTCGGCGGCCATGCCCAGCCGGCCGTGGCGCAGGAGGGCGAGGCGGAGGACGCCGCGGCTCCCGCGCTGCCGTCGGTCCTGCTCGGGGGCGTGCCCCTGGACGAGGTGGCGCTGGACGTCGCCCGGACATCCGTCCTGGTCCAGGACAAGGACCCGGTGCTGCTCTCCGGCACGCTGCGCGAACTGCTGGACGTGCCGTCGTCCGGCCGGGTCGCCGCCGCAGACGCGCTGGCGGCCGCACAGTGCGGTGACGTCCTGGACGCGCTCGCGCAGGCATCCGTCAACGAGGACGGCGACCCCATGCACACCCGGATCACCGAGCGCGGCCGGTCGCTGTCGGGCGGCCAGCGTCAGCGGCTCGCCCTGGCGCGGTCGCTGGTGACCGACCCGGAGGCGCTGGTGCTGGACGAGCCGACGTCGGCAGTCGACTCGCACACCGAGGCGCGGGTCGCCGAGGGCATCAAGGCGCTGCGCAGGAACCGTACGACGGTGGCGTTCGCGTCGTCGCCACTGCTGCTCGACCTGGCGGACCGGGTCGCGCTGGTCCACGGCGGCACCGTCGTCGCGGTCGGCACCCACCGTGAACTGCTGCGCGACGAGTCGCGCTACCGCGCGGTCGTGACCCGTGAGACGGACGACGAGATCGCCGCGGCCGGACCGGACTTGAGCGAAGACAGCGAAGTCAGCGAACACAACGAAGGCATTGACACGATCGACACGATCGAGGAAATCGAGGAGAGGGCATGATCGGCGTCGCACCACCGGCGTACGACCCGGCCGCCCCGGAGTCGGCGACGACTCTGCCGGTCGGTACCCCCACGACCGTACGCACCTATGTCCGGGAGCTGATGCGTCGCCACCGGCGGCCGTTCATCGTGGTCACGGTGCTCAACTGCGTCGCGGTGATCTCGTCGATCGCGGGCCCGTACCTGCTGGGCGGACTGGTCGAGGACCTGTCGGGCGGCGTCACCGACCTTCATCTGGAGCGCACCGCCGCGGTGTTCGCGCTGGCGCTGGTCATCCAGACCGTGGTGACCAGGATGATGCGGCTGCGCAGCGCGATGCTGGGCGAGGAGATGCTGGCCGATCTGCGCGAGGACTTCCTCGTGCGGTCGGTGCGCCTTCCGCCGGGTGTGCTGGAGCGGGCCGGGACGGGTGATCTGCTGTCCCGGATCACCACGGACATCGACCGGCTCGCCAACGCCATGCGCGAGGCGGTGCCGCAGCTGGCCATCGGCGTGGTGTGGGCGGGGCTGCTGCTCGCGGCCCTGGCCGTCACCGCTCCCCCGCTGGCGCTCTCGGTCCTCATCGCGCTGCCGGTGCTGATCGTCGGCTGTCGGTGGTACTTCCGCCGGGCGCCGTCGGCGTACCGCTCGGAGGCCGCCGGGTACGCGTCGGTCGCGGCGATGCTCGCGGAGACCGTCGACGCCGGCCGGACCGTGGAGGCGCACCGGCTGGGGGCGCGGCGCGTCGCTCTGTCGGACCGGCGGATCTCGGAGTGGACCGCGTGGGAGCGGTACACACTGTTCCTGCGGTCGGTGCTCTTCCCCGTTATCAACGTCACGTACGTGACGATTCTCGGTGCGGTCCTGATGCTGGGCGGCTGGTTCGTCATCGAGGGCTGGCTCACCGTCGGCCAGCTGACGACCGGCGCGCTGCTCGCGCAGATGATGGTCGATCCGATCGGCCTGATCCTGCGCTGGTACGACGAGTTGCAGGTGGCCCAGGTGTCGCTGGCCCGCCTCGTGGGGGTCCGTGAGATCGAGCCGGACGCGGGGGACGACGGTGTGGCTCCGGACGGCCGTGAGGTGCGCGCCGACGAGGTGCACTTCGGCTACCGCGCCGGGCTCGACGTGCTGCACAAGGTGTCGCTGGACGTCGCTCCCGGTACGCGGATGGCGCTGGTCGGGCCGTCCGGTGCGGGCAAGTCCACCCTGGGCCGGCTGCTGGCCGGGATCTACGCACCGCGGACCGGTGAGGTCACGCTGGGCGGTGCGCAGTTGTCGGAGATGACGGCGGAGCGGGTCCGGACGCATGTGGCCCTGGTCAATCAGGAGCACCATGTGTTCGTCGGGTCGCTGCGGGACAATCTGCTGCTGGCCCGTACCGGTGCCGGGGACGCGGAGCTGTGGGCCTCGCTGGCCGCGGTCGACGCGGACGGCTGGGCGAGGGCCCTCGATGAGGGGCTGGACTCGGAGGTCGGCTCGGGCGGCCTGGTGCTCACCCCGGCACAGGCCCAGCAGATCGCGCTGGCCCGGCTGGTGCTGGCCGATCCGCACACGCTGGTGCTGGACGAGGCGACGTCGCTGCTCGACCCGCGCGCGGCGCGTCATCTGGAGCGCTCGCTGGCCCGGGTGCTGGACGGTCGTACGGTCGTGGCGATCGCCCACCGGCTGCACACGGCGCACGACGCGGATGTGATCGCCGTGGTCGAGCAGGGCCGGATCAGCGAACTGGGCAGCCATGACGAACTGGTGGCGGCGGACGGCGCGTACGCGGCGCTGTGGCGGTCCTGGCACGGGTGACCTGCGCTCACGGCACACGGCGGGCGGGCTCGTTCCTGAGCCCGCCCGCCTCGTCGTTCCGTACCGAAGGCGTTGGCCGTCGGCCGCGTCGCCGTCAGCCGCGTTGCCGCACCGCGGCCGGGTCGCCTCCCCCACCGGATGTGACCTCGTCGGCGGCGGCGCCGGGCACGGGATGCGCGGCAACCGTCACCGTGGCGCTGGATGCCTTGCGTGGCCGGAGCAGGACCACGGACACGAGGGCGGCGAGCAGCGTGAGTGCCGCGGCGACGATGAGGCACAGCCGGAGTCCGTCGAGGAAGGCATCGCCCATCGCCCCGAGGGCCTGTCCGGTGTGCGCGCCCAGGTTCATCCGGGCGACCGCGCCGAGGCCCCCCTCGCGGGCGGTCTCCACGATGTTCTGCCGGTCGGCTCCGGAGATGCCCGCGTCGGCGAGGTGCGCGGGGAAGGTGTCCAGGGCCCTGGCCGTGAGGAGGGCGCCCAGAACGGCCGGGCCCAGTGCGCCGCCGATCTGTCGGAAGGCGTTGTTGCCGGCCGCGGCCATACCGGCCAGGTGGTGCGGGACGGAGGCGACCGCGGTGGCCGTCATCGGCGTCAGGATGCCGCCCATCCCGATGCCCAGCAGGGCCAGCCGCCACGCGATGGACGCGAAGGACGTGTCCGCGTCGAGGGTGGTCATCGAGAGCAGCGCGCCGGAGACGACGAGCAGCCCGGTGGTGATCAGGGCGCGGGCGGGAACGCGGTGCATGAGGCGGGAGACGGGGCCGCCGACGACGATGGATGCTGCGGTGACCATGAGCAGCCGCCAGGCTGCCTGCAAAGTGTCGAGTTGTTGCACCAGGCCGAAGTAGAGGCTCAGCAGGAAGAAGAAGCCGATGAGCCCCAGGAACGTGATCATGGCGACGAGGGTGGTGGCCGTGAACGCCGGGCTGCGGAACAGCGCCAGGTCCAGCATCGGGCTGTCGCTGCGGAGCTCCGCCACGACGAACGCGACTCCACCGGCCACGGCGACGAACAGTGCCACCAGGACCTGCGCGTCGGTGAAGGATCCGGCGCCGCCCTCGATCACTCCGTACACCAGCGCGGTGATCGCCACCGCGGCGGTGATCTGGCCCGGCCAGTCGAGCCGTCGGCCGTGCGGGGCACACGAGTCGGTCAGCAGTCGCGCGGCGAAGACCATCGCGAGCAGCGAGACGGGAACGACCAGGAGGTAGATCCACCGCCAGGCGGCGTATTCCAGGACGATTCCGGCGATCACCGGGCCGACAGCCAGTGCCATCAGGAGCGAGGTGGCCCACAGGCCGATGAACTTGCCGCGCTCCCGGTGGTCGGGCACCGCGTGGCTGATCAGGGCCAGGGTCGTGGGCAGCAGCGCCGCCGCGCCCAGTCCGGCGAGTGCCTGGCCGGCCCACAGCACCTCGATCGACGGGGCTGCCAGCGCGACAGCGGCACCGACGGCGGAGAGCAACAGGCCCGCCTGGAACACCTTCTTGCGCCCGTGGACGTCGCCGACCACGCCGGCGGTCAGGATGAACGCGGCCATGGGGAGAACGAACGCGTCCTGCACCCAGGACAGTTGGGCCGTCGACGCGCCCAGCGCCGCCTGGATGGCGGGCAAACTCACGGCGACGGTGGTCACCGGCAAGTAGGCGACGAATACGCCCAGGCAGGCCATGACGAGCGTGGCCGCCCGTCGGTCGGGCCGGCTGCTCGCCGCGGGTGTGACGTTCAAGGAAGTACTCCTTTGCGACGCGGTGCGCCGCCGTTGATGTCCGAGCGGGGTCTGTCCGGCGGGGATCCAGTGGCGTTCACTCCCGCGGAGCGGCCGCCGCGCGACCCGGACGGCACTGTCCGCGCCGCCGTGGGGCGAGGGCCGAGAAGACGTCAGGCTCTCGCTGCGGACAGACCCGGGCCCAGCATCGGTGAAACGGCACAGAATCCACAAAGCGACAGACGCCCTTGCGGGCAAACCTCCACCCTCACCGTTCGACGTGCCACACTTCCACCGTGATCGACGACGTGGACATGAAAATCCTCCGTGCGCTCCATCGCGCGCCGCGTGCCCCGTTCCGGCTCATCGGCGAAGTGAGCGGGGTGTCGGAGCAGACGGCTGCCCGCCGCTATCAGGCGCTGCGCCGCGCGGGCGTGATGCGGGTGGTGGGACTGGTCGATCCCGCCGTGCACGGCGAGGCCCAGTGGGTCGCGCGCATCCGCTGCCGCCCCGACCGGGTCGCTCCCCTCGCCGACTCTCTCGCCCGGCGCCCCGACATCGCCTATGTCGGCATCGCCTCGGGCGGCTCGGAGATCATCTGTGTCATCCGCTCGCCACTCCATGCCCCGCGCGAGGACATGCTGCTCCAGCAGTTGCCCAGGTCCGCGGCCGTTCTCGACCTGAGCATCGACCTGCTCATCCATCCGTTCGGTGACCCCGGCGCGTCCGGCTGGACCGGCTACGGCGGGCGTCTCACCGCCGAGGAGGAACAACGGCTGGCCGGCAGTCCGCCCCCTGCCCCGGCCGGCCCGCTCCTCCCCCTGGGCGCCGAGGACGGCCCGCTGCTCGACGCCCTCGCCGAGGACGGCCGTGCCACCCACACGCGGCTGGCCGAAGTCACCGGCTGGTCCACGGGCCGCGTCGCCCGCCGACTGGAGTCCCTGGAGACGTCAGGCACCCTCTCGTACGACATCGACCTGCTGCCGGAACACCTCGGCTACCACCTCAACGCCACCCTCTGGCTGCGCGTGGCTCCCGCCCGTCTGGAAGACACCGGAAACGCGATCGCCCGTCACGACGAGGTCGCGTTCGCCGGCGCCACCAGTGGCGACCACAACGTGATGGCCATCGTCATCTGCCGCGACGCCGGGGAGTTCTACCGCTACCTGACCAGCCGCCTCGCCACCACTCCCGGCGTCGACGCCTACGGGGTGAGCATCCGGGTGCGCCGCCTCAAGCAGGCCGCCTCCCTCATCTCGCACGGCCGCCTGGTCCCTCCGGCACCTGTGTAGGCGCGGGGCCGCGCCGTCAGATGAAGTTCATCGCGGCAGCCGCACCCACGCCCCCGAGCACCATGAACACCGGCATCAGCACCTTCAGCTCCACCCAGCTGCCGGCCCTGAACCGCATGGCCTTCGGCGGGCCGATCGGGTACCAGCGCTTGCGGCCGACCGGGATCGGCCACAGGATCGGGCAGCCGGAGACGGTCAGCGCGTCGCCGATGTCGTGGACGAGGGCACCCAGCACGATGGGCAGGCCGAGCCAGAGGTACTCCTGACCGGGGGCGTCGAAGAGCCAGTCCGAGCCGTTGCCCGCCTTGTCCAGGACGCCGGCGAGAATCCATGCGCTGGTCGCGCCGAGCAGCCACACCAGGACGTCGCTGGACATCCGGGCGGCCCGCCAGAGCAGTCCTTCGACGGCGAGCACCAGGTGGACGAAGAGAATCCCAAGCACCGCCCACCGGCCGCCGGTGATCGCCGCGGCGGAGGCGCCCGCGCCGATCAGGACCGCCCAGAGCCAGGTGTGGGTCAGCGTCCGGTGGCCGCCGTTGCGGTTCGAGTCGCCCCGCATCTTCGTGGCCTTGTAGACGGCGTGCGACAACGTGTCGACGATCTCGCAGAGTCCGCGGGAGACCGGTCCGAAGGCGCGCGAGATGGTCGCCGACTTGTGGTCGAGGTCCGGGGCAAGTGCCGCGCCCGCGCTGATCAGCGCGCCGACGACCAGGACGGGCCACGGCATGGTGTGGCCCGCGGCAGCCGCGGCCGCGCCCACCCCCAGCCAGGCCGCTGCTCCTGACAGAGAGTGTGCCGGTCCCATCATGGCTGTTTCCGCCCCCGTAGGTGTCGTGAGGTGCGACAGGTATCGCCTGTGCACGCATTCCGGCCACCGTCGTTGTGGTGCGGCCGAGTTGAGAGGGAAGCGTATCGTCCGTGATCTTCGTGCCGTCGTCCGGTTCCCTCATCGGGGCACAAGACAGGCAAGATGGGGGTGTGACCCTTATCGATCAGCTGCCCCCGACCGACGACCCCGACGCCCTCTTCGAGGCTTTCTCGTCATGGACCGAGACGCAGGGGATCACCCTCTATCCCGCTCAGGAGGAGGCGCTGATCGAGGTGGTCTCCGGGGCCAACGTGATCCTTTCCACCCCCACCGGCTCGGGAAAGAGCCTGGTCGCGGCGGGTGCGCACTTCACCGCCCTGGCCCAGGACAAGGTCACCTTCTACACCGCTCCGATCAAGGCCCTGGTCTCGGAGAAGTTCTTCGACCTGTGCAAGCTGTTCGGTACGGAGAACGTCGGCATGCTCACCGGCGACGCCTCGGTCAACGCGGACGCCCCGGTGATCTGCTGCACCGCCGAGGTGCTGGCCGGCATCGCGCTGCGTGACGGGAAGTACGCGGACATCGGCCAGGTCGTCATGGACGAGTTCCACTTCTACGCGGAGCAGGACCGCGGGTGGGCGTGGCAGATCCCGATCCTGGAGCTGCCGCAGGCCCAGTTCATCCTGATGTCGGCCACCCTCGGTGACGTCAGGATGTTCGAGGAGGACCTGACCCGCCGCACCGGCCGCCCCACCTCCGTGGTGCACTCGGCGACCCGTCCGGTTCCGCTCAGCTACGAGTACCGGCTGACGCCGATCACCGAGACGATCACGGAGCTCCTGGACACCCGGCAGGCGCCGGTCTACATCGTGCACTTCACCCAGGCCTCGGCTGTCGAGCGGGCGCAGTCGCTGATGAGCATCAACATGTGCAGCAAGGAGGAGAAGGAGAAGATCGCCGATCTCATCGGCAACTTCCGCTTCACCACCAAGTTCGGCCAGAACCTCTCCCGTTACGTGCGGCACGGCATCGGTGTGCACCACGCGGGCATGCTCCCGAAGTACCGCCGTCTCGTGGAGAAGCTCGCGCAGGCGGGTCTGTTGAAGGTGATCTGCGGTACGGACACGCTCGGCGTCGGCGTCAACGTCCCCATCCGCACCGTGCTGTTCACCGCACTCACCAAGTACGACGGCACCCGGGTGCGTACGCTGCGCGCCCGCGAGTTCCACCAGATCGCGGGCCGGGCCGGACGCGCGGGTTTCGACACGGCGGGCTTCGTCGTCGCGCAGGCCCCTGAGCACGTCGTCGAGAACGAGAAGTTGGTCAAGAAGGCCGGCGACGACCCGAAGAAGAAGCGCAAGGTCGTCCGCAAGAAGGCCCCCGAGGGCTTCGTCGCCTGGTCCGAGACCACGTTCGACAAGCTGATCCAGTCCGACCCGGAGCCGCTGACTTCCCGGTTCCGGGTCACCCACACGATGCTGCTGTCCGTCATCGCACGTCCCGGCAACGCCTTCGAGGCGATGCGGCACCTGCTGGAGGACAACCACGAGCCGCGCAGGGCGCAGCTGCGCCATATCCGCCAGGCGGTCGCCATCTACCGCTCCCTGCTGGACGGCGGCGTGGTGGAGCAGCTCGACAAGCCCGACGCGGAGGGCCGCATCGTGCGGCTCACCGTCGATCTGCAGCAGAACTTCGCACTGAACCAGCCGCTGTCCACGTTCGCGCTCGCCGCGTTCGAACTGCTGGACGCCGACTCGCCGTCGTACGCGCTGGACATGGTCTCGGTGGTCGAGTCGACGCTCGACGACCCGCGCCAGATCCTCGCCGCGCAGCAGAACAAGGCGCGCGGTGAGGCGGTCGGGCAGATGAAGGCCGACGGCATCGAGTACGAGGAGCGGATGGAGCTCCTCCAGGAGGTGACGTACCCGAAGCCGCTGAGCGAGCTGCTGTGGCACGCGTACGACGTCTACCGCCAGAGCCACCCGTGGGTGGGTGACCACCCGGTGTCGCCGAAGTCGGTGATCCGCGACATGTACGAACGCGCCATGACGTTCACCGAGTTCACCTCGAACTACGAGCTGGCGCGCACCGAGGGCATCGTGCTGCGGTACCTCGCGAGCGCGTACAAGGCGCTGGAGCACACCATCCCGGACGACATCAAGTCCGAGGACCTGGAGGACCTCATCGCGTGGCTCGGCGAGATGGTCCGTCAGGTCGACTCCAGTCTCCTCGACGAGTGGGAGCAGCTCGCCAATCCCGAGGTGGAGACGGCCGAGCAGGCGCAGGAGCGTGCCGACGAGGTCAAGCCGGTCACGGCCAACTCCCGCGCCTTCCGGGTGCTGGTGCGCAACGCGATGTTCCGCCGGGTCGAGCTGGCCGCGCTGGACCGGGTCCGTGATCTGGGCGAGCTGGACGGCGACGCGGGCTGGACCGAGGACGCGTGGGGCGAGGCGATGGACGCGTACTGGGACGAGTACGAGGAGCTGGGCACGGGTCCCGACGCTCGCGGGCCGAAGCTGCTGAAGATCGACGAGGACGCCGAGCACGGCCTGTGGCGCGTCCGGCAGACGTTCGCCGACCCGAACGGCGACCATGACTGGGGCATCAGTGCCGAGGTCGACCTGGCCGCGTCCGACGAGGAGGGCCGGGCGGTCGTCCGGGTCACCTCCGTGGGCCAGTTGTGAGCGCGTCCGTACCGACGGCGCCGCTGCGAGAGTGGAGAACAACCGCATGACGAACCCCGCCGAGCGCCTGGTCGACCTGCTCGATCTGGAACGGATCGAGGTCAACATCTTCCGCGGCCGCAGCCCCGAGGAGTCCCTCCAGCGAGTCTTCGGCGGGCAGGTGGCAGGCCAGGCGCTGGTGGCGGCCGGCCGGACCACCGACGGGGACCGGCCGGTGCATTCGCTGCACGCCTACTTCCTGCGGCCGGGCCGTCCCGGGGTGCCGATCGTCTACGAGGTCGAGCGGGTCAGGGACGGCCGGTCGTTCACCACCCGCCGGGTGACGGCTGTGCAGCAGGGCCGGACCATCTTCAACCTCACGGCGTCCTTCCACCGCCCGGAGGAGGCCGGCTTCGAGCACCAGCTGCCGCCGGCCCGTGTGGTGCCGGATCCGGAGGAGCTGCCGACGGTCGCCGAGGAGGTGCGTGAGCACCTGGGCGGTCTGCCGGAGGCCCTGGAGCGGATGGCCCGGCGCCAGCCCTTCGACATCCGCTACGTCGACCGGCTGCGCTGGACGCAGGAGGAGATCAAGGACGCGGACCCGCGGAGCGCGGTATGGATGCGCGCGGTGGGTCCGCTCGGCGACGATCCTCTGGTGCACACCTGTGCGCTGACGTACGCGAGCGACATGACGCTGCTGGACGCGGTGCGCATCCCGGTGGAGCCGCTGTGGGGGCCGCGCGGCTTCGACATGGCGTCGCTGGACCACGCGATGTGGTTCCACCGTCCGTTCCGGGCCGACGAGTGGTTCCTGTACGACCAGGAGTCGCCGGTGGCGACCGGCGGGCGAGGTCTGGCGCGCGGCAGGATCTACGACCGCGAGGGCAGTCTGCTGGTGTCGGTGGTGCAGGAGGGGCTGTTCCGGCGGCTGGGCGAGCGGCCGTCCTGACGGCTCACATGCCCGGCAGGAAGTCCTGCTCGGCCACGCGTCGGCGGGTGCGGATGTCGGGCGGCGCCGGGTGCAGTTTCGCGTCGCAGGTGGGACCGAGACCGGTGCGGCGCGATGCCGTACCGGTGAGCGGGCGTCCGCACATGCGGCAACGCACCGGACCGCGGCCGGTGTCCGCGGCGGTGCCGGGCAGCGGTTCGGCGCCGGTTCCGGGGGCAGGTTCTGGGGACTCCACGTACCGATCCTCTCAGGTGCCCGGCCTACGCTCGACTCCCTGACCACGCACCACCAAGGAGCCGTACGTGACCAGCGCCCTGAAAGTGATGCCCCTCCCCAAGGGAGGGAAGGCCAGGCCAGAGGTTCTGCCTGGCGTGGCCGAGGGCTTCGAGCACGTCGTCGTCGACACGTCCCGGGGCCACTTCCACGTGGTCGCGTACCTGGAGCGCGAGCTGCCGCCCGACGGCATACCCGCGTACCTCACGGCGCGCAAGGACGGCGCCCGTTCCTTCGTGCTGTGGGCAGACCCGGGGCGCCGCTCACGGCTGGCCACGCTCGTCACCACGGCGGCGGGCAAGGGTGTGTCGGAGTATCAGGTGTGGGGCGGGCAGGGCGAGCTCATCGGCACGTTCGTCCGGGAGAAGGCCCTGTCCGGCAAGGGCCTGCGCACGCGCTGGACGGTCACCCAGTCCGGCTGCCCTCAGACCGTCGGCTTCAAGGGCCGGATCTTCTGGTGGTACGTGTGGTGGCCGCTGTTCCCCTTGTGGGTGCTCACCGGGGTGGTGGGTCTCTTCAGCGGCGACGGCGACGTGCCGCGCGGGCCGCGGCGGATCGTCTGGCAGGCCGGCGCGGAGGCGCCGCTGGAGTATCTGTCCAGGGACGAGGTCGTCGTGCACGCCCCGTGGGTCGACCTGCGGCTGGCGGCCGCGCTTACGGCGACGGTCCGGTCGTTCGACAGCTGGATCGGCACGCCGTGGGACGACAAGAAGAAGTAAGCCCACCCCGGCCCGGCCGGTCGTCGGGGCAGGCCGGGCCCTCGCACCGTTAGTCCATTGGATGGATACCGCGGGCCCCTGCCCGCCCCGGGCGCGCGCCTGACCGCCCTGTCGCGCCGCCGCCGCGGAAGGTGGTCGCGCGCGGTGTTCCGCGGGCCGCGACCGCTGCCCCGGGCGCCGGAGGGATGTCGTCCGAGGAGGCGCGGTCATGACGGCCGATCAGGTGCTCATAGGGCTGGGACTGATCGTGGTGCTCGCGGTCGGCTCGCAACTGCTGGCGAACCGGCTGCGCGTTCCCGCACTGCTGATCCTGCTGCCGGCCGGCTTCACCGCCGGGGCGCTCACCGACACCGTCAACCCCGAACGGCTGCTGGGCACCGCCTTCTCCCCGCTGGTGTCCCTGGCGGTGGCGGTGATCCTGTACGACGCCGGGCTGGGCCTGGACCTCAAGCGGCTCAAGGGTCATACGCGCCGGGTCGTGCACCGGCTGCTCTGGCTCGGGACGTTGCTCACCGTGGTGTCCGCCGCACTGTTCGCCGTACCGGTCCTGGACATGTCCATGGGGGCTGCGGTGATGCTGGCCGCGATCCTGGTCGTCTCCGGGCCGACCGTCGTCGGGCCGCTGCTCAACTTCGTACGGCCCACCGAGCGTCTGCAGCGCATCCTCATCTGGGAGGGCTCGCTGATCGACCCCGTGGGCGGCATCCTGGGGGCCTTCGTCTTCCACGGCGTCATCGCCTCCGGCCGGCACGGTTTCGGCAACCAGCTCGGGGAGTTCTGGATCAGCGCGGCCGTGGGCCTGGTGGGCGGCGCGGTCGGGGCGGCGCTGTTGTGGCTGGTGCTGAGCCGGATGCGGATGAATGAGGAGCTGGGGACCTCGGTGCAGGTCGCCGCTGTCATCGGCATGGCGGCGGCCTGCGACATGCTGCGCGACGACACGGGACTGATCTCGGCGGTCGTCATGGGGATGGCCATGGCGAATCTCCCCAGCCTGGACATCCCGGCCAGGCGGCCGTTCTTCGACACCCTGGTCTCGCTGATCATCGGTCTGCTGTTCGTCTCCATCTCCGCCACGGTCACCCCGTCGTCACTGCGGCACGTGGTGCTTCCGTCGCTCGCACTGGTCGCGCTGCTCGTCCTGGGGACCAGGCCCCTGGTGGCCCACCTGGCGACGCTGCGTACCGATGTGCCGCGCGGGGAACGGTGGTTCATCGGCTGGATGGCCCCGCGCGGCATCGTCGCCGCGGCCACGGCGTCCACGTTCTCGGCCGAACTGGTCGAGAAGGACATCGCGGGCGCCGCGCGCATCCTGCCCGCCACCTTCGTCGTGATCGTCGCCACGGTGATGCTGTACGGCCTGACGGCGTACCCCGTCGCCCGGCGGCTCGGGGTGCTGCGCCCGGCCCGGTCCAGGCCGTTGCTCGTCGGCGGCGCACCGTGGGCGGTCGACCTGGCATGTGCGCTGAGTTCGGCGGGGCTGGACGTCCTGATGTGGGCCGGCGCCGAGCGTGAACGGGTACGGATCGTGGGCGCCGGGCTGAAACTGGCACCCGGTGAACTGCTCGCCTCGGCCACCGGCGCCGGCGCCGAGCTCGAAGGGATCACCGGAGTACTGCTGCTCACGGGCGAGGACGACTTCAACGCCCTCGCCTCGACGACACTCCGCGAGAGCGTCGACGGCCCGGTCCACCGGCTCGCTTCGCCCTCCGCGAGCCACGGGGTGGTCGCGCCGTACACCGGCGGTGAGTCGCTGTTCGGCGGCGGGCTCACCGGCCCCGAGCTCTCCCGCAGGTACGAGGCGGGCGCCCGCGTGGTGGCGCGACCGGCCGACAGCGCTCTCGCCGATCACGTGCTGCTGTTCGTGGTCAGCCCGGACAGGCGGCTCACGCCGGTCACGGACACCCGGACCCCCGCCCCGGGTACGGGCGACACCCTCATCCTCCTGAGCCCGCCCACCGGCGTGCTCACCGGCTGACCGCGACAGCGCGGTCAGCACCCCGGGCGGCGTGGCCCGTTCGCGCCCACCCTGCACGGATATCCCTTGTCCCGCACATCACCCATCGTGGATTCGCCTTGCGGATGCCTTCAGGACGGGGCGTCCCCAGGAGTTCCTGAGCCGAGGAGACAACGAACATGTCGGACGAACCTTCAGGAGCGCCCGCCGCCCAGCAGCCCGATCCAGTCACCCTGATCCGCACCCGCGGCTACGCGGCCCTGCTGATCATGGTGGCGATCCTGGGGGTCCCGATCTCGGCGGGGGCCTTCGGCTTCCTCGCGCTCGTCTCCGAACTGCAGTCGCTGACGTACGACGATCTGCCCAAGGCCCTGGGCTTCGCCGGGACACCCACATGGTGGCCGGTGCCGCTGGTCGGCGTGGCGGGGCTGCTGACGGGGCTGGCCATCCGGTACCTCCCTGGAGACGGAGGACACAAACCGGCCGAGGGGCTGGTGAGCTCCGGCGTGGCCCCGGCCGCACAACTTCCCGGCATCGCCCTCGCGGCCATCGCCTCGCTCAGTCTCGGCGCGGTGCTCGGCCCCGAGGCACCGCTCATCGCGCTGGGCGGGGGCGCCGCCGTGTACGCGGTGCGGCTGATCAAGCCGGACATCACTCCGGGGGCGACCGCGATGGTGGGGGCCGCGGGCAGCTTCGCCGCCGTCAGCGCTCTGCTGGGCTCGCCGCTCCTCGGCGCCTTCCTGCTGATGGAGGCTTCGGGGCTGTCCGGGATGATGCTGGGGGTGGCTCTCGTACCCGGGCTCCTGGCGGCCGGGATCGGCGCGCTGATCTTCACGGGCCTCGGCTCGTGGACGGGCCTGGGGACGTACTCCCTGGCGCTGCACGAGGTGCCGCCGGCGGACGGCCCCACCGTCGCCGAATTCGGCTGGGCCGTCGCCCTCGGGCTGGCTGCCGCTCTCGCCGGCGCGGGAATCCACCGGCTGGCGCTGTTCCTCCAACCGCGGGTCGAACGACAAAGGCTGGTGGCCACCGTGGTGATGGGCCTTGCCGTCGGCGTTCTCGCGCTCGTGTACGCCGAGATCACCGGGAACTCCGCCTCACAGGTGCTGTACTCGGGCGAGCACGCCCTGGATCCGCTGCTGGCCGACAGTGCGAAGTACTCGGCGGCCACCCTGGTGGTGCTCATCGTCTGCAAGTCACTTGCCTACTGCGCCTCGTTGAGCGCTTTCCGGGGCGGCCCCGTCTTCCCGTCCATGTTCGCCGGCGCCGCGGGCGGCCTCGCGCTTTCCCATCTCCCGGGGCTGAACCCGACATCCGGATTCGCCATGGGGATCGGGGCAATGTGTGTGGCCATGCTGAAGCTTCCGATGACATCGGTGCTGCTGGCCACACTGCTGCTGGGGTCCGAGGGTGTCACCGTCATGCCGCTCGTGATCGTCTCGGTGGTCGTCTCGTATGTCCTCACGCTCAGGATCACTCCCCCGCCGGCAGCATTCGCCACGAAGCCGCCCGCGCCATAGGCAAGCCGCGAGCCGCGCAGGGTGCTGTCAGACCCGTTCGCGCTCCCCGGGTCCCGCACAGAGCGCCCAGATGATGAAGATGTCCAGCGCGATGAGCACGATGGACCACAACGGGTAGTGCGGCAGCCATGCGAAGTTGGCGAGCGCGCCGAGTCCGGCGAGGACGACGCCGACGGCGCGCGCCCAGAAGGCCCCGGTGAACAGGGCGCAGCCGGCGAGAACGATGACGATGCCGAGAATGAGGTGGATCCAGCCCCAGCCGGTCAGGTTGAACTGGAACACGTAGTTGCGCGTGGCGACGAACACGTCGTCCTCGGCGATGGCGGAGATCCCCTGAAGGATCGCCATCCCGCCGCCGAAGATCATCAGAACGGCGGCGAAAGCGGTCCAGCCCGTGCGGAACGGGTGGCGGGAGCCCGTTGCGGCACCCGGCGCCGCTTTGGGTTGGTTGCTCGTACTGGCCATGCCGGCCTCCTCCGGTAGCGGAACCGCCCGGCAGGACCAAAGCGCCGCGCCGGGCGTCCCCCGTACCAGCGTGGCACGACAGCGGGTGACCGGCACCACCAGCGGGAGCCCACGTGCGCCGCCCACCTCCTCTCCATATGGAGATATGATCTCCGACATGAGAGAGACGCAGGGAGCTGAGGCCGGATCCGTCGAGGCCGGGCTCGCGGCGCGACTCGGTGAACTGCGGGTCGAGCGCGGCTGGTCGCTGGACGAGCTGGCCCGGCGCAGCGGGATGAGCCGCTCGACGCTCTCCCGGCTCGAACGCGGTGAGCTGAGTCCGACCGCCGCCCAGCTCGGCCGGTTGTGCAGCGTGCACGAGAGGACCATGTCCCGGCTGCTGCTCGAGGTGGAGGGGCAGCCGCCTCAGCTCGTGCCCGCCGGGCGCCAGAGCGTGTGGCGGGACCGGACGACGGACTTCGTCCGCAGATCCGTCTCGCCTCCGCACGCCGGCCTGCGCGCGGAGGTCGTCGAGGGCATCCTCGGCCCGTGTGCCGCGATCGCGTACGAGAATCCGCCCGTCCCCGGCCTGGAGCAGCACATCTGGGTCCTGGAGGGGACGCTGGAGGTCACCGTCGACGACACCGTGCACACGGTCGGCCCGGGTGACTGCCTGCGATTCCTGCTGCGCGGCCCTTCGCGTTTCCGTTGCCCGGGCCCGGAGCGGGTCCGTTACGCACTGATGATCGTCGCACCGTGAAAGGACCTGCCCCATGACCGAGATCGTCCCGGTGTCCGGACCCGAACTGGTCACGTACGCCGATGAGCTGGCCGCCCTCCTCGTGGAGACGGTCGAGGGCGGATCGTCCGTGGGGTTCCTCGCCCCGCTCGACCGGGACTCAGCCGCCTGCTGGTGGCGGGAGCGCGCCGCGTCCGTGGACGCGGGACATCACGAGGTCTGGATCGCCCGGGACGGTGAGCGGATCGCGGGGACCATCGGCCTGGCCCGGGCGCCGCTGCCGAACGCCCGTCATCGCGCGGAGGTGGCGAAGCTGATGGTCCGCCCGTCGGCGCGGGGCCGGGGGCTCGGAAGGCGGCTGCTGGACGCGGCCGAGCGCTCGGCCGCGGGGGACGGCGTCACACTCCTGGTGCTGGACACCGAGAGCGGCAGTCCGGCCGAGCGGCTGTACCGCTCGGCCGGGTGGACGGAGTGCGGCTCCGTTCCCGACTACGCCGCCGACCCTGCCGGTGTCCTGAAGCCGACCACCTTCTACTACAAGGCGGCCGGCCGGGACGGTTCGGCACCGGTTGTGGCGACGAGCCCGTCGACGTCCTTGTAGGCGACGCCGTCCTTCATCACCAGCAGAATGTTCGCGGGGTCGCCGAGGGCGCGGATGTCATCGAGCGGGTTGCCGCGGGTGATGACGACATCGGCACGCTTGCCGGGCTCCAGGGTGCCGATGTCGGCGGCGAGTCCCAGGAGTTCGGCCGCCTCGGAGGTACCGGCCCGCAGCGCGCCCATCGGGGTCATGCCGCAGTCCACGAGGTATCCGAGCCCGCGCAGGTTGGTGCCGTGCTCGGCGATGCCGCAGTCGGTTCCCATCGCGATCCGCACCCCGCGCTCGATGGCGCGCGGGATGTGTCGGCGTGCGACGTCCTGCCAGTGCTTCTTCTTCGCGTACGCCCAGGGCGCCGCCTTCTTGGGGTCCGGGTCGGTGTTGGCGGTGGTGAGGGTCGGCACGAGGAACGTTCCCCTCTCCAGCATCAGGCCGATGGCCTCGTCGATCTCGTAGCCGTGCTCGACGCCGGCGACACCGCCTCGCACGGCGTTGAGGATCCCGCCCCTGCCCTGGGCGCGGGCGGCGACCTTCTTGCCCCGGTGCCCGGCGGCGATCTCCGTGATCGTACGGATCTCGTCCTCCGGGAAGCCTTCGTCGTCGGGCTGGTCGGTCGGGCTCCACACACCGCCGGTCGCCGCGATCTTGACGCGGTCGGCACCCTGGCGCAGCACGCTCCGGACGGCCTCTGATCGAGATCGACTGCGCGCCCGGACAGGCGGGGGCGGTCGCGGAGCTCCTGTCGGCGGACCCGCACGCGGTGACCGTGGAGCACACGGCGGGCGGCCGCGATCTGCTGATCACGGCGATGGCCACCGGGTTCGGCGCGCTCTCGCCCTACATCGTGGACCGGCTCGGCACCATTCCCGGCATCACTGCGACCCGGGCGCACCTGGTGACCCGCAGTTACACCGAAGGCAGCGAATGGCGGCTGACCGACCTCAGCCGCTCGCAGCAGGAGGCACTGACCGCGTCCCGCCGGTCGGCTCTGGGCGACTCGCAGCACCTTCCCGAGCACGCCGAACTCGTCACGGCGATCGGCGAGAACGGGCGCATGTCCCTCAGCGAACTCGCCGAGGTGCTCGGGATCTCGGTCAACACGGCGAGTCTGCCGGCTGAACCGGCTGCTGGAGTCCGGCCGGCTGGTGATCCACTGCGACCTGACCCGCTCACTGTCCGGCTCACCGGTCGCCGTGACCTTCTTCGGCACCGTAGCGGCCGAGCATCTGGACTCCACCGCACGGGAATTGGCGAAGCTGCCGGAGATCAGGCAGTGCCTGGGGCCGGCCGGCCCGCAGAATCTGATCGCCACGGTCTGGGTCTCGTCCCTGGTGGACGCCCAGGCCCTGGAGGTGCGCCTCGCCGCGACACTCCCCCATCTGCGGATCGCCGACCGCGCGGTCGCGCTGCGCGCGGTGAAACTGATGGGCCGGCTGCTGGATCCGGACGGCCGGGCGACCGGCTTCGTACCGATGAACCTCTGGGAGTGACAATGGCCGTGGAAGACACCGACGAGGAGATACCCATGACGCTGCACGACATCCCGCTCCACACCCTCACGGGCGAGCCGACCACGCTGGGCGCCTACAGCGGCCAGGCGGTCCTGCTGGTCAACGTCGCCTCCAAGTGCGGGCTGACCCCGCAGTACGCCGGTCTCGAACGGCTGCAGAAGGAGTACGGGGACCGGGGCTTCACCGTGCTCGGCGTGCCGTGCAACCAGTTCGGCGGCCAGGAGCCCGGCAGCTCCGAGGAGATCCAGACGTTCTGCTCGACGACGTACGGGGTGAGCTTCCCGCTGCTGGAGAAGACCGATGTCAACGGCGCCGGCCGGCATCCGCTCTACGCGGAACTCACGCAGCTCGCGGACGCGGACGGCGAGGCCGGGGACATCCAGTGGAACTTCGAGAAGTTCCTCATCTCCCCCGCGGGCGAGCCGGTCTCCCGGATCCGGCCCCGCACGGAGCCGGAGGCCCCGGAGGTCGTCGCGGCCATCGAGGCGCAGCTCCCCGCCTGAGCCGCCGCCGGTCCGGCACGACGCGGCCCCGGCCCTGTCGGAGCGACAGGGACGGGGCCGGTTCACGGGCCGGCCGGACGTCAGCGGATGGGCATCCCGGACAGCGTGCGGGCGATCACCAGGCGCTGGATCTCGCTCGTCCCCTCGAAGATCGTGTAGATCGCCGCGTCCCGGTGCATCCGCTCCACCGGGTACTCACGGGTGAAGCCGTTGCCGCCGAGGATCTGGATCGCCTGGGCGGTGACCTTCTTGGCGGTCTCGCTCGCGTACAGCTTGGACATGGAGCCCTCGGCCGACTCGAACGGCTTGCCGGCGGACGCCATCCACGAGGCGCGCCAGACCAGCAGGCGCGCCGCGTCGATCTGGGTGCGCATGTCGGCGAGCTGGAAGGCGATGCCCTGGTTGTCGATGATCGGGCGGCCGAACTGGGTCCGGGTCTTCGCGTAGTCCAGTGCGACCTCGTACGCGGCACGGGCGGTGCCGACCGCCATCGCGCCGACGGCCGGGCGGGACGCCTCGAACGTGGCCATGGCGGCGTTCTTCACGCGCTCGCCGCCACCGGAGGCAGCGCGCTCGCGGGCCCGGGCGAGGCGCTGGTCGAGCTTCTCCTTGCCGCCGAGCAGGCAGTGGCCCGGGACGCGCACGTCCTCCAGGACGACCTCGGCGGTGTGCGAGGCGCGGATGCCGTGCTTCTTGAACTTCTGGCCCTGCGAGAGGCCGGCGGTGTCCGGCGGCACGATGAAGGAGGCGTGCCCCTTGGAACCGAGCTCGGCGTCGACGACCGCGACCACGACGTGGACGTTGGCGATGCCGCCGTTGGTCGCCCAGGTCTTGGTGCCGTTGAGCACCCACTCGTCCTTGGCCTGGTCGTACACGGCGCGGGTACGCATCGAGGCCACGTCGGAGCCGGCGTCGGGCTCGGAGGAACAGAAGGCGGCGACCTTCACATCGTTCGCGTCGCCGTACATCTGCGGGATCCAGGTGCCGATCTGCTCCTCGGTGCCGTTGGCGAGGACGCCGACGGCCGCCAGGCCCGTGCCGACGATCGACAGGGCGATGCCCGCGTCGCCCCAGAACAGCTCCTCCATCGCCATCGGGATGCCCAGGCCCGTCGGGTCGAAGAACTGCTGCGCGTAGAAGTCGAGGGAGTAGATTCCAACCTTGGCGGCCTCCTGGATGACGGGCCAGGGCGTTTCCTCACGCTCGTCCCACTCCGAAGCTGCCGGACGGATCACATCCGCGGCGAAGCCGTGAAGCCAGTCACGGACCTGCTTCTGGTCGTCGTTGAGCTCGAGCGTGAACTCGGCCATGTTCCCCTCCACGTACTGCCGTCAAAAGTACTGCCGTCAGAAACTGATCGTTACTTGCGGTAACAACAGTCTGTTACCGACAAGTAGCCTGTGTCAACCGCTCGGGCGGCGATCCACACACCGCTGGGCAGGGTGTTACGTTGCGCAGGCAGGACGGACATGCACGGTCAGGGGTGGGAGAAACGGCATGGAGACCACACGACAGGCCGAGCGACAGCGGACCGCGGCCGAACGCCGCCGCCGCGAGCTGCTCGAGGCCGCCGACCGCGTGGTGCTCAGGGACGGGCCCGGGGCCTCGATGAACGCCATCGCGGCAGAGGCGGGCATCACCAAGCCCATCCTCTACCGGCACTTCGGCGACAAGGGCGGCCTCTACCGCGCCCTCGCCAAGCGGCACACCGACGCACTGCTGAGCGCTCTGCGGGCCGCGCTCGACGCCCCCGCCGACCGTCGCGAACGTGTAGAGGCGACGCTCGACACGTACCTCGCGGCGATCGAGGCGCGTCCGCAGGTCTACCGCTTCCTGATGCACCCCTCCGACGACGCGGCTCCCTCGTCCGAGCAGGGCTTCGACGTCGGGCGGCACTCCGCCCCGCTGCTGCGACGCCTCGGCGAGGAGCTCGCCACGGTCATCGCGGAGCGGGTGGACCTCGGCCCGGACAGTCAGGAGATGGCCCGGATCTGGGGCCACGGCATCGTCGGCATGATGCACGCCGCGGGCGACTGGTGGCTGGGGGAACGCCCCTGCTCGCGCGAACAGTTGGTACGGAGTCTGGCCGATCTGCTCTGGGGCAGACTGGCCGCGGCGGGCGACCGCCCGGGCGGCCCCGGGTTCTGACGCCGACAGCCCTCAGCCGGCGCGCCCCCAGGGCGCCCGGCGGGCCGCCCGCAGCGCGCGTGCCTTGCGCAGGCCGGTCAGCCGGTCCGTGTAGACGGCCCCGTCGAGATGGTCGCACTCGTGCTGGAGGCAACGGGCGAAGAAGCCCGTCCCGCTGATCCGCACCGGCTCCCCCTCGGCCGTCACCCCCTCGACCACGGCGTGGTCGAAGCGTGGCGTGCCGGCCTCGATCCCGGGGAGCGACAGGCAGCCCTCGGGGCCGCGCACGGTGATGCCGTCGGCCTCCACGAGCGTGGGGTTGACCACGTGCCCGAGATGACGGACGTCCTCGTCGTCGGGGCAGTCGAAGACGAACACCCTGAGCGGCACACCGACCTGGTTGGCGGCGAGACCGACACCCTGCGCCTCGTACATCGTGGCGAACATGTCCTCGATCAGCCGGGCGAGCGACGGCCCGAAGTCCGTCACCGGCTCGCACGCGGCGTGGAGCACCGGGTCGCCGAGCAGGCTCATGGTCCGGACGAGGCCGGAACTGCCGGGGATGGGGCGGTTTCGCATGACGGCCATCGTACGGTCCACCGGAACGTACGAAGCAGGCCGCAGCCGCCTGCGCATCGCCCGGCACGGTGCCTCCTCCGTGCCTCCTCCCCTGCGGGACCTCGTGCCCCGGGCCTCCTTCGCCTGCCTGACCTCGTACCCCGGAACCGGCACCGACGCCTCCGGGCCCGCGGTGGAGAACGACCTCGCGCAGCCGGCGAGCGGGAGCGGCGAGAGGTGACGCACGGTCAGGGATTCTCGGCGCCGCCTCGTGCGGCAAAATTCCGGGCCCGGACCCGATCCGTACGAACCCCCTCTGACCTGTATGTTTGCCAGATCAGTGCGGGGGTGTTATTTCTCCCGCCGCACGTTCCACGGGAACTCCACGGGCCTGGCGGTGCCGCCGTGCCTCCGCCGCGCCGGACATCGATAGGCTGGGCGCGGACCGATGCAAGGAGGATCTAGGACGATGGCAGGCAACACGGAGCCGTTGTCGCCGCGGGCCAAGCTGGCCGTGACGGCGGGCAAGGCCGCTGCGGCGGTGTCGCGAGCGGCCGGGCGGGGCAGCGGATCGGTGATCGGCGGCCGGGTGGCGCTCAAGCTCGACCCCGACCTGCTCGGGCGGCTGGCGCAGCACCTGGACGTGATCCTCGTGTCGGCGACGAACGGCAAGACGACCACGACCCGGCTGATCGCCGAGGCACTGCGGGCCGCGGGCCCGGTCGTGTCGAACGCGCTCGGCGCCAACATGCCCGCGGGCATCACCTCGGCCCTGGCCGGCGGATCGGACGCGCAGTACGGCGTGATCGAGGTCGACGAGAAGTACCTCGCGGGGGTCGCCCGCGACACGACGCCGAAGGTGATCGCGCTCCTCAACCTCTCGCGTGACCAGCTGGACCGCGCCGCGGAGACCCGGATGCTGGCCGAGAAGTGGCGGGAGGGGCTGTCCGGCTCGAAGGCCGTGATCGTCGCCAACGCCGACGATCCGCTGATCGTCTGGGCCGCCTCCTCCTCCCCCAACGTGGTGTGGGTCGCGGCCGGCCAGGCGTGGAAGGACGACGCCTGGTCCTGCCCGTCCTGCGGCGGTGTGATGCAGCGCCCCGGTGACGACTGGTTCTGCGGGGAGTGCGGCTTCCGCCGCCCGCCGCCCAGCTGGGTCCTGCACGGGGACTACGTGCTCGACCCGCACGGATCGGCGTGGCCGATCCACCTCCAGCTGCCCGGTCGCGCCAACAAGGCCAACGCCACCAGCTCGGCCGCCGTGGCCGCCGTCTTCGGGGTGCCGCCGCAGGTCGCCCTGGAGCGGATGTACCAGGTGCAGGCCGTGGCGGGCCGCTACGACGTGGTCACCTTCCTCGGCCGCGAGCTCCGGCTCCTGCTGGCGAAGAACCCGGCAGGCTGGCTGGAGACGTTCTCCCTGATCGACCCGCCGCCCACCCCGGTGATCCTGTCCGTCAACGCACGCGGCGCGGACGGCACGGACACCTCGTGGCTGTGGGACGTGGACTACACCCAGCTCGCGGGCCACCCGATCTTCGTGCTCGGCGACCGGAAGCTGGACCTCGCGGTCCGGCTCGAAGTGGCCGGTCTCGACTTCCGGGTCTGCGAGAACCTCGACGAGGCCGTCCAGCAGGCACCGCCCGGACGCATCGAGGTCATCGCCAACTACACCGCCTTCCAGGATCTGCGCCGTCGTGTCGGCAACTGACCCCGGCCCCGGGCCCCTCAGGAGAGGACGAAGCATGAGCAACAACAGCCTGCGGCTGGTGTGGGTCTACCCCGACCTGCTGAGCACCTACGGCGACCAGGGCAACGCCCTCGTGGTGGAGCGCCGGGCCCGTCAGCGCGGTCTCGACGTGTCGCGCGTCGACGTGCGCAGCGACCAGCCGGTCCCCACGTCCGGGGACATCTATCTGATCGGCGGCGGTGAGGACCGGCCGCAGCGGCTCGCGGCGGAGCGGCTGCGCCGCGACGGCGGCCTCAGCCGGGCCGCGTCCAACGGCGCGATCATCTTCTCGGTCTGCGCCGGGTACCAGATCCTCGGCCACGAGTTCGTCAACGACCTCGGTGAGCGCGAGCAGGGTCTCGGGCTGCTCGACGTGGTCTCCACCCGGGGCGAGGGGGCCCGGTGCGTCGGCGACGTGCTCGGGGACATCGACCCGCGCCTCGGGCTGCCGCCGCTGACCGGTTTCGAGAACCACCAGGGCGTCACCCATCTCGGGCCGACGGCACGCCCGTTCGCCCGGGTGCGGTTCGGGGGCGGCAACGGCACGGGTGACGGGACTGAGGGCGCGTACAACGACACCGTCTTCGGCACGTACATGCACGGGCCCGTGATGGCCCGCAACCCGCTGATCGCGGATCTGCTGCTGAAGCTGGCCCTCGATGTGAACGCACTGCCGCCCACCGACGACCGCTGGTACGAGGCGCTGCGCGCCGAGCGGATCGCGGCCGCGACACAGCCCGCCTGATGAGGCGTAATTCGCTCAGCTGAGCGGAGTCCAGCAGGCGGACGCCCGGTTCGGTCCCGCCACCCTGCGCCGGTAGGGTGGCGGGGATCCAACCGGACGACGTGGTCCGGTCGTCGGCCCACGTTGCAAAGGTTCCCCGGGCAATGCGAATTGGTGTGCTCACCTCCGGCGGCGACTGCCCCGGCCTCAATGCCGTCATCCGTTCCGTCGTCCACCGCGCTGTGGTCGACCACGGCGACGAGGTCATCGGCTTCCACGACGGGTGGCGGGGCCTCCTCGAGTGCGACTACCGCAAGCTCGACCTCGACGCGGTCGGCGGCATCCTCGCCCGCGGCGGCACGATCCTCGGCTCCTCCCGGGTCCAGCCCGCGCATCTGCGCGGCGGCGTCGAGCAGGCCAGGGGCCACGTCGCGGACCTCGGCCTCGACGCGATCATCCCGATCGGCGGCGAGGGCACGCTGAAGGCGGCCAACCTGCTGTCCGAGGCGGGGCTGCCGATCGTCGGCGTACCGAAGACGATCGACAACGACATCGCGTCCACCGACGTGACCTTCGGTTTCGACACCGCTGTGGGTGTGGCCACCGAGGCCCTCGACCGGCTGAAGACCACCGCCGAGTCGCACCAGCGCGTCATGATCGTCGAGGTCATGGGACGCCACACCGGGTGGATCGCCCTGCACTCCGGCATGGCGGCCGGCGCGCACGCCATCGTCGTTCCGGAGCGCCCCTTCGACATCGACGAGCTGACCGAACTGGTCGGCCGGCGCTTCTCGGCCGGCAAGAAGTTCGCGATCGTCGTGGTCGCCGAGGGCGCGAAGCCGCGCGAGGGCTCCATGGAGTTCGCGTCGGGCGTCAAGGACGTCTACGGGCACGAGCGCTTCACCGGTGTGGCGACACAGCTGTCCATCGAGCTGGAGCAGCGCCTGGGCAAGGAGGCGCGCCCGGTGATCCTCGGCCACGTACAGCGCGGCGGCACGCCGACCGCGTACGACCGTGTCCTCGCGACCCGCTTCGGCTGGCATGCGGTGGAGGCGGCGCACCGCGGCGAGTTCGGCATGATGACGGCCCTGCGCGGCACGGACATCACGATGGTGCCCCTCGCGGACGCGGTGGAGACCCTGAAGACGGTCCCGGCCGAGCGGTACTCCGAAGCCGAGTGCGTGCTCTGAGACACACCACGACCCGAGACCGCCCCCGGCCGCAGCTGCGGCCGGGGGCGGTTCTACTCTGGTCGGGACAACCGGCACGAAACGGGGACGTCCCGGCGTTCCCATCGGGAGTGAACAGATGGATCACAGCGGGCACGGCATGAACATGGATCTGCCGCCGTTCACGCTGGGACGCGGGCTCCAGTTCTCCGCGGACCCGTTCTTCCTGATCGGCTGCGTCCTCGCAGTGGTCCTGTACGGATACGCGGTGCTGCGGCTGCGCAGACGCGGGGACAGCTGGCCGGTCGGCCGGATCGTCTTCTTCGTCGTCGGAGTGCTGACCATCGCGCTGGTCATGTGCACCGGGCTCAACGACTACGGCATGGTCATGTTCAGCGTGCACATGGTGCAGCACATGGTGATCAGCATGCTGTCGCCGATCCTGCTGCTGCTCGGTGCGCCGGTGACCCTCGCGCTGCGTGCCCTGCCGGTCGCGGCACGTGGCACCAAGGGGCCGCGCGAGCTGCTCCTGATGCTGCTGCACAGCCGCTACATGAAGATCGTCACGCATCCCGTGTTCACCATCCCGCTCTTCATCGCCAGCCTGTACGCCCTGTACTTCACTCCTCTCTTCGACTTCCTGATGGGTTCGACGGCCGGGCACCTCGCGATGATGGTGCACTTCCTGGCGGTGGGCCTGGTCTTCTTCTGGCCGATCATGGGCGTGGATCCAGGGCCGCACCGCCCTGGCTATGTGATGCGGATGCTGGAGCTGTTCGCCGGAATGCCGTTCCACGCCTTCTTCGGCATCGCGCTGATGATGGCGAGCCAGCCGATGGTGAAGGTCTACGAGAACCCTCCGGCCTCGCTCGGCATCGACGCCCTGTCCGACCAGAACGCGGCGGGCGGCATCGCCTGGGCGTTCAGTGAGATCCCGTCGGTGCTGGTCCTGGTGGCCCTGGTGTTCCAGTGGTACCGCTCGGAACAGCGGATCGCGAAGCGCTCGGACCGGGCCGCGGACCGGGACGGCGACCAGGAGCTCCTGGCGTACAACGCCTATCTCGCGTCCTTGCAGGCGCGCGGACAGTAGCGGTGGAGGGGCCTTCGGAGAGACGATGGCATCCACGGCCGCGCGGCCGATGAGGTCCTGTCCGGGGTTCCCCGTCGTCCGCGCGGAGCGCAGACGGGGAACCCCGGACAGGACCTCAAGGAGGGTGCGCGCATGTCCGGATCCACGAAGGCAATGGGAGTGCTCACCGTAGGTGCCCTGGTGGCAGTCACCGCGTACACGGTGGCGCTGGGGAGCAACGGCTGGCTCTGGTTCGGCTGGGTGGTGCTGGGGCTGGTCACGATGGGAATGGTCGCCACCCGCGAGACCTGAGCCGGACGGAGCAGGCCCGCACCGTCCCGTACGCCCGGACGGTGCGGGCCTGCGGCTCCCCCCGAGCGCCTACCCGGGGCCGGGCCGGTCCGCCTCTACTGTTCGGGCCACGGTGCCGCCGACACGGTGGCCGGACCCGAGGAGTTCGTGATGGGGAACCGCGCAGGAGCGGCCGCGGCCGCGACGGTGTGCCTGCTGGCCGCCGTACTCGGCGGATGTTCGGACGGCGGCGGGAGCAGCGGCTCGGCCTCGGCCACGCCGTCCGCGACCGGCACGTCGGCGTCCGGGACCGTTGCGTCCGCGTCGAGCCCCCTGGGCACGATCCTGGTCGACGGTGAGGGCCGGACCCTCTATCTCTGGGAGGCGGACACCACCTCCCGGCCGACCTGCGACGGTGACTGCGCGAAGTCCTGGCCACCCGTGACGATCACCGGCAAGCCGGTCGCGGGCACGGGCGCGAAGGCCGGCCTGCTGGGCACCACGACGCGCGACGACGGCCGCAAGGAGATCACCTACAACGGTCACCCGCTGTACCGCTATGCGGGCGACACGAACGCCGGCGACACCAACGGCCAGGGGGCGAACGCTTTCGGTGCGGCCTGGTACGTGCTCGACACCGCCGGGAACAAGATCACGAAGGCCGCACCCTCCCCCTCGGCCTCGGCCTCGAACAACGGGGGGTACTGACCCGTGCTCGCACTGCTCCCCGCCCGGGCACGCATCGCCGTGGTGGTCTCGATGGCCTGTGCCGCAGCCCTGACAGGCTGTTCCGGCGGCGGTGGCGGCTCCTCGTCCTCTGCCTCCCCCACCCCTTCCAAAGCCTCGCCGTCGGCGGGCGGCGCCCTGATCACGATCAAGGACTTCGCCTTCCATCCGGCCGACCCTGACCGTCGCCCCGGGTACGAAGGTCACCGTGACCAACAAGGACGCCGCAACCCACACGGTGACGGCCACCGGCAAGAATGCCTTCGACACCGGCGAGGTGAAGTCGGGGCAAACGGTCACCTTCGACGCTCCGGCGGGGCCGGGCTCGTATCCGTACATCTGCACCATCCATCCGACGATGAACGGCACGCTCATGGTGCGCTGAGGCGGGTCGGCGCGGCGTTCCGCAGACCGGTTCGCCCGGCCGGAACACCGCCCGGCCTACACCATCGCGTATGCCGGGCAGGGCGCCCCGGTGCCCCGTCCGCTCCGCGCGCGGCGGAGCTCGTTCGTCACTCTCCGCCCAAGATCTGTACACGGTTCCACTACCCGCGCCGCCGACCGGCGGCCGGCGGGAGCCCTTCCCGTCGGGCCGGGGCCTTCGACCCTCGCGTGAATGTGCAGCGGCTTTCCCGTCGACGCGCAGGCGGCGTCCGGCGTTGGCGACGCCCTGCGGGGAGGCGTCGCACTAGAACGCAGCCCTCCCGGCCCATCACGCACCGTGCCCGCCCACACGAGCACCCGCCGCGTCCTCCACAGCCGCTCGCACGCAATCGCGAACACGCCTCACCCGCCGCGCCCGCGCCGTCACCCCTGCGCCGGACGCAGTGTTCACGCACCGGCGGGAACACGTCCGCCGACGGGTGCGCGCGGCAGCCGGCGGGGCGGTCAACTCCTACGCCCCCGGCGCCCGTTCGACGTGTGGACGAGTTAACGCGCTCGTAAGGCAGTTGTGATTTAAGTCTTGACAGGTGCCTATCACCACGCCACCTTGGGAGCGCTCCCACAATCAAGACTTGCACACTCCACTCCCCTCCCTTCTCCCCCAACACCGGGCGTCGAAAAGGGCGTTGCGGGGCGCAGCCGCGCTCCCCGTAACGCTCCACGCTGCCCGGCCGAGGAAGGCGTTTGTCATGAGCTTGGTGAAGCGCTGTAGACACAGCCGCGCCGGAGGGCTCCCGACCCTCCTGGTCGGAGCCCTGGCCCTCGCCACCACCCTGACGGGTGGGCCGGCGACCGCGGCCCAGCAGGGCACATTGCATGAACTCGCCGCCGCCCAGGGCAAGTACTTCGGCTCCGCCACCGACAACCCCGAACTGCCCGATGCCGCCTACGCGGCCACCCTGGGCTCCGAGTTCGGGCAGATCACCCCCGGCAACTCCATGAAGTGGGACACCACCGAGCCGGTGCAGGGCCGGTTCGACTTCGCCAAGGGCGATGTGATCACCGACTTCGCGCAGCGGCACGACCAGACCGTACGCGGCCACACCCTCGTCTGGCACAGCCAACTGCCCGCCTGGGTCGGCGCACTCCCCTCGGACCGGGTCGAGGCAGCGATGACGAACCACGTCACCGAGGAAGCGACGCACTACCGCGGCACGGTCGCCGCCTGGGACGTGGTGAACGAGCCGTTCAACGAGGACGGGACCTTCCGCACCAGTCCCTTCTACACCGCCATGGGCAGCGACTACATCGCCACCGCCCTGCGCGCCGCGCATGCCGCGGACCCGGACGCCAAGCTGTACGTCAACGACTACAACATCGAGGGGCTCGGCGCGAAGAGCGACGCCATGTACGCCTTGGCGCGCGAGCTGCTGGACGAGGGCGTGCCGCTCGACGGCGTCGGCATGCAGGCGCACCTGGCCGTCCAGTACGGCTTCCCGTACGAGATGCGGGCGAACATGCAGCGGTTCGCCGACCTCGGTCTCGACGTGGCCGTCACCGAACTCGACGTACGGATGCAGCTGCCGGCCGACGCCGCCAAGACCGCCACGCAGGGCTCGTACTACCGGCAGGTGACCGAAGCCTGTCTGGCGGTCGAGCGCTGCGTCGGCATCACCGCCTGGGACTACACGGACAAGTACTCCTGGGTCCCGAGCACGTTCCCGGGCGAGGGCGCGGCCAATCTGTACGACGAGAACCTGCTGCCGAAGCCCGCGTACTCCGCCGTACGCACCGCACTGGGCGGCGACCCCGGAGGCGGCGAGGGCGGCGACCCCGGCGCGCTCAAGGCGCAGTACCGCAGCAGCGACTCCTCCACGGGCGACAACCAGATCAAGCCCGGTCTCCAACTCGTGAACACCGGTGGCACGTCGGTCAGCCTCTCGGACGTGACGGTCCGCTACTGGTTCACTTCCGACAACGGGGCCTCCACGTACAGCACTTGGTGCGACTGGTCCCCGATCGACTGCTCCACCGTGACCCACCGGGTCGCCGCGGTGAGCTCCCCGGAGGCAGACGCCGACCACTACCTGGAAGTGGGCTTCGGCAGCGGCAGTCTGGCGCCGGGCGCCACCACCGGAGAGATCCAGCTGCGCCTGAACAAGACGGACTGGTCGAACTTCGACGAGTCCGACGACTACAGCCACGGCGCCGGTGCCTCGTACGCGGACGCCGAGAGGATCGCCGTGTATGTCGACGGCGAGCTCGTCTGGGGAATCGAGCCCTGACCGCCGGCCACACCGGCCCGCACCGCCTTCCGCTCCCCCGCCGCACCTCCCCGCTCACTCCCCGCGCTTCCCCGCCGCACCTCCCCGCTTACTCCCCGCGCGTTCCCGTTCCCTCTCCGCTCCTTCTCCGCCGCATCTCCCGTCCCTCTTTTCGTCCCCTCCCTCCCCAACGACACCCGCCAATGGAGGATTTGTGTCGATATCACGGAGAACATTCAGCAGTGCCCTGGGCGGCAGCCTGCTGGCCATGGGCCTGGTACAGGGCACCGCCGTCGCCGAGCCCGCGTCCCCGGAGGCCGGCACGGGCTCCCGTGCGTCCGCAGCCGACGACCCGTACACCCAGGCCTTCCTCACCCAGTACGGCAAGATCAAGGCGGCCGCCAACGGCTACTTCAGCCCGGACGGCCTGCCGTACCACTCAGTCGAGACCCTGATGGTCGAGGCGCCCGACCACGGCCACCAGACCACGTCGGAGGCCGTCAGCTTCTGGATGTGGCTGGAGGCCGCGTACGGACGGGTGACCGGTGACTGGGCGCCCTTCAACGAGGCCTGGGCGGTGGCCGAGAAAACGATCATCCCCCAGCACGCCGACCAGTCGACCGCGGACTCCTACAACCCGTCGGCCCCCGCGACCTACGCCCCGGAGCACCCGCTGCCCAGCGGCTACCCCTCGGCCCTGGACGCCACGGTCAAGGTGGGCACGGACCCGCTCGCCACCGAACTCGCCTCGTCCTACGGGACGATGGACGTCTACGGCATGCACTGGCTGATGGACCTGGACAACGTCTACGGGTACGGCAACAAGCCGGGCACCGGCGGCGAGTCCGGTCCGGGCGCCGGGGCCTCCTACATCAACACCTACCAGCGCGGTGCGCAGGAGTCGGTGTGGGAGACCGTTCCGCAGCCCACCACCGACCTCTTCGAGTACGGCGGTCCCAACGGATATCTGGACCTCTTCGTCGGTGACGCGAGCTACGCCAAGCAGTGGAAGTACACCAACGCGCCGGACGCCGACGCCCGCGCGGTGCAGGCCGCCTACTGGGCGTTCCGCTGGGCCTCGGCCCAGGGCAAGGCGAGCGAGGTCACCGCCTCGGTCGCGAAGGCCGCAAAAATGGGCGACTACCTCCGCTACGCCATGTTCGACAAGTACTTCAAGCGAGTCGGCGACTGCACCGACCCCGCCTCCTGCCCGGCCGCGACGGGCCGGGACTCCCAGCACTACCTGCTGTCCTGGTACTACGCCTGGGGCGGTGCGGCGGCCGGCAGTGGCGGCGGCTGGGCCTGGCGCATCGGTGACGGCGCCTCCCACCAGGGCTACCAGAATCCGCTGGCGGCCTGGGCACTGTCCAACGTGCCGTCGCTGACCCCCAAGTCGGCGACAGCCAGGGGCGACTGGTCCAAGAGCCTGACCCGCCAGCTGGAGTTCCTGACCTGGCTGCAGTCGAGCGAGGGCGCCTTCGCGGGTGGCTGCACGAACAGCTGGGAGGGCAGTTACAGCGAGCCGCCGGCCGGCACACCCACCTTCTACGGCATGGCCTACGACTGGCAGCCGGTCTACCACGACCCGCCGAGCAACAACTGGTTCGGCTTCCAGGCCTGGGGCATGGAGCGTCTCGCCGCGTACTACCACGAGACGGGCAACGCGACCGCCGAGGCGGTGCTGTCCAAGTGGGTCGCCTGGGCCTCGTCCGAGACGACGGTGGGCGCCGACGGCAGCTTCCGTTTCCCCTCCACGCTCAACTGGACGGGGCAGCCCGACACCTGGAACGCGGCGTCCCCCGGGACCAACGCGGGTCTGCACGTGACGGTCGTGGACTATGCCAACGACGTCGGTGTGGGTGCTGCGTACGTCAAGACGCTCACGTACTACGCCGCCAAGTCGGGTGACGAGGAAGCCGCGGCACTGGCCAAGGCGCTGCTGGACGCGATGGCGCTGAACGCCACGGACAAGGGCATCTCGGTCCCGGAGACGAGGAAGGACTACAACCGCTTCAACGACGAGGTGTACATCCCGGCCGGGTGGTCGGGCACGATGCCCAACGGCGACACTATCGAGCCGGGTTCGACGTTCATCGACATCCGCAGCTGGTACAAGGACGACCCGGACTGGCCGAAGGTGCAGGCCTACCTCGACGGCGGCGCGGCCCCCACGTTCACGTACCACCGCTTCTGGGCGCAGGCGGCCCTCGCACTGGCCTTCGCGATCTACGCGGAGCTGCTGGTGGACGGTGGCGGCGAGCCCGGCGGGGACACCGAGCCGCCGACGGCTCCGGCCGGCCTCACCGTGACGGCGACGACCAGCAACAGCGTGTCGCTCTCCTGGTCGGCCTCCACCGACAACGTCGCCGTGACCGGCTACGACGTGTACCGCAACGGGGTGCTGGCGGGGACCGCCACCACCCGGACGTTCACCGACCCGGATCTCGCCGCGGCGACCGAGTACAGCTACGCGGTCGCGGCACGGGACGCGGGCGGCAACACCTCGGCGCTGTCGGCCGCGGTCACCGCCACCACGAAGACCGGGGGCTCGACCGGCACCGGCGCGGTGAGGGTCCAGTACAAGAACAGTGACTCGAACACCGGCGACAACCAGATCAGGCTGGGCCTGCAGGTGCTGAACACGGGCAGCGCCCCGATCGATCTGTCGACGGTGAAGCTGCGCTACTGGTTCACCGCAGACGGCGGCCCGAGCACCTTCGGCACGTACTGCGACTACGCCGCGCTCGGCTCGTCCACCATCACCCACTCGGTGGTCGCCGTCTCCAGCCCGAAGACGGGCGCCGACCGCTATCTGGAGGTCGGCTTCACCGGCGGTGCCGGCACGCTGGCCGCAGGTGCGTCGACGGGTGAGCTCCAGCTGCGGCTCAACAAGAGCGACTGGTCCAACTTCAACGAGAGCAACGACTACAGCAGGGCCACCAACACCGCGTACGCCGACTCCTCCAAGGTCGGCGCCTACGTCGCCGGCGCCCTCGCCTGGGGGGTCGAGCCGTGACCCGCCCGAAGTTCCCGGCACTGGCCGGGGTCGCTGCGGCGCTGGTGCTCGCCGCCGCGTCGATGCTCACCGGAGCTCCGGCCGCCTCGGCCGCGCCGGTCACCGACTGCACCCCGTGGGGCACCACCGAACTACAGGGCGGGGAGTACCTCTACCAGCAGAACGAGTGGAACTCCGAGACCGAACAGTGCGTCAGCGTCGACCCCGACACGGGCGCGTGGAGCGTCACCAGGTCCTCGTTCTCCCTCCCGACGAACGGTGCTCCGGCGACGTACCCCTCCAGTTACAAGGGATGTCACTGGGGGGCGTGCACGACGGACAGCGGGTTGCCACTGCGCGTCGACGAGCTGGGCAGCGTACGTACCGACTGGTCGACCACCCAGGTCGACTCCGGGGCGTACAACGTGTCGATGGACATCTGGTTCAACTCGGCGCCGGTCACCGACGACCAGCCGGACGGCACCGAGGTCATGATCTGGATGAACCACCGCGGCGGGGTCCAGCCGATCGGGTCCCGCACCGCGACGGTGCAGCTCGACGGCCGGAACTGGGACGTCTGGACCGGTTCCGGCGCCTCCGGCTGGAAGGTGATCTCGTACGTCCTGCAGGGCGGCGCCACCGAACTCGCCGACTTCGATGTACTGGAGCTGATCGACGACGGCGTCGGACGCGGATCGATCAACCCGGCGCACTACCTGATCGACGCCGAGGCGGGGTTCGAGATCTGGCAGGGCGGTCAGGGCCTCGGGATGAACGAGTTCGCTTTCGAGGCGAGAACGGAGTCCGGTGGCGGCGGGGACACCCAGGCGCCGACGGTGCCGGCCGGTGTGGCCGTGACCGGCACGACCGCCGGCTCGGTCTCCCTGTCCTGGACCCCGGCGACGGACGACACCGGTGTCAGCGGGTACGACGTCTACCGCGACGGGGTCAAGGCGGGTTCCAGCACGTCCCCCTCGTTCACCGACACCGGACTCGCCGCTTCGTCCTCGCACAGCTACACCGTGCGGGCCAGGGACGCGGCCGGGAACACCTCCGCGGCCTCCACTGCGGTCAGCGCGACCACCGCGGCAGGAGGTGGCGGGAGCACCGGTGCGCTCAAGGTGCAGTACAAGAACAACGACGCATCGCCCGGCGACAACCAGATCAGGCCCGGCCTCCAGCTGGTCAACACCGGCACCGCGGCGGTGGACCTGAGCAAGGTCACCCTGCGCTACTGGTTCAGCGGTGAGTCGGGCTCCGCCTCGTACGGCACCTCGTGCGACTACGCGGTGACCGGCTGCGGCGCGGTCACCCACCGCGTGGTGCCGGCCGGTTCCGCGGGCCCGGGCGCGGACCACTACCTGGAGGTCGGCTTCACCGGCGGCAGCCTGGCCCCCGGCGCCTCCACCGGGGAGATGCAGCTCCGGTTCAACAAGGCCGACTGGTCCGCCTTCAACGAGACCGACGACTACAGCAGGGCCGCCAACACGGCCTTCGCCGACGCCTCGAAGGTCGGGGTGTACGTCAACGGCGCCCTGGCCGCGGGCACCGCCCCGTGACCGGCCGCTGAACGGCCGGCCGCCCCACCGCTCCCGATGGCGGGCTGTCGAATCGCCCCGCTGTGCCCGCCATCGGGGAACCACCACCGTCCTCACCGACGCACCACGGGTCACCGTCTCCGCCGACGGTGTCCCGGAGCAACACCCCCACAACCCGTCTGCGGGGAGCTTCCGCAGGCGTACGAGAGGAGCACGGAGCCGCAATGAGTAGCAGAGGCACGATCATGCACGGGCTGCGCCGGAGGCTGGCCGCAGTCTCCGCCCTGGCCATGGGCACAGCGCTGATGGTGGCGATCCCCACCCCCGCGTCGGCAGCCGCGCGGGTCGACAACCCCTATGTGGGCGCCACGGCATACGTGAACCCGGACTGGTCCGCCAAGGCGGCGGCCGAACCGGGTGGCGCCGCCATCGCCGACACGCCGGCCTTCGTCTGGATGGACCGCATCGCGGCCATCGAGGGCTCGGCTTCCGCGAAGAGTCTGCGCGAGCACCTGGACACCGCGCTGGACCAGGGGGCGAACCTGTTCCAGGTCGTCATCTACGACCTGCCGGGGCGCGACTGCGCGGCGCTGGCATCGAACGGTGAGCTCGGCCCCACGGAGCTGGACCGGTACAAGAACGAGTACATCGACCCGATCTCCGACATCCTCGCCGACCCTGCTTACGCGAGCCTGCGGATCGTCACCATCATCGAGCCCGACTCGCTGCCCAACATCGTCACCAACGCGGGCGGCACCGCCGGTTCCACCGATGCCTGCGCGACGATGAAGGCGAACGGCAACTACGAGAAGGGTGTCGGCTACGCCCTGCACACCCTCGGCGCCATTCCCAACGTCTACAACTACATCGACGCCGCCCACCACGGCTGGCTGGGCTGGGACAGCAACATGGGCCCGGCCGCCACGGAGTTCAAGAAGGCCGCCACGTCCGAAGGCGCCACGGTCGACGACGTGGCCGGGTTCATCGTGAACACGGCCAACTACTCGGCCCTCAAGGAGCCGAACTTCAAGATCACCGACTCGGTGAACGGCACCACGGTGCGCCAGTCGAAGTGGGTCGACTGGAACTACTACACCGATGAACTGACGTTCGCCCAGGCACTGCGCACGCTGCTGGTGTCCGAGGGCTTCAACTCCAACATCGGCATGCTGATCGACACCGCCCGCAACGGCTGGGGCGGCTCCGCGCGCCCGACCTCCGCGGGCCCGACGACCAGTGTGGACGCTTACGTCAACGGCGGCCGGGTCGACCGGCGCATCCACGCCGGCAACTGGTGCAACCAGAGCGGCGCCGGAATCGGCGAGCGTCCCACGGCTGCCCCCGAGGCCGGCATCGACGCGTACGTGTGGGCCAAGCCCCCGGGCGAGTCGGACGGCAACAGCGCCCCCATCGACAACGATGAGGGCAAGGGCTTCGACCGGATGTGCGACCCGACGTACGAGGGCAACGGCCGCAACGGCAACAGCATGACCGGCGCCCTGGCGAACTCCCCGCTCGCGGGTCACTGGTTCTCCGCTCAGTTCCAGGAGCTCGTGAAGAACGCCTACCCGCCGATCGACGGCAGTGGCAACCCGGGTGGAGGCGACGACACCCAGGCGCCGACGGCGCCGGCCGGTGTGACCGTGACGGCGAAGACCAGTGGCAGCGTCTCGCTGTCCTGGACGGCGTCGACCGATGACACCGGCGTGACCGGCTACGACGTGTTCCGCGGCGGTGTGAAGGTGGGCTCCTCCACCACCACCTCGTACACGGACTCGGGTCTGGCGGCGTCGACCGCGTACAGCTACACGGTCAAGGCCAAGGACGCGGCCGGCAACGTCTCGGCCGCCTCCGCCGCACTGTCCGCCACCACGTCCGCCGGCGGCGGCACCGGAACGGGTGCGCTCAAGGTCCAGTACAAGAACACGGACTCCTCCGCGACCGACAACCAGATCCGGATGGGTCTGCAGCTGGTCAACACCGGCACCACCGCGGTGGACCTGTCCACGGTGAAGGTGCGCTACTGGTTCACCCCGGAGGCCGGGGCCTCCACCTTCGGCACGTCGTGCGACTGGGCGGTCATCGGCTGCGGAACCCTGACGCACGGTGTGAAGACCGCCGGTTCGGCGGCCGGTGCCAGCCACTACCTGGAGGTCGGCTTCGGCAGCGGCACCCTGGCGGCGGGCGCGTCCACGGGTGAGATGCAGCTGCGGCTGAACAAGAGCGACTGGTCCAACTTCAACGAGGCGGACGACTACAGCCGTTCGACCGTGACGAGTTACACGGACGCGGCGAAGATCGGTGTGTACGTCACCGGCGCGCTCGCCTGGGGCACCGCACCCTGATCCCGCTCTCCGGTCCCCGACCCCGTCCTGACATGGTGACGGGGGCCGGGCCCCGGGGCTCCCCACGGACCCGCCCCCTGCCGGAAAGCCGGCAGGGGGCGGTGTCATGTGCGGGGCTTTCAGAGCGCGGCGGGGATGGTGATGCCCGCCTCGGCTGCGGCCGCGGTCAGCTACTGCCAGACCTTGGGGGCCACCGCGATTCCGTTCTCACCGCGGAGGGCGGCCGTGGCGGCGCTGCGTTCGCCGGGGTAGTACACCCCGTCCGCGCCGTCCGCCGGGGGCAGTTGCTTGAGCGTGCCCAGGGTGGCGTCCACGGACGCCACGAAGGCCTCGGGGTCACCGAAGGCCGCCGGGTCGATCGCGACCAGGAGCGCGTTCTGCCGGTGCTTGCGGCCCTGGGCGTCGTCCGAGTGGAAGGCGGAGAAGATCGGCGCACCGACGAGCACGCTGGTGATCAGCTCGAAGGCCAGCGACATGCCGGAGCCCTTGGCGCCGCCGAGGGGCAGCGGCATGCCGGCCTCGGCCGGGTCGGTGGTCGGGCGGCCGTCGGCGGTGGCCGCGGCCCCTTCGGGCAGGGGCGTATTACTTGCCTTCGCCTGGCGGATCTTCCCGAGGGCGATGGTGGCGGTGGCCATGTCGAGGAACAGCGGGGCGCGGTCCGCGGCCGGTACGGCGATGGCGAGGGGGCTGGTGGCGACGGCGGCACCCTTGACCCCGGTGTAGCCCATGTTGGGCATCCCGGAGACGAAGCCGATGCCGACCAGGCCCTGTTCGGCGATCTTCGACACGTAGTAGCCGATGGCTCCGGTCCGCCGCGCTGCCGGGCACCGCCGAGGTCGTGGCCACCCGGCCCGGCATGTTCGACCCGGTGCGGGCCGGGGAGGTCGGGGCGGACATGATCCGGGAACACCCGGGCCTCGACTACGCCTTCGTCGCCAACGAGGCGATGGCCTTCGCCGTGCGCGGGTCCTTCGACGCGGCCGGGGCGAAGGGGGTGAGGATCGTGACGGTCAACGGCACCGACAAGAGCCTGGCCGCCATCAGGAGCGGCCGGCCGTCCGCCACGGTCACGAACTCCCCTCAGGTGAACGGGACCATGGCCGTCAGGAACGTGCTGGCCCTGCTCGCCGGGAAGAAGGCGGACCGGATCGACTCCGTCCCCCTGGTCCTCGTCACGAAGAACAACCTGGACCAGGCACCGCAGTACTGTCCCTGAGCCGCGACGGGTCCGGAGAGGGCGCGTCCGGCCCCGTAACATCCGGGATCCGGGCTCGCACCGATGCGTACGACATCACGCCGCCCCGCTCGCAGACGGGGACAGCCCTTAGGCTGTGCTCATTGAGGCATCCGCCGCCCTGGGAGAACGTAGCCCCGGAGCCGATCCGGCAGAGCTTGGAGCCGCCCGTGTTCTATTACGTGCTCAAGTACGTCGTCCTGGGGCCGCTGCTGCGGTTGTTCTTCCGTCCCGTCATCAAGGGGATGGAGCACATTCCGGCGGACGGCGCCGCGATCATCGCCGGCAACCATCTGTCCTTCTCCGACCACTTCCTGATGCCGGCGATCATCAAGCGGCGGATCACCTTCCTCGCGAAGGCCGAGTACTTCACCGGCCCGGGCGTGAAGGGCCGGCTGACCGCGGCGTTCTTCCACAGCATCGGCCAGATCCCGGTGGACAGGTCGGGCAAGGACGCGGGGCAGGCCGCGATCCGCGAGGGGCTCGGGGTGCTGGGCAGGGGTGAGCTGCTCGGCATCTACCCGGAGGGCACCCGTTCGCACGACGGCCGGCTCTACAAGGGCAAGGTCGGTGTGGCGGTGATGGCCATCCGGGGACAGGTCCCCGTGGTGCCGTGCGCCATGGTGGGCACGTTCGAGATCCAGCCGCCCGGCAAGGTCCTCCCGCGCATCAAGCAGGTCACCATCCGCTTCGGCGAACCGCTGGACTTCTCCCGCTACGCCGGCCTGGAGAACGAGAAGGCGGCGATCCGGGCGGTCACCGACGAGATCATGTACGCGATCCTCGGACTCTCCGGTCAGGAGTACGTCGACGAGTACGCGGCCAAGGTGAAGGCGGCCGAACAGGCCGACGGTGCGGGGAAGTTCCCGAAACGGCAACGCTGAGGGCGGATTCGCGATCGGTGAACCCGGCTGGTCAGCGCGGTGCGCAGGCCCTAGCGTCCGATGCATGAGCAAGGGACACGCATGGGTGCTGGGAGCGACGGGCCAGATCGGGCGGGCCGCGGTGGGCTCGCTCGTCGAGGACGGCTGGGAGGTCACCGCGGCCTCGCGCGGCGGCGGTGGTGACGGGAGCTGGGACGCCGGCGTCCGGACGGTGGCACTGGACCGCGACGAGGACGGCGCGCTCGCGGCAGCGCTCGGCGACGGCTGCGACGTGCTGGTGGACATGGTGGCGTACGGGGAGCAGCACGCCCGGCAGCTGACCGCGCTGGCGGACCGGATCGGCTCGGCGGTGGTGGTCTCCAGCGGCGCGGTGTACGAGGACGAGAGCGGCCGCAGTTTCGATACGCAGGGCGATCCGGACGGAGCCCCCCGCTACCCGGTGCCGATCCCGGAGTCGCAGGCCACGGTCGCCCCGGGCGGGGCCACGTACGCGACGCGGAAGATCCGGCTGGAACGTGACCTGCTGGCGGCGGGTGACGCGCTGCCGGTCACGCTGCTGCGGGCGGGCGCGGTCCACGGCCCGCACTGCCGCTCACCGCGGGAGCTCTACTTCGTGAAGCGCGCCCTGGACGGCCGCACGCGGCGGGTATTGGCGTACAGGGGGACCTCGCGCTTCCATCCGGTCCACAGCTCCAATGTGGCCGAGCTGATCCGCCTCTCCGCTCTGCGGCCGGGTTCGCGGGTGCTCAACGCCGCCGATCCGCAGGCACCGACCGTCGCGGAGATCGGCGAGGCGGTCGACGCGGTGCTGGGCCGGAGCGCGCGGACCGTACTGATGCCGGGGGCCGCCACACCGGAGGGCGTGGGCGACACGCCCTGGAGCACTCCGCATCCCGTCGTGTACGACATGAGCGCCGCGGAGCGGGAGCTCGGGTACCGGGCGGTGACGGGCTACGCCGATTCGCTGCCGGAGACGGTCGAGTGGATCGCCGGGCAGTTGACGGACCGCGACTGGACGGACGCCTATCCGGCGATGGTGCGCGCCTACGGCACCGGGCTCTTCGACTACGCGGCGGAGGACGCCTGGCTGGAGCGGTACGACCGGGAGGCGTGAGCCGGTCGTGGAGACGGAAGCGGGCCGCCGGTGTCGTACCGGCGGCCCGTTCCGTCACTCGGGGTGTTACGGCTTCGGCGTGGCGTGCGGGGTGCACGTCACGTCGCGCCGGTCGGTCTTCCCCGTGAGCAGGTAGGTGTCCACCCGCTCGTTGACGCAGGGGTTGACCAGGCCGGTGACGCCGTGCGAACCGGCGCCCTCCTCGGTGATGAGGCGCGAGCCCTCGAAGCGCTTGTGCAGCTCGACGGCGCCCTCGTACGGAGTGGCGGCGTCACGCGTGGACTGAACGATCAGCACCGGCGGCAGACCCTTGCCTGTGCGGACGTTCAGCGGGGTCTGCTGCTTGGCCTGCCAGGTCGCACACGGCAGGTTCATCCAGGCGTTGGCCCAGGTCATGAACGGGTAGTCCTTGTGCAGCCGGGTGTTGTCCCGGTCCCACGTCCGCCAGTTGGTGGGCCACTTGGCGTCCGCGCATTCGACCGCGGTGTATACGGCGTTGCTGTTCTCGGACCGGATGTTGCCCGCCGTGTCCGACAGGTCGGGCGCGGCCGCGTCGATCAGTGCCTGGGTGTCACCGGCCCGGTAGGCGCTCCAGGTCCTGGCGGTGGGTGCCCAGGCGGAGTCGTAGTACGGCGCGCTCTGGAAGAAGCCGATGAGCTCGGCGGGGCCCAGGACTCCACCGATCGGGCTCTTCTTCGCGGCTGCGCGCAGCTTCAGCCACTCCTGTTCGACCTTCTGCGGCGTGTCGCCGATGTGGAAGACGGCGTCGTTGGCGGCGACCCAGTCCTTCCAGTCGCCCCACCGCTTCTGGAAGGCGATGTCCTGATTGAGGTTCGCCCGGTACCAGATGTTGTCCTTGGCCGGGTTGACGACGCTGTCGACGACCATGCGGCGGACATGGGACGGGAAGAGGGTGCCGTAGACCGCGCCCAGGTAGGTGCCGTAGGAGACGCCCAGGTAGTTGAGCTTCTCCTCACCCAGCGCGGCCCGGATGACGTCCAGGTCGCGTGCTGTGTTGGGGGTGGTCATGTGCGGCAGCATCTCGCCGCTGCGTTCGGCGCAGCCGTCCGCGTACTCGGCTGCGAGCTTGCGCTGGGCGCGCTTGTCGGCCTCGGAGTCGGGCACCGGGTCGGCCTTGGGGGCCTTGACGAACTCCTGCGGGTCGATGCAGGAGATCGGCGCCGAGTGGCCGACGCCGCGGGGGTCGAAGCCGACGAAGTCGTAGGCCTTCGCCGTGTTCACCCAGAGCGGGCTCTTCGTGGCGATGCGTTTGGGGAACGCCATGCCCGAGCCGCCGGGACCACCGGGGTTGTAGATCAGGGCGCCCTGGCGTTCGCTGCTGGTTCCGGTGCTGACGTGCCGGTCGACGGCTATCTTGATCTGCTTGCCGTCGGGCCGTGCGTAGTCGAGCGGGACGGTGACCCATCCGCACTGGATCGGTGCGGCAATGGCCCAGTCGGCCGGACAGTCCGCCCAGTCGATGCCTGCCCTGGCCGCGCGTGCCGCGGCCTGTTGGACGCCGCGTGCCTCGGAGCCGTTGTGGTGGCGGCCGTCGGCGGTGGCAGCCGGTGCGGCTATCGCGCCCGCTATGAGCGTGCCCGCGATCAGAGCACCGGCCGAGCCGAACGCTGCTGTGCGTCTCAAGTGGAACCTCCCCCATGGTGAAGCGCCTTCGGGTGCGGCGCAGTTCAGTAGGAACCTCCCGCGGATCCTGTCTCCTGTGAGCCGCCTGAGAACAGATCGCACACGCACTTCTTTACCGAATCGATAACCGGACACCGGCGTCCTAAAGGCGGTGTTCAGCCCCGCTCGCGCGGGCCGCCAGTTCGTCCGCCGCCCGGTCCAGCACGGTGCGCAGCTCTCTCGCGTCGGCGGCGAGCACGGTCACCAGGGCAGCGGGGCCCGCGAGCCGGGTGAGCACGGCGGTGGCCCCCAGCAACCGGGGGTCCGGGCCCTTGTCGTCGAAGGCCGGGTCCACGAGGAGCAGTTGTCCGATGGCCCGGTGGCCGCCGAGCACGGCCGGGCCGTCCCAGCCGCCGGGCGCACCCGGTCCATACGCCGTCTGCTGATCGAGGAGGGGGCGTCCGGCACGGCGGACGGTGAGCCTGCTCAGCAGCGTTCCGGTGCTCTCGCCGTGCCGGCCCAGGATCTGTTCCTCGCGCAGCATCAGCCGTGCGGTGGGGGCGAGTTCGGCCACGGTGGTCATGTGGAGGTCGCTGCCGTGCGCCGAGATGAGCTGTTCCGGGAGCCAGTTGAGCTCGGCGTCCTCCTCCAGCTGAAGCGTGATGTCGTAGCGGGCCGGCGGCGCTTCGGGCCCGGCGCCGGGCAGGGCGACCGTGGCCGCCGCCGAGTCGACGGTGAGCAGGGCGCTCCGCCCGGCGCGCGCCTCGATGGCCAGCCGGTCGCCGCCGAGGGGGGCGCTCATCGCGCCCACGACGGTGACGCGCGCGGCCCCGGGAAGAGCGGCTCTCGTCCGGCGCAGGGCGAGCGGTCCGTCGCTCTCCAGGACGGGGAGCGTGGTGACGCCGCGCCCGTCGCGTACGGCGGTGATGCGGGCGGTGGCGCGGACGCTCACGCGGTCCAGGAGGCGAGCTGCCCCCGCACCCAGTCCGCGACCGGCCCGACGCCTTCGCCCGAGGTGAGGGAGGTGAAGGCGACGGGCAGTTCGCCGCGCTGCTGTGCGGCGTCGCGGGCCATCCGGCCGAGATCGGAGCCGACGTACGGCGCCAGGTCGGTCTTGTTGATCACCAGCAGGTCGGACGTGGTGACGCCCGGGCCGCCCTTGCGGGGGATGTCGTCGCCGCCCGCGACGTCGATGATGAAGATCTGGGCGTCCACGAGTCCCTTGGAGAAGGTGGCCGTGAGGTTGTCACCGCCGGATTCCACGAAGATGAGGTCGAGCGGTCCCACGGAGTCCTCCAGGTCCTCGACCGCTTCGAGGTTGGCGGATATGTCGTCGCGGATGGCGGTGTGCGGGCAGGCGCCGGTCTCGACGGCCTGGATCCGCTCGGGCGGCAGCACCGCGTTGCGCAGCAGGAAGGCCGCGTCCTCACGGGTGTAGATGTCATTGGTGACGACGGCCAGGGACAACTGATCGCGCAGGGCACGGCAGAGCGCGGCCACGGTCGCTGTCTTCCCGGACCCGACCGGTCCGCCTAGGCCGATGCGCAGGGCCCGCCGGGTGCCGTCCGGGCGTGCGGCGTCGGCGCCGAGGGCGGCCGGGCCGGAGTGGGAGTGGTCGAGGTGCATGCTGCGGCTCCTGTGCTGTTCGGGCGGCGCGCGGTTCGGCGCGCCGGGGTCATGAGGCGAAGAGCCGCACCGGTCGGGCGGCATGGGCCTCGGCGGCGATGTCGAGCAACGGGGCCGAACCGGCGGGCAGTTCATCGATGGGTCCACGAGCGGCAGCGGCGGCCTGTTCGGCAACGCGGTCGAGCTCGGGGGCGAGCCCGGCCAGGACCGCGGTGGCGTCGAAGGGGTTGAGGGAGAGCAGCCGCACGACGGCGGTGGCCGGTCCGCCGACCGTCTCGTACGCGGCGCAGTGTGCGGCGTCCTCGGGTCCGAGCCCCGCCGCGCGCGCGGTCAGGCCGAGCACGACCGGCTGGTGGCCGCCCCGCGGCCGGGCCAGGGCGAACGCGTCGAGCTCCTCGCTCGGCCAGGTCGCACGGGCGGCCCTCATCAGCTGCCGGCCGAGCTTGCGGGCGACCGCGCGCAGGGCGGGTGAAGGCGTACGGGCGTCGGCGGCCTCGTCCAGGGCCAGCGGGTCGTGCCCGTGGGCGGCCGCCGCGGCGAGCGCCGCGGCGGTGAGCCCGGTCGTGTGCAGACGGCCCCGGCAGAAGGCGGCGAGGTCGTCGGCGGTGCGGATGCGTCCGGCCACGACGGCGGCTTCGGCTCCCCCGGAGTGGGCGTGGCCGCCGGCGGGGAAACGGCCGTCGGCCAGGACGAGCAGGGCGGCACGGCTCATCCGTGGTCCGTTCTCAGAAGAGGAAATAACGCTGGGCCATGGGGAGTTCGGCGGCGGGGGCCGGTTCGACCGGTTCGCCGTCGATCGTCACGGCGAAGCTGTCGGGGTCGACATCGACCCTGGGCAGCGCGTCGTTCTCCCGCATGTCGGCCTTGGTGACGCCACGGGTACTGGCGATCGGCACGAACCGCTTGCCGAGCCCGAGCCGCTCCTGCAGCCCGTCCTCGATCGCCGCACCCGACACGAAGTTGAACGAGTTGGCGGCCGGGGCCCGGCCGACGGCACCGAACATCGGTCGCGGCAGGACGGGTTGCGGAGTGGGAATGGAGGCGTTGGCGTCGCCCATCTGCGCGTACGCGATCTGGCCGCCCTTGATGACGAGCTGGGGCTTGACCCCGAAGAAGGCGGGTTCCCACAGGACCAAGTCGGCGAGTTTTCCGGTTTCCACGGAGCCGATCTCCCGGTCGAGGCCCTGGGCCACCGCCGGGTTGATGGTGTATTTGGCGACATAGCGACGGACCCGGTGGTTGTCGGCTCGCCCGTCGCCGGGCAGCGCGCCCCGCCGCTTCTTCATCACATGGGCGGTCTGCCAGGTGCGCAGGACGACCTCGCCGATGCGTCCCATGGCCTGCGAGTCGGAGGAGATGATCGAGATGGCACCGAGGTCGTGCAGGATGTCCTCGGCCGCGATCGTCGAGGGCCGGATGCGTGACTCTGCGAACGCGAGATCCTCCGGCACGGCAGGGTTCAGGTGGTGGCAGACCATCAGCATGTCGAGGTGTTCCTCGATGGTGTTGACGGTGTGCGGCCGGGTCGGATTGGTGGAGCTGGGCAGGACGTACGGCTCCGACACGACGCCGATGATGTCGGGGGCGTGCCCGCCGCCCGCACCTTCGGTGTGGTACGCGTGGATCGTGCGCCCGGCGATGGCGGCCAGGGTGTCGGCGACGAATCCGGCCTCGTTGAGGGTGTCGGTGTGGATGGCGAGCTGGGCCCCGGTCTCCTCGCAGACGCCGAGGCAGGCGTCGATGACGGCGGGTGTCGCACCCCAGTCCTCGTGGATCTTGAACCCGAGTGCTCCTGCGCGCAGTTGGGAGTGGAGTGCGTCCCGGGACATCGTGTTGCCCTTGCCGAGCAGCCCGATGTTGACTGGGTACACCTCCAGCGCCTCGAACATCCGGGCCAGGTGCCAGGGGCCCGGGGTGATGGTGGTGGCCTTGGTCCCTTCCGCCGGGCCGGTCCCACCGCCCACCAGGGTGGTGATGCCGCTGGAGAGCGCCTGGTCGACGAGGGTCGGCGCGATGAAGTGCACGTGCGCGTCGATGGCGCCCGCGGTCAGGAACTTTCCGTTCCCCGCGATGATTTCGGTCTCGGGGCCGATCACCAGGTCCGGATGGACGCCGTCCATCGTGTCCGGGTTTCCGGCTTTGCCGATCCCGGTGATCCGGCCGTCACGGATGCCGATGTCCGCCTTGACGATGCCCCAGTGGTCGATGACGACGGCGCCGGTGATCACGGTGTCCGGAGCGCCTTCGGCGCGGGTGGTGCGCGCCTGACCCATGGACTCGCGGACCACCTTGCCGCCGCCGAACACCGCCTCGTCGCCCGCACGTCCGGGCCCGCCGCAGCGGTCCTCCTCGATCTCCACGAGCAGATCGGTGTCGGCGAGGCGGATCCGGTCGCCGGTGGTGGGGCCGAACAGGTCGGCGTACACGGCGCGGTGGAGCTCAGCCATCGAGGGGGCCTCCGGTCTCGCCGCGCAGGCCCGGGACGATCCGCCGTCCGGCCAGCGGGACGAGTTCGATGTCGACGGGGATGCCGGGCTCGAAGCGGACAGCGGTGCCGGCGGCGATGTTCAGCCGGAGTCCGCGGGCGGCCGCCCGGTCGAACGCGAGGCCGGGATTGGCCTCGGCGAAGTGGTAGTGCGACCCGACCTGGACCGGCCGGTCGGCCGCGTTGAGGACGGTGAGGCGGATGACGGGCCGGCCCACGTTGAGCGGCACGGGCCCGTCCGCGTACAGAATCTCTCCCGGAATCATCGGCGGCGCCCGTCAGACGATCGGTTCGTGGACGGTGACGAGCTTGGTGCCGTCGGGGAAGGTCGCCTCGACCTGCACGTCGTGGATCATCTCCGCTATGCCGTCCATGACGTCGTCGCGGGTGAGCACCTTGCGTCCGGACGCCATGAGTTCGGAGACCGTACGGCCGTCGCGAGCCCCCTCCAGCAGATGGGAGGTAATGAGGGCGACTGCCTCGGGGTGGTTGAGCCGTAGTCCTCTCGCGCGGCGCCTGTCGGCCACGTCCGCGGCTACATGGATGAGCAGGCGCTCCTGCTCGTGCGGGGTCAGTTGCACGCGTCCACCTCACAGTTGTCCGCCCAGTACCGGCCCTGGGCGCAGCGAGACACTAGCCGCCTTCAACAATTCGTTGAAGGCCGAACCGGTGCCGCACGGCGAGGTATTGCACGTTAGAGCCGAAGTTTTTCCGGCGCGTTAACTGACCTTTTGCAGATCCATGGACATCAGCCCGCGCAGGCCGTTCTCCAGAACCTCGGGCCCTACGTCGCCGAACATGGCGAGCTGGGTGATGAATCCCTGTGCGGTGGCGATCAGCGTGCGGACGATGTCCTCATCCGGCACCCCGGCGGCGAGCACACCGCTCGCGCGATACAGGCCGACCAGTTCCAGCCACGACACCCGCAGACCCGCGTACGCCTCATCGAGCGTGGCCGCCAGCCGCTCGCTGCGCAGCGTCTCGGACCACACCTGGACGATCAGCCCGGCATACGCCCGCCGGTCCAGCCCTCCCCTGCCGTCCGACTCGTCGCCGAACAGGGTGCGCACCACGCGGCCGATCAGCACATCGGGGGTCGGTGGCGGACCCAGCCGGGCGGCACACTCGAACGCCTGCCGGACCCCCCCGACCGCCTCGCCCGCGATGGCGGCGATCAGATCCTCCTTGCCGCTGAAGTAGCGGTAGACCGCCCCGGCCGAGAGCCCGACCTCCTTCAGCACGTCCTGCATCGAGGTGGCGTGGAAACCGTCACGGGCGAAGCACCGTGCCGCGCCGTCGAGGATCTGCCGGCGGCGGGCGTCGAGGTGTTCCTGGGATACACGGGCCATGGAGCCAATGTAAAACGAACATTCCTTCTTGACAACTGGCCCAGCCGGCAGGACAGTGACCTCGTCACGTAAAACGAACGATCATTCTCTTGGAAATCGAGGTGCCCGTCATGTCCGCTGCCCCGAACCGCCGTTTGGTGGCGGTCGTCCTGCTGGTCCCCATGGTCGTGGCGCTTGCCCTCTGGGCCTTCGCCTGGCCCGCCGCCCGCATGGCGCCCCGCGATCTGCCCATCGGTGTCGCCGGCTCCGCACCGGCGGCCGACCGGCTCCAGCAGCAGCTCGAACAGCGCGACGGCGCCTTCGAGATCCACCGTTACGACTCCGAGGCCGCCGCCCGCACCGCGATCGAGGGCCGGTCCGTATACGGCGCACTCGTCGTCACCCCGCATGGACCCGAACTGCTGACCGCGTCCGCGGCAGGCCCGGCGGTCGCCCAGCTGCTGCACGAAGCGGTGACCGCGTCGGCCCCCGCGGGCACCACGGTCCCGGTCACGGACGTGGTGGCGGCGCCGGCGGCGGATCCACGGGGGAGCGTGCTCGGCGCGAGCATCCTGCCCCTGGCGATCGCGGGCGTGGCCACCGGTTCGGCCGTGACGCTGCTGCGGCTGCGCGGTGGGCGCGCGGCCGCGGCACTGCTCGGCGTGGCCACCCTGGTCGGCGCCATCGCCGCCGCGCTCACCGACAGCTGGCTCGGGGTCATCACCGGAGACTGGTGGAGCGAGGCGGGGACACTCGGCCTCACGGTGCTCGCCATCGGCGGGACAGTGGCGGGGCTCGCCGCCCTGATCGGACCGGCGGGAGTCGGCCTGGGGGCGCTGCTCATGGTGCTGGTGGGCAATCCGTTCTCCGGCGTCACCAGCGCGCCCGAACTGCTCCCCCGGCCGGTCGGGGTGATCGGCCAGTGGCTGCCGCCGGGTGCGGGAGGTTCCCTGCTGCGCTCGGTCGCGTTCTTCGACGGGCACGCGGCGGGCGGCGCGGCCCTGACGCTGGCCCTGTGGGCGGTACTCGGCCTGGCCGCGGTGATCATCGGCGGCCGCCGACGGCCCCCGGCCCCGGCCGCACCCGAGGCCGCACCCTCGCGACAGCCCGCACTGGCGGGCTGACACCGGCCGAAGAGGTCGTGCACCCCCCGAAGCCGGGTGGGGTGCACGACCTCTTCGCGTTCGGTCAGTTGCCCGGGCCCTGCCGGCCCCGGTGTTCCGCGGCGATCCCGAAGCGGTGCCGTTCGCCCGGAGCGGACGCCGAGGAGCCGATCGAGGAGACCGAACTGATCACCTGCTCCTGCTCGGCCGCCTCATCGCTCTCGAGTCGCTCCAGGTCAGCAGCGGAAACGAGCGCCACGAGCGGCTTGCCGTGCCGGGTCACGACCACGCGCTCGCCGCCGTAGACGACTCGGTTGATCAGTTCGGCGAGCTCAGCTCGGGCTTGCGTCACCGGAATCTCGTAGGCCATGCTCCCATCATAACCTTCTGTACGTCCTGTACATTTTTTACAGAAGCGTGTGCGGGCGCCTTCCCGGCCCCGCACGCCCGGAGGAGAGGCCCGCCATGCACCGCCCCGCCGCCCGCCACGTACTGCCCGAGTTCACGGAGCGCACGTCCCAGGGGACCCGCACGCTCGACCCCTACTCCAAACTGCTGGCCGAACGGGTCGTGTTCCTCGGCACACCCGTCGACGACACGGCGGCCACGGATCTGATCGCCCAGTTCATGTACCTGGAACACGACGCTCCCGACCGGCCCGTCTCGCTCTACATCAACTCCCCCGGCGGCTCGTTCGGCGCCATGACCGCCGTGTACGACACCATGGCGTTCCTCACCTGCGAGGTGGAGACCTTCTGCCTCGGCCAGGCGGTGGCCGGTGCGGCCGTGCTGCTCGCGGCCGGAGCCCCGGGCAGACGCCACGCGCTGCCGGGTGCCCGGGTGATGGTGCAGCAGCCCGAACTGGCCGAGCCGGTACAGGGGCAGCCGTCCGACCTGGAGATCGAGGCGCGGGAACTGGCCCGCATGCGCGAGACCCTGACCGGCATGCTGGCCCGTCACACCGGCCGCCCCGCCGCGCAGATCACCGCCGACACCGAGCGCGATCTGATCCTCGACGCCGAGGGCGCCAAGGACTACGGGCTGGTCGACCACATCGTCCGGAACCGCGGCCCCCTGCCGCCGCACCCGGTGCGGTGAATTCATCATGCATTCACCCGAGTTCGCGCCCCTGCCCGCCCTGACCCGGGCGGAGGGCGAGTTCATCGACCGCTATCTGCAAGTCCTCGACCAGGTGGGCCGGATCAATCCGGCGCACGGAGGCGACACGTACGGCGCCCTGCGCGCCGCCCAGGCACTGGCCTCGTACTCGGTCGCACTGCGGGACGCGCTGGTGTTGATGCACGAGCGGGGCGAATCCCGGATCCACGCGGTCACGTTGACCCGGGCGCTGCGCGTACTGGACGGCGAACGGCGGGCCGGGCGGGTCACCGTCCCGCCCGGCCCGCCGAGTTGATCAGCTCCCCGGCCCGACACGCCCGACGCGTCGACCCAGTTTTCTCGCTCGTTCGGCGTAGGCGTTACTTCGCACGAGGGACAACTCGATTTGCACTTTCGAGGTGGACTATGGGTGAAATCCCCCGTTCCGCCGCTGGTACCGCACCACCCGGCGCGTGCCTACAGTTCTCCGAAAAGCCATCTACCCACCCGAACGGGGTAATCGTGACGAGCCTCACATATGGCTGTTTCGCCTCGGAAATCCGGCACTGGGTGAGTCAAGATCCCTGGGACGACAAGCCCCCGCCACCGCGGCGGGGCGGTCCGGGCGGACGCCGAGTCCTGCCGCCGTCCGGATGCCTGGTCGACAGGAGTGGATCGGCAGGAGTGGAGGACCCAAGCACACGGGCCGACCGGACTTCCGGTTGTCCCTCGGGGTGAAGCCGCATCTGCGGCCGGGCGACTTCGCCGGCCCGAACCCGACAGGTCATCCTTCACAGGCGGCTGACGAAGGGTTGCGCATGACTGCGCAGGTTCATGTCCCGTCTCTGCTTGCCCGGGCCACTACGGCCTCGCTGATGACTCTCGCCGCCGTCGGCGGCACGTTGTTCGTCCCCGGTGCCGTGACCGACGCCCAGGCCGCGACTCATTCGATGAAGGCCCTCAACATCGCCGCGTCGAAGAAGGGTGCGCCGTACAGGTGGGGCGCCACCGGACCCAGCCGCTTCGACTGTTCCGGGCTGACGCTCTACTCGTTCAAGAAGGCCGGGAAGAAGCTCCCGCGAACGGCCCAGCAGCAGTACAACAAGACCCGCCACATCTCGTCCTCCAAGCGGCAGCGCGGCGATCTGGTCTTCTTCCACTCCGGCCGCAGCATCTACCACGTGGGCATCTACGCGGGCAGCGGCAAGATCTGGCACTCGCCCAAGACCGGGGCCGTGGTCCGCCTGGAGAAGATCTGGACGAAGAGCGTCTACTACGGGCGGGTCCGTTGAGGCCGCTCCCCCGGTGCGCCAAGGGCAGGCCCACCGAAGCCCGCCGCCCCCGCCGATGCCTCCGCGTCAGCGCAGCAGCGGGCCCGTCACCAGGACCACCCCCAGCACGGTGAGTACCGCGCCGCTGCCGCCCTCGATCGCCCGGGCGGTACGCGGCCGGCGCAGCCACCGGCCGAGCCGGTCCACCAGCAGCGCCACGGCCGGGAACCAGATGAGCGCCATCAGCACAACGATGGCGGCCAGCAGCAGCGTCCTGGGCAGGGGCGCGGCCCCGGCCGGCACGAACTGCGGCAGGAGGCTGAGGAAGAGCACGGGCGCCTTGGGGTTCAGCGCGTTGGTCAGAAAGCCCTGACGCAGCGCGCGGGCGGTTCCCTGAGTGGCCCGCCCGCCGTCCCCGTCCCCGTCGCCCGCCCCGGCGTCCCGTGCGGACCCGGCGCGGAGCCGAGCCGCGTACAGGGCGCTGATGCCCAGGTAGAGCACGTACGCACCACCGAGGAGTTGGACCGTCCGGAACAGCACCGGCACCGCCACCAGCACAGCGGCGAGTCCGGCGACGGCGAGCGCCGTGTGGACGAGCAGGCCCCCGGCGACCCCCAGCGCGGTCGCCACCCCCGCCGTGCGCGAGACGAGGGCGTTGCGTACGACGACGGTGAAGTCCGCGCCGGGCAGTGCGACCATGACGGCGGCGACCCCGAGGAATGCAGTCATTTGAGCGTCCATGGCTCCACCCTGGCCCCGAACAGCCTTTAGCATGTACTTGCAATCTTCTGGGTCTGCCAAAAGGAACGCTTAATGTACGACCCCACACGGCTCGCGGCGCTGGTGGCGGTCGCCGAGGCCGGTTCGATCACCCGGGCCGCCGCCCGCCTGGGCTATACCGCCCCGGCGCTCTCCCAGCAGCTCGCCAAACTGGAGCGGGAGGCCGGGGCGGCGCTGCTGGTGCGCCACCACCGGGGCGCCCGGCTGACGGCGGCGGGCGAGCTGCTCGCCGGGCGCGCCCGGCGGGTCCTCGACGAGATGGAGCAGGCCCGCCACGAACTGGCCGGCCTGGCCGGGCTCTCCGGCGGTCGCCTGCGGGTCGGCACCTTCACCACGGCGGGCATCCATCTGCTGCCGCCGGTGCTCAGCTCGTTCCGCCGGGCACATCCGGACGTGGAACTGACCGTCACGGAGTACGAGCCCCCGGGCGGAGTGGCCGCGGTAGCGGCGGGCGAGGTGGATCTGGCGCTGACCCACGCCTATGAACCGGGCGCCGCGACAACGCCGCCGTCAGGTGTCCTGTCCGAGCCACTCCTGGTCGAGGAGCTGGTGCTGATCACGGCCGTCGGGCAGGTGCTGGCCGACGGCAGCGGGCGGCTGCCGGTGACGCGGCTCGCGGGACGGCCCCTGATCAGCAGCGCGCCCACACATCCGCCGCGCCGCGGTGTGGAGAGCGCGCTCGCCGAGGCGGGGGCGCTGCCTGCGGTGGTGTGCGAGTCGCCCGGCTATGCGCTGGTGTGCGCGCTGGTCAGTGCGGGCATCGGGATGGCGGTGGTACCCGAGATGGTGGCGGCGATGTCGCCGACTCCGCTGTCCGTACGGCGGTTGGAGCCGGCCGCGTTCCGCCGGACGATCTCGGTGGTGCACCGCGGCGACCGTACGAGCGCCGCGGCGGCAACGCTGCGGGCCCTGTTGCGCAGCGGATTCGGACGGGCCGCGGCGCCGCAGTGACCGGCGTGCACGGACGGGTCGGTCACAGCTGGGCGGGCAGGTGCCACGGCAGCGCGATCCAGACGGTCTTCCCGCCGTCCGCTGTCGGGGTGACGGTCAGCCGGCCCCCGTACTCCTTGGCCAGCGCACGGATGATCACCATGCCGCGGCCGTTGTCCTGCTGGACGGCCGCCGGAAGTCGCTGGGGCCAGCGGGGGTGACTGTCCGTCACCCCCAGGCGCAGCTGCTCCTCCCGCTCCAGCCGAAGGTCCACGGTGAAGGTGGGTGACTGTCCGAAGGTGTGCTGGACCGCGTTGGTCGCGAGCTCCGAGACGATGAGCCGGACCGTGTCACCCGTGTCCGTACCGTCGGGCAGTCCCCATTCGGCCAGTACCCGGGCGACATATCTCCGGGCCGATGAGACCGAGACCGGCTCGCTCGGCAGAGTGACACGTGCTTCTTGATGGTCTGCCATGGCGAGCCGTCCCTTTCCCACCCGGAAGCGACCCCGCGATCGGTGGTCCGGGTTGTGCTTCGCGCCAGATTGCCACTGATGCTGCCCTCTGTAACGGCGATCCACCAAGATATGCATATATCTGTCGCTCAAAGCGGTGAACTCTGCCCCGGATGCCCCGTCAGGGCGCCACACTGTCCGCTCGGCAGGGAGTGGGAGGGAGGCACCACATGCGGCACGGCCCTGCGGTGCGACGCCGCAAGCTCGGGGAGGAGCTGCGGAGTCTGCGCCATGCGTCGGGACTCACGAGCCGGGACGCGGCCCGTCTGCTCGGCTGGCACCAGTCGAAGGTCAGCCGGATCGAGACCGGCGTGAGCGGAGTGCAGCCCGGTGATGTGACCCGGCTGCTCGACGCGTACGGCACGGACGACCCGAAGTTGCGCGAGGTCCTGGAGGCGCTCGCGGGTTCGGCAGGCGGCGGGGGCGCGGGATGGTGGCACGCGTACCGCGGCCTGATCCCGCCGCAGTACCGCGACTTCATCAGTCTGGAGTCGCAGGCGCGCACCGCCCGCACCTTGGAGACTTCCGTGGTGCCGGGTCTGTTGCAGACCGCCGACTACGCCCGCGCGGTGACGCGGGCTTCGCTCGACGGGCTGCCCACCGGACAGCTCGACTCACTGGTGGAGGTGCGGCTCGCGCGGCAGGGGGTCCTGCGGAGTGATCCCCCGCTGAGGTTCAGCGCGGTGCTGGACGAGGCGGTGCTGCGACGGGAGGTCGGCGGCCGCCGGGTGATGCGGGAGCAACTGCGCCATCTCAGCCGAGTGGCCCAACTACCTCACGTGCGCCTTCAGTTGCTGCCCTTCTCGGTGGGCGGCTATGTAGGCCTCACCGGTCCTTTCGTTATCTTCTCTTTTCCGCACACTTCTGATCTGGATGTGGTCGTTCTCGACCATTTGATGAGTAGCCTCTACCTGGAGCGGAAAGAAGACCTCGAGGCGTACAGCTCGGCCTTCCGCACTCTGCAGGCACACGCGCTGTCGCCGGAGCACTCGCTGGACCTGATCGCCGCAATCGACCGCGACGGTCAGTGAACCCGGACTGCCCGAGGGGGGCGTCATGTCGGATTGCCTCGCACAGCACGCGTTACGGTGGCGGCGCAGCAGCCGCAGCACGGGAATGAACAACTGCGTGGAGGCCGCGCCGTTCGGCGGCCGGCGACTGGCCGTGCGCGACTCCAAGGACGTGTCCAGGCCGCCTCTGCAGTTCTCCGCCACGGCCTGGACGTCCTTCGTCACCGCCCTGAACGGCGGTTCCGTGCGCTGAGCCCGCGCCCGGGTGCTGCGGGGTGACGGTTTCCCGGCGTGTCAGCGGGCCGGAGCGGTCCGCCGTACGGCCGGCGTGTCAGCAGGCCGGAGCGGTCCGCCGGACGATCGCCACCGCGTGGGCGATCTGTTCGTCCGTCAGGTCGGCGCGCGCGGTCAGCCGCAGCCGGGAGACGCCGTCCGGCACGGACGGCGGCCGGAAGCACCCGACCGCCATGCCGGCCGTACGGCAGTCGGCCGCCCAGCGGACGGCCGCCTCGGCCGAGGGTGCGCGTACGGAGACCACGGCCGCGTCGGGACGGACCGCGGTCAGGCCGGCGGCGGTCAGCTGCTCGTACAGTGCGGTGGCGACCGTACGGGCCCTGTCCGCGCGTGCCGGTTCGCGGCGCAGCAGCCGCAGGCTGCCCAGTGCGGCGCCGACGGCGGCCGGTGCGAGCCCGGTGTCGAAGATGAACGTACGCGCGGTGTTGACCAGGTGGTCGATGACGCGGGCCGGGCCCAGGACCGCCCCGCCCTGGCTGCCCAGGGACTTGGAAAGGGTGAGCGTGGTAACGATGCCGTCGCCGCCCGCCAGACCGGCCGCGGCGAGCGCGCCGCGGCCTCCCTTACCTAGCACTCCCAGACCGTGCGCGTCGTCTACGAGGAGCGCGGCACCCTCCGCGCGGCAGGCGTCGGACAGTTCGTCCAGCGGTGCGGCGTCGCCGTCGACCGAGAAGACCGAGTCCGTGACCGCCAGCGACCTGCCCTGGTGCGCGTGCAGGGTCTTGCGCACCGCCTCGGGGTCGGCATGCGGCACGACGGCGGTCTCGGCCCGCGACAGCCGGCAGCCGTCGACGATCGAGGCGTGATTGCCCGCGTCCGACACGATCAGGGAGCCCCGGCCGGTCAGGGCGGTGAGCGCCGCGAGGTTGGCGGCATAGCCCGACGACAGCACGAGGGCCGCCTCGAAACCGCAGAAATCGGCCAGTTCGCGTTCGAGCTCGGCGTGCAGCTCGGTGGAACCCGTGACCAGCCGGGAACCGGTGGCGCCGCCGCCCCAGCGGCGCGCCGCGTCGGCCGCCGCGGCGGTCACGTCGGGATGCCGGGTCAGGCCGAGGTAGTCGTTGCTCGCGAGGTCCAGCAGTTCCGGTTCGGCGGCTCGCGGCCGGAGCGTCCGAACGAGTCCGGCGTCCGCGCGACGGCGAGCCTCCTCGTCGATCCAGTCGAACGGGGCGAAGGACATGGGCAGGTCCCTTTTGTAGGCAGCTCACAGACCCTAACCGCGCGCGCAGCCGGGCATGGTGTGGCAATGCACACACCCTCTGCGGGCTCTGTTGTCCGGTTCCTCCTTGGCTCGGAGCGGTGCCGTGCGTCAGGATCATCGCCATGGACCTCCTGAACACGCTGGTGGACAAGGGGCTGCGGCGCGAGCTGCCGACCCGTGAAGAAGCGCTCGCCGTACTGGCGACCCCGGACGACGAACTGCTCGACGTGGTGGCCGCGGCCGGAAAGGTGCGCCGTCAGTGGTTCGGACGGCGGGTGAAGCTGAACTATCTGGTCAACCTGAAGTCCGGGCTCTGCCCCGAGGACTGCTCGTACTGCTCCCAGCGGCTGGGATCCAAGGCCGAGATCCTGAAGTACACCTGGCTGAAGCCCGACGAGGCGTCGAAGGCGGCGGCCGCGGGAGTGGCCGGTGGCGCCAAGCGCGTGTGTCTGGTCGCCAGCGGCCGGGGACCGACCGACCGCGACGTGGACCGGGTCTCGCAGACCATCGAGGCGATCAAGGAACAGAACGAGGGCGTCGAGGTGTGCGCCTGCCTCGGACTGCTCTCCGACGGCCAGGCCGACCGGCTGCGGTCGGCGGGCGCCGACGCCTACAACCACAACCTCAACACGTCCGAGGGGACGTACGGGGACATCACGACCACCCACACCTACGCCGACCGGGTGGAGACGGTCCACCAGGCCCAGGCCGCCGGGCTCTCCGCCTGTTCCGGGCTGATCGCGGGCATGGGCGAGAGCGACTCCGACCTGGTCGACGTGGTCTTCGCCCTGCGTGAGCTCGACCCGGACTCGGTTCCCGTCAACTTCCTGATCCCCTTCGAGGGAACCCCGCTCGCCAAGGAGTGGAACCTGACGCCGCAGCGCTGTCTGCGCATCCTGGCGATGGTGCGGTTCGTCTGCCCCGACGTGGAGGTACGGCTGGCGGGCGGGCGCGAGGTGCATCTGCGTTCGATGCAGCCGCTCGCCCTGCACCTGGTCAACTCGATCTTCCTGGGCGACTATCTGACCAGTGAGGGCCAGGCGGGGCAGACCGACCTCGACATGATCGCTGACGCCGGCTTCGAGGTGGAGGGAGCGGGCACGACGACGCTCCCCGGCCACCGGGCCGACGCGGGAGGCGGCTGCGGTTCGCACTCCGGCGGATGCGCGCCCTGCGGCGACGGCCCGGAAGCGGAGGCCGCTCCCACTGAAGCCGCCGCGGACCGGACGGCACGCACCGACCTGGTAGCGGTCCGCCGTCGCGGGGCGGGTACGGATCTCGCACCCAATGCCTGAGCCGCTCTCCCCCGCCGGGCTGCGGGCCCTGGACCGGGCCCATGTCTGGCATCCGTACGGTCCCATGCCGGGCCGGCAGGAGCCGCTGGTTGTGGAGTCCGCGTCCGGCGTACGGCTCCGGCTGGCCGAACCGGCCCATGGGCAGCACGAGTTGGTCGACGGCATGTCGTCGTGGTGGTCAGCGGTGCACGGGTACAACCACCCGGTGCTGAACGAGGCGGCACGCGACCAGCTGGGCCGGATGAGCCATGTGATGTTCGGCGGCCTCACGCACGAGCCCGCCGTGCGCCTGGCGGCCAGGCTGGTCGAGATCACCCCGGAGCCCTTGCAGCACGTCTTCCTCGCCGACTCCGGCTCGGTGTCGGTCGAGGTGGCCGTGAAGATGTGCCTTCAGTACTGGCGTTCGGCGGGTCGGCCGGCCAAGCAGCGGCTGCTGACCTGGCGCGGCGGGTACCACGGGGACACCTGGCACCCGATGTCGGTGTGCGACCCCGAGGGCGGTATGCACGAGCTGTGGTCGGGGGCGCTGCCCCAGCAGGTCTTCGCGGACGAGCCGCCGGCCGGTTTCGACGCGGAGCCGGACGCCGCGTACGCCACGCATCTGCGTGAGCTGATCGCTCACCACGCCGACGAGCTGGCCGCGGTGATCGTGGAGCCTGTGGTGCAGGGAGCGGGCGGCATGCGCTTCCACTCACCCGCCTACCTGCGCGTCCTGCGCGAGGCCTGCGACGCGCACGACGTGCTGCTGGTGTTCGACGAGATCGCGACGGGCTTCGGGCGCACGGGCAAGCTGTTCGCAGCGGAGCACGCCGGGGTATCGCCCGATGTGATGTGTGTGGGCAAGGCGCTGACCGGCGGCTATCTGACAATGGCGGCGACGCTGTGTACGACCGCGGTGGCCGACGGCATCTCGCGCGGCGAGGTGCCGGTGCTCGCCCACGGCCCGACGTTCATGGGCAACCCGCTCGCCTCCGCGGTGGCCTGCGCCTCGATCGAGCTGCTGCTCGGCCAGGACTGGGAGCAGGAGGTGAAGCGGATCGGGTCAGGCCTCCGGGACGGCCTGGCCCCGGCCCGGGAGCTGGCCGGGGTCCGCGATGTGCGGGTTCTGGGTGCGATCGGCGTCGTCCAGCTCGATCGCGAGGTGGACATGGAGTCCGCGACCCGGGCCGCGGTGCGCGAGGGCGTGTGGCTGCGGCCGTTCCGCGACCTCGTCTACACCATGCCGCCGTACGTCACAGGTGACGACGATGTGGCGCGGATCTGCCGTGCCGTGTGCGCCGCGGCGCGGGAGGGCTGAGATGAGCGTTCTGGTGGTGACGGGGACGGGCACCGAGATCGGCAAGACGGTCGTGACGGCGGCCGTGGCGGCAGCCGCCGCGGGCCGTCGGGTGGCGGTACTCAAACCGGCCCAGACGGGTCTGGAGCCGGGAGAGCCGGGTGACGCCGCCGAGGTGGCGCGCCTGGCGGGCGCTCATGTGACCGCGGTCGAACTGGCGCGGTTCCCCGAACCGTTGGCGCCTGCCACCGCCGCGCGGCGGGCCGGGATGGCACCGGTCCGACCGTACGAGGTCGCCGAGGCCGCAGAGAAGCTGGCGGCCGAACACGATCTGGTATTGGTCGAGGGTGCGGGCGGACTGCTCGTACGCTTCGACGACGACGGCGCGACCCTGGCGGACGCCGCACGGCTGCTGGCGGCACCGGTCCTGGTGGTGGCGCCGGCCGGGCTCGGCACGCTCAACTCGACGGCGCTGACCTCCGAGGCGCTCCGTGCCCGCGGGCTCGACTGCCTCGGGGTGGTGGTCGGCAGCATGCCGGCCGAGCCGGACCTGGCGGAGCGCTGCAATCTGTCGGACCTTCCGGTGGCGGCAGGTGCCCCGCTGCTGGGCGTGGTTCCGGCGGGCGCGGGAGCTCTGGACCCTGCGGAGTTCCGCGCGCGTGCCGGAAGTTGGCTGGCGCGGCGGCTGGGCGGGAACAGGCCGCCGGACTGAGCGGTGCACGGCGCAGGACGGGGTGCGCCGAAGGGGGCAGAATCGAGGTAGCCGAACGATTCCGGCCGAGCGGGCCTGCGGGGCGCACACCCTCGCTCCGGCCCGCGCGGGCCGGCCCCCGTCGAGGAGGTCCGTCATGCGGTTGCGGAGCACGAAGATCCAGAAGGACGCGGTGCACCACCCCGTCTTCGCCCGTTTCTACGCCCGGCTGAGCGTAGCCGCGGAGAACGCCGCGGGGCTCGCCGGAGTGCGGGCCGAGCTGTTGTCGGGGCTGTCGGGGCGGGTCATCGAGATCGGGGCGGGCAACGGCCTGAACTTCTCCCACTACCCGCCGGCGGTGTCCGAGGTGGTGGCGATCGAACCCGAGCGCACGCTGCGGCAGTTGGCGGTACGGTCCGCGCTGCGCGCCGGAATCCCCGTGGACGTGGTGCCGGGCACGGCGGAGGCGCTGCCGGTGAAGAGCGAGGCGTTCGACGCGGCCGTCGCCTCGCTCGTGCTGTGCACCGTACGCGATGTGCGGCAGTCGCTCGCGGAGATCCGGCGGGTCCTGCGGCCCGGTGGTGAGCTGCGCTTCTTCGAACATGTGCGGGCCGACGGCCGGGCCATGGCGGCAACCCAGCGGGCACTGGACCGGACCTTCTGGCCGCTGGTCGCCGGGGGCTGTCACACCTCGCGCGACGCGCTGGCCGCCATCGAGGCGGCCGGATTCACGGTGGAGTCGTACCGGAAGGTCAACATGCCGGAGCGCGGCATCAGGCTTCCCACGTCCTCGTGCGTGCTGGGCATTGCGCGACGGTCGGCCGTGGTGGACCGGGGGCGGCAGGGGCTGCGCTGACCACGGTCACGGAGCCCCCGCCACAGGGCCCCGGCCTCACAGGCCCCACTGACGCAGCTCGTCCATGCTCACGCGAACCTGGTCACAGGCTCCACTGACGCAGCTCGTCGGCGATGGCCCGGACGTCCGCCTTGCCCTCCTTGACCAGCAGGGCCAGATCACGCACCTGTTCCGGCGAGGTGATGACCTTGAGCCCCGACGCCACGAGGTAGCCGTAGGCGACGGCCGACGCGAACATCGCATTGGACCGCTCCAACGCGGGCACGTGCAGCAGCAGTTGCAGCAGAGCGGCCGCTCTGGAGTGCGGGTCGCTGTAGACCGGGCTGCCGAAGATCTCCGCCTCGTGCCGTGCGACCGCGGCGACCAGCGCGCCCCAGTCCGTGACCTGGGGGTCACCGGGGGTCTTGTGCTCGGCGACCATGAGCAGCCAGGAAAGGTGGATCCGGAGGTTCAACGGGTGCCTTTGCGCTCCGGGCCGAACTCCTCGGCGAACACCGATTCGTACTGTTTCATGAAGTCGGCGGCGGCCTCGACGAAGGTATGGCCGACCTCGCCCGCGTCCTGTTTGACGAGTTCCTCTATGTAGCGGTTCACGCTCATCCCCCTCTGGAGCGCGCGCTGCCGCGCGGCCTCGGCGGTGGCCTCGTCCACTCGAACGTTCAGCTGCGTCTTGGGCACCCCCTCACGCTAGCGCGGGATCGCTAGCACCGGCAAGGGGAACGGACCCCCGGCCGGACCTCGGACGCCCTCCGCGGCCGGCCTCCCGACCGTCCGCGGGCGCCGGCCCACCCCTGCCACCTGGCATATCGCCGCAGTCGGCCGCCCCGGGCGCAACGGCGTCGGCACCCGTACCGTCGAAGGATGAGCGACGGATACCGCACCCGGTCGCCCCCTTCTCCGAACAAGTGGTCATAATTCCTGGTCAGGAAGCCGAAGTCAGCGCAGTCGGCCACGTCCTGGCGGCGAACACCTGCCAAACCGACCAGATCTCGCGACGACTCATGGAGTGCACATTGAGTACGACGTTCCGTTCCCGTATCACCGCCCGGCTCGGGCGCACGTACCTGGCCAGGATCCAGCGGCACGGAATCGGCTCCTCCACGATCAAGCTCCTGCCGGAGGAACTGCTCATGCTCCTGCGCCGCGACGGGCTCGATCCCGTGCGCCGAGTAGCCACGACCCGGGCGAGCGCCCCGATCTCCAGGGTCTCGCTGCCGTTCGGCATGGACGCCTGGGTGGTCACCGGGTACGAGGAGTCGAAGGCCGTGCTCGGCTCCGCCGAGGGGTTCAGCACGGACTTCGCCCACCTCGCGGGCAACGCCGGGATCGCCCCCGAGCAGAGCCCGGGAGGGCTCGGCTTCAGCGACCCGCCGGTGCACACGCGACTGCGCCGCATCCTGACCCCGGAGTTCACCATGCGCCGCCTGCGGCGTCTGGCACCCCGGATCGAAGCGATCGTCGAGGAACGTCTGGACGCGATGGAGACCGCCCGCGGCCCAGTCGACCTGGTGCACGAGTTCGCACTGCCCGTCCCCTCCCTCACCATCTGCGAACTGCTCGGCGTGCCGTACGAGGACCGGAACGACTTCCAGCAGCTCGCGATGGACCGCTTCGACCTCTTCGGCGGGACGACCGCACCCTTCGGAGCCATGTCCGCTTCGCTGGACTACTTCAGGGAGGTCGTCAGGGCGCAGCGCCACAAGCCCGGGGACGGACTGCTCGGCATGATCGTGAGGGAGCACGGGGACAGCGTCGACGACGAGGAGCTCGCGGGTCTCGCCGACGGAGTGCTCACCGGCGGCTTCGAGACGACGGCCAGCACGATCGCGCTCGGCTCGCTGGTCCTGCTGCAGAACGAGGACGTCCTCGACCAGCTGCGGACTGATGACACGATGACCGCGCCGTTCGTCGAGGAGGTGCTGCGGTACCTGTCCGCGGTCCAGATGGCCTTCCCCCGCTTCGCCCGGGAGGACATCGAGATAGCCGGGGTGGTCATTCCGCGCGGCGACATGGTCCTCTGCTCCCTGAGCGGCGCCAACCGTGATCCGTCGTACGTCATGGACGACGGGGGCTTCGACCCTCACCGCACCACCCCGGCGGGTCATCTGGCGTTCGGACACGGCATCCACCGCTGCATCGGTGCGGAACTGGCACGCATGGAGCTGCGCGTGGCGTACCCCGCGCTGGCCAGGCGGTTCCCCGGCATGCGGCTCGCCGTCCCGCCACAGGAGCTCGGCTTCCGGAAGCTGTCGATCGTCTACGGCATCGAGTCGCTCCCGGTACACCTGCGCTGAGACGGCCTGCGCCCGCGCGCGTTCCGAGCGCGTTCCGAGCGCGTTCCGAGCGCGTTCCGAGCGGACGCAAATCCGTTCGCCCATCGGGATGACACTCTGCTTGGCTCATCCCATGAGCGATCTTCACATCCGCTGCGCAGCCCTGGCCGACGTCGACGGCGTACTGACGTTCTGGCGCGAGGCCGCGGAGGGAACGAGCATCAGCGACGACCGCGACGGGGTGTCCCGGCTGGTCACCCGCGACCCGGGAGCCCTGCTCCTCGCGGAGCGGGGCGGCCTGCTCGTGGGCACCGTCATCGCCGGCTTCGACGGGTGGCGCTGCCACGTCTACCGGCTGGCCGTGCACCCGGGACTGCGCCGGCAGGGCATCGCCACAGCGTTGCTGGAAGCGGCGGACGCCCGTTTCACCGCGCTCGGCGGCCGCCGGGCCGACGCCATGGTCCTGGAGGCCAACGAACGCGCACACCACGCATGGGCCGCGGCCGGCTACCACCGGGAGGACCACTGGCGGCGCTGGGTGAAGCCCCTCTGACCAACAGGCCACCTCGCCACTTTGCTGATCCTTTACTATGGGTGCTCCCCGTCGATCCTTATGAAAGGTGTGAGCGTCCGCCCATGGGCGAGCCTCCCAGTAGCCGATATCGCCGAGATCGCGCGATCCTCCTGTCCCTGCCCGATCATGGGACGGAGGTGAACCGATGACCGAAGTGCTTCTGCTGCTCGTGGCGGTACTGCTCTCCCTTGCCTGCGGCGCCTTCGTCGCGGCGGAGTTCTCCCTGACCACGGTCGAACGCGGCCAGCTCGAACGCGCTGTGGAGCGGGAGGAGCGCGGCGCCGCGAGCGCGATGAAGGCGGTACGCAGCCTCACCTTCCAGCTCTCCGGGGCGCAGCTGGGCATCACCGTCACCAACCTGGTCGTCGGCATGCTCTCCGAGTCATCCATCGCGAAGCTGATCCGCGGCCCGGTCGAGGCGGTCGGACTGTCGCCCGGCGTGTCGTCGTCCGTGGCCCTGGTCATCGGCACGGCCCTGTCCACCGTGTTCCTCATGGTGGTCGGCGAGCTGGTCCCCAAGAACTGGGCCATCTCCTCGCCGCTCGCCGTGGCGAAGACCGTGGCCACCCCACAGCGCGCCTTCACCGCACTCTTCCGGCCCTTCATCAGCCACCTCAACAACACGGCCAACCACATCGTGCGCCGCTTCGGGCTCGAACCGGCCGAGGAACTGGCAACCGCCCGCAGCCCGCAGGAGCTGGTGGCACTGGCCCGGCACTCGGCCAAGGCCGGCGCCCTGGAGGCCGACACGGCGGAGCTCTTCGTGCGCACCCTCAATCTGGCGGAGCTGACTGCGGAGAACGTGATGACTCCCCGGGTGCAGGTCACCGCGCTGGACGTGAAGGCGACCGCCGAGGACGTCGCCAACGCCACCCGGGCCACAGGACTGTCACGGTTCCCCGTGTACCGGGGCAGCCTCGACACCGTCGTCGGTGTCGCCCACATCAAGGACGTGCTGGCGATCCCCGCCGAGCAGCGCCCGCGCAAGCGGATCTCGGACATGCTGCGCGAGCCGCTGCTCGTGCCCGAGACCCTGACCGTGGACCGGCTGCTGGACCGGCTCTCCGGCAAACTCGCGATGGCGGTCGTCATCGACGAGTACGGCGGCACGGCCGGCGTCGTGACGCTGGAAGACATCGTCGAGGAGGTGGTCGGCGAGGTGCGGGACGAGCACGACCCGCACGAGACACCAGACCTCGCACCGGCGGGCGAGGACGCCGACGGACGCACACTGTGGTCGGCCGACGGCGCGGCCCGCACCGACCAGCTGGAGACGATCGGACTGAGAGTGCCGGACGGACCGTACGAGACCCTCGCCGGACTGATCGCCACGGAGGTGGGCCGCATCCCCGCCGTGGGTGACTCCATCGAGCTGGCCGGCTGGCGCCTCGACGTCGTGGACGCCTCGGGACGGCGCGCCGCCCGGGCGCTGCTGCACGCACCGCTGCCAGGTTCCGACGATGCGCCGGAGGACGAGCGATGACCGCCGTACAGCTCTTCATCGGCCTGCTGACCCTGGTGGTGAACGCCTTCTTCGTCGGTGCGGAGTTCGCTCTCATCTCCGTACGGCGCAGCCAGATCGAACCGCAGGCCGAGGACGGGAACCGGCGGGCGCGCAGCGTCATCTGGGGTCTCGAACACGTCTCGGCGCTGCTCGCGGCGGCGCAGCTGGGCATCACGCTGTGCACCCTGGTCCTGGGTATCGTCGCCGAACCCGCCATCGCGCATCTGCTGGAGCCCGTCTTCGACACCGTGGGAGTGCCGCACGGACTGGTCCATCCGATCTCGTTCGTCATCGCACTGTCGGTGGCGACCTACCTCCACATGCTGCTCGGCGAAATGGTGCCGAAGAACATCGCACTGGCCGAGCCGGTGAAGACCGCACTGCTGCTCGGGCCGCCGCTGGTGGCCCTGGCCCGGGCGCTGCGTCCGGTGATCTTCGCGATCAACGCCTTCGCCAACGCGCTGCTGAAGCTGTTGCGGGTGGAGACGAAGGACGAGGTGTCGGCCACGTTCTCGGACGACGAGCTGGCCCGGCTCGTCAAGGACGCGGGCGACGCCGGACTGGTCGACGACCGTGCCGCCGAGCGACTGCACCATGCGCTGGAGCTGGGTCGCAGACCGGTACGCGATGTGGTGCTGCCGGTGGACCAGGTGATGTACACGAGGGTCGGGACGACGCCCGAGGAGCTGGAGCGGCTCTCGTCCGAGACCGGGTTCTCGCGTTTTCCGGTGATGGACAGTGAGCAGCGGATCCTGGGCTACCTCCACGTGAAGGACGCCCTCGACGTCACACCACGCGACATGCCGTTCCCGGTGACCGCGATGCGGCCGATCGCCCGGGTTCGGGCGGAGACACCGCTCGACGACGTGCTGACCGCTCTCCGGCGCAGCCGCACGCATCTGGCGGCGGTCCTCGACGAGGACGACCGGCTGGCCGGGATGGTCACGATGGAGGACGTCCTGCGCGAGCTGGTGGGCCGGCCCCAGTCGCGCTGACCCGTCCTCCGGGGCCCACGGTCCCGCGCCCCTTCCGGGGTGCGGGACCGCGCTCGCTCCGACGCGGGGAGGGCATGCCGCCGCCTCCAAAAGGGGCCCGCCTGGCCCGCCCGCGCCGCGATACGATCGCAGGGCCATGGAAATCAATGCTGAATACACCAGTCTCGTCGCGGTAGGCGATTCGTTCACCGAGGGCATGTCGGATCTGCTGCCCGATGGTTCGTACCGGGGCTGGGCCGACGTTCTCGCCACCCGGCTGGCCACCCGCACCCCCGGATTCCGGTACGCCAATCTCGCCGTGCGCGGAAAGCTCATCGGCCAGATCGTGGACGAGCAGGTGGACGTGGCGGCAGCCATGCAGGCGGACGTGGTGACGCTGGTGGGCGGCCTCAACGACACGCTGCGCCCCAAGTGCGACATGGGCATGGTTCGCGGCCGGCTGGAGGAGGCCGTGGAACGTCTCGCGCCCTCGTGCAAGAAGCTGGTCCTGATGCGCAGCCCCGGTCGCAACGGACCGGTGATGGAACGCTTCCGGCCACGGATGGAAGAGCTGTTCTCCCTGGTCGACGACCTGGCCGCCAGGCACGGTGCTGAGGTCGCAGACCTGTACGGAGCACCGGTACTGGGCGACCCCAGGATGTGGGACGTCGATCGGCTGCACCTGACCGACGAGGGTCATCGCAGGGTTGCGGAGGCTGTCTGGCAGACGCTGGGACTTCCGCCGGAGAGCGACTGGCAGACCCTGTTGTCCACCGCCGCGCCACCGCGCTGGTCCACGCGGCGCGTCGACGACGTGCGCTTTGCCCGCCGGCACCTGTTTCCCTGGATAGGACGGCGACTGACCGGGCGCTCCTCGGGCGACGGCCGTGCGGGAGCGCAGTTCAGCTCCGAACTGGGGCAGGGCTTCTGGGTCACACCCGTGGACGCCGCGGCCCCGGGCCCCGTCGCCACGTGGCGACGGGTGGACGCGGCCGAGTAGCCGGCCCCCAGGACACCGCTGCACGCCCGCCCGAGCCGCCGCCGTCTCCGGCTCCGGCTCCGGCTCCGGCTCGGTCCCAGCGCTCGGGCCCGGGCTCGGGCTCGCAGTCGCAGTCGCAGTCGCAGTCGCACTCAGGCTCGGGCTCGGGCTCGGGCTCGGGCTCGCAGTCGCAGTCGCAGTCGCAGTCGCAGTCGCACTCAGGCTCGGGCTCGGGCTCGGGCTCGGCCTGGCGCACTCACTGGCCCTCGTAGCAACGCACAAACCGGGGGCGGCGCCGACCTGCATAAACCGCCAGTAGAATCTGGACACGTGACTGCTGTGTCTGCGAAGCCTCGCATCCCCAATGTCCTGGCCGGCCGCTACGCCTCTACGGAGCTGGCTGTCCTCTGGTCCCCCGAGCAGAAGGTGAAACTGGAACGTCAGCTGTGGCTGGCGGTGCTGCGCGCCCAGAAGGACCTCGGGATCGAGGTACCCGACGCGGCCATCGCCGATTACGAGCGCGTCCTCGACCAGGTCGACCTGGCCTCGATCGCCGAGCGCGAGAAGGTGACGCGGCACGACGTCAAGGCCCGCATCGAGGAGTTCAACGCCCTCGCCGGCCACGAGCAGGTCCACAAGGGAATGACCTCCCGGGACCTGACCGAGAACGTCGAACAGCTCCAGATCCGGCTGTCGCTGGAACTGATGCGCGACCGCACGGTGGCGGTCCTGGCCCGGCTCGGCAGGCTCGCCGCTGAGTACCGCGAACTGGTCATCGCCGGCCGGTCCCACAATGTCGCCGCGCAGGCCACGACGCTGGGCAAGCGCTTCGCCACCGCGGCGGACGAGCTGCTGGTGGCCTACGGGCGGCTCGAGGACCTGCTGGGCCGCTACCCGCTCCGCGGAATCAAGGGCCCCGTCGGCACCGCCCAGGACATGCTCGACCTGCTGGGCGGAGATGCCGGGAAGCTCGCCGAGCTGGAGCAGCGCATCGCTGGACACCTCGGCTTCGCGCAGGCCTTCACGTCGGTCGGCCAGGTCTACCCGCGCTCGCTCGACTACGACGTGGTGACCGCCCTGGTGCAGCTCGCCGCAGCCCCTTCCTCCGTAGCGAAGACCATCCGGCTGATGGCCGGCCACGAGCTGGTGACCGAGGGCTTCAAGCCGGGCCAGGTCGGCTCGTCCGCCATGCCGCACAAGATGAACACCCGCTCCTGCGAGCGCGTCAACGGCCTGATGGTGATTCTCCGAGGTTACGCGTCGATGACCGGCGAGCTGGCGGGCGACCAGTGGAACGAGGGCGACGTGTCCTGCTCCGTGGTCCGCCGGGTGGCGCTGCCGGACGCCTTCTTCGCATTCGACGGTCTGGTGGAGACCTTCCTGACGGTGCTCGACGAGTTCGGTGCGTTCCCCGCCGTCGTCGCCCGCGAGCTCGACCGCTACCTGCCCTTCCTCGCCACGACCAAGGTGCTGATGGGCGCGGTTCGCGCCGGTGTCGGCCGTGAGGTCGCGCACGAGGCCATCAAGGAGAACGCGGTCGCGTCCGCTCTCGCCATGCGTGAGCAGGGCACGGAGCGCAACGAGCTGCTGGACAAGCTGGCGGCTGACGACCGCATCCCGCTGGACCGCGCGCAGTTGGACGAACTCATGGCCGACAAGCTTTCCTTCACGGGAGCGGCGGGTGACCAGGTCACCGCACTGGTCACCCGGATCGAGGAGATCACCAAGCAGCACCCGGAGGCAGCCGGTTACACGCCGGGCTCGATCCTCTGATGCGCCGGGCCACCGGGCGATGACACCCGAAGAGCTCCTGGCCGCCCGTGACCGCATTGTTCCCGATGTGGTCGCGGGCGGCCTGCGCGTGCTGTTCTGCGGAATCAACCCGAGCTTGATGACAGGTGCCACGGGTCATCACTTCGCCTTTCCCGGTAATCGTTTCTGGCCGGTGCTCCACCGGTCGGGATTCACCCCGCGGCAGCTGAAGCCGTGTGAGCAGTCCGAACTGCTACGCCACGGCCTGGGCATCACCAATGTGGTCGCCAGGGCCACTGCCCGGGCCGATGAACTGTCCGCCGAGGAATTCCGTGCCGGGGGCCGGCTTCTCGCCTCGAAGGTCGAGGAACTGCGGCCGCAGTGGCTGGCCGTCGTCGGAATCACGGCGTACCGAACGGCTTTCGGTGAGCGTCAGGCCCGCGTCGGGCCCCAGGACCGGCGGATCGGCGGGGCCCGCGTCTGGGCGCTGCCGAACCCCAGCGGCCTGAACGCCCACTGGACCGTGAGTTCCATGGCGGACGAGTACGGACGTCTGCGGGCAGCCGTCGACTCGGACACCACGGTCCCCGCCGCTGAGGCCTGACGACAGCACTGGCCCGTCCGACAGCACGCCGGACCGCCAGGCCGTCACGGCTCCGGTCTCAACCCCTGGTCCTGGGACCGGCGAACGCGTCGGCCTCCTCGTTCACGGAGGGTCGATCTCGGTCACCACCACATTGAGCTCACAGCCGAGGCCCTCCTCCTCCAGGTACAGCGCCAGGGCGATCCACCGATTCTCTATGTGCCAGAGCCGGAGATACTCGCACCCCGCAACGGTCTCGGCCCATGGGTCGGGTATCTCCTCACCCGACATCATTCGCTCCTGGGCGCTCCACAGGCTGATCAGCTGCGGGTCGCCCCAGCGAGCGCCGAGCACTGTAACGAGAGCGTCGTGCTCGGCGAGACACTGCGCACGGTACTCAAGCCGCTCCGCCTCGTCGTCGTCCCCGTACTCGTCTTCGGCGCGCAGGGACGCCGTGTGGTAGCCGGGACCGCTGACTCCCGAACCCGATCGGATGCGATCCGCGGGGAACTCTCGGGTGCGCATCCCGTCGATGAAGCGGAGGTGATGTGCGGTGGTCATGCCGTCAGTAAACCGTCCGGCACTGACAACCGGGCCCTCGCCCAGCGCTTTGAGGGGGTTTCAGCCACCCTCCGCCACCGGTTCCGCCACCGGCCCGGCTCCATTGCCGGGTCCGAGCCGGGCCCGTTCCCGCTTCTGCTTCCGCTTCTGTCTCTGCCTCTGCCTCTGCCTCTGCCTCTGCCTCTGCCTCTGCCTCTGCCTACGGCTGGAAGTACTCCGACATCAGGTCGCTGACCCATTCCGGCTGCTTGATGTTCTCCGCGCGGAACTCCACCATCGTCGACTTCACGTCGATGACCGGCTTGCCAGAGACCGCGTCAAGACCCACCACCGTCAGTTCGCGGCCGTGGACGGACTCGATGGTGCAGCACGTGACTCCGATGCGGTTCGGTCCCGGTGCGTGTCCTAGGCATCCCTGCGTCGCAGTTCCCACCATCCGGCCAGCAACGACGCCCCTGCCCATGCCGCGGTGACCGCCAGCCCTGTCCAGGGGTCGATGCCGCCTTCCGGATGCTGGTGCAGCACCAACTGTCCGGCCCGGTCAGGAAGATAGTCGGCCGCGCCGCCTGCGACGTCGCCGACGACGAACGAGACGATCAGAATGAAGGGGATGAGCAGGCTGAGTACGGCGACCGCGCTGCGGAACAGGAAGGTCAGCCCGGCAGCGAGGAGGGTCATGAGAGCGAGATATATGCCGCTGCCGACAGCGGCCCTCAGCGCACCCGGTTCTCCCAGCCCGACGGCGTACTCCCCCATGAACAGCTGCCCGACCAGAAACGAGCTGAAGCTGGTGACAAGCCCTATGGCAAGGGCGGTTGCCCCGATGAGCGCCATCTTGACTGTGTAGAAGAGGTTGCGGCGCGGGACGGCGGCCAGCGACATGCGCAGCGCACCGTTGACGTACTCGGACGAGATCGCTGTGGCTCCGAAGCTTATGGCCGCGATCTGTCCGAAGTTCAGCGCGTAGAAGGCACCGAAGACGAGATCCGCATCCGTGTTGTCCGCCTCGGCCTGGCCGACGGTCGCGAAGCTGAGCACAGTGACGGCCATGGTGGCGACGAATACGGCCGTCAGGGACCCGACGACGGACCGCACCGATCTGATCTTGATCCACTCGGAACGCAGGACTGCGATGGTGGACATGGTCAGGCCTCCTGTCGGGTGGGGGCGAGAGTGGGGGCGGAGGCAGCGGACTCGAACTCCGCCGCTCCGGCGGTGAGATCCAGGTAGGCCTGTTCAAGCGTGGTCTGCTCGTCCATGAGCTGAAGGACCGGAAGGCCTTCGGCGGCGGCAAGTGCCCCGATCTCGTCCGCTCTCGCCCCTTCGACTGTCCAGCCCCCGTCCTCGCCCTGCTCGGCCCGGTACCCCTTGCGTGTCAGGGCCTCACCGAGCCGGGGTGATTCAGGCGTATGGACTCGCACTCGCACCCGGGGCCGGCTACGGGAGTCGAGGAACTCCCGCATCGGGAGGTCGACAAGCAGTCGGCCCCGCCCGAGGACGATCAGATGGTCGGCGAACGACGATGTCTCGTTCATCAGATGGCTCGATACCAGTACGGTGCGGCCCTCCCGTGCCAGCCGTTTCATCAGCTCCCGGATCCAGATGATGCCTTCCGGATCCAGCCCGTTCGACGGCTCGTCGAGCATGACCACCGCCGGGTCACCGAGCAGTGCCGCCGCTATGCCGAGTCGCTGGCGCATACCGAGGGAGAACGTCTTGATCCGGCGCCCCCCGACGTGAGCGAGTCCGGCCTCCTCAAGCACTTCCTCGACTCTTGTCCCGCTCATACCGTTACTCGTGGCCAGCGCGAGCAGGTGGTTGCGCGCCGTCCGCGAGCCGTGGGCGGCCTGCGCATCGAGCAGCACCCCGACGCGGCGAAGCGGATCATGCAGAGCCGCGTAGGCCTGCCCGCCGATGGTGGCGGTTCCGCCGGTGGGCCGGTCCAGGCCGAGGACCAGGCGCATGGTGGTGGACTTGCCCGCCCCGTTCGGCCCGAGGAAGCCGGTGACCCGGCCGGGCCGCACGCTGAACGTGAGACGGTCCACGGCCCGGGTCGAGCCATAGTCCTTCGTGAGCTCGTTGACGTCGATACTGGTCATGTCCTCAGCCTGGCCGCCGGGCCGGCCGGCGGTCCTCCCCCGCCGGTGTGGATCATCTCCCTCGCTCGGGGGAGCCGCCGCGCCGATCTCGCTGGCACGATGGCAGCATGTTCAGCTTTCTCCGCCCGTTGGCCATGCCGGTCACCTACACCCGGTGGCTGCATCTGCTGCTGCCCGGCGCCGTCGTGAGTGTCTGGCTGTTCATCTCGACGGACACACCTTGGGTGCCCGTCGTCCTCGCGGCCCTGGTGGGACTGATTCCCGGTATGCGCCTTGCCGAGGGGGTCCAGGCGCAACTGCTCCTCACACCCGAGGAGCGGGGAGCCCGCGAGGCAACTATTTCGGCGTCCCCCTCCACATCGTGGTCCGAGCGGTGGCGGACCTCGCTCTGGCTGGAGGTGCGGCTGGTCTGCGCCGGGCTGGCCGGCATGGCGACGGTGTGGCTGTCGGCCACGACGGTCGACCTCATCCGCTCCGCGGCGGGTTCGCAGCCGAGCGCCGAATGGTTCGCCGCCGGGCTGGGCACGCATTGGTGGGCCGCCCTGCTCGCCCCGGTTCCGCTGGCGATGCTGCTCGCCGTCGTCGTGGGGTGCGGGGAGCTGATCACAGCTGCTGCCCGGTGGCTGCTCGGACCGACCCCGAAGCAGCGGATGACCGCCTTGGAGGAGCGTACCGAGCAGTTGCTCGAGCGCAACCGGATCGCGCGCGAACTGCACGACTCGATCGGACATGCCCTGACGGTCGCCGTCGTTCAGGCGGGTGCGGCCCGGGCGGCACACGACCCGGAGTTCACCGAGCGGGCGTTGGTGGCGATCGAGGAGACGGGCCGCGATGCGCTGGACGACCTGGAGCGGGTGCTGAGAGTGCTGCGCGAATCGGGCACGCCGTCCGGGCAGCGGCCGTCGCTGAGCGAGGCGAACCGTCTGCTGGACTCCGCGCGCGGCTCCGGGGCCCAAGTGGACGCGGATGTGTCCGGTCCGCTGGAACAGGTACCGGCGTCGGTGTCCCGCGAGGGCTACCGCATCCTCCAGGAGGCCCTCACCAACGTCCTGCGTCATTCCGAATCGATTGCGGTCCGGGTCCGCATCACCATCGCCGACGGCCGGCTCGAGCTGAAGGTGACAAATCCGCTCACGGGTTCGACCGATACCACTGGGGGCGGAAGCGGGCTGAGAGGCATCAGGGAAAGAGCCGCGCTGCTGGGCGGCAGCGCCAGGACGGGACCGTACGAGGGGGAATGGATGGTGCACGCGAGCCTTCCGCTGGAGCACATACGCTGACCGGATGCCGGTTACCGTTCTTCTCGTCGACGACGAACCCCTGGTCCGCGCCGGACTGCGCGCGGTCCTGGAAGCCCAGCCCGACATCGAGGTGGTGGGTGAGGCGGGTGACGGCGCCGCGGTGATCCCGTTGGTGCGTCAGCTGCGCCCTGATGTGGTGGCGATGGACGTCCGAATGCCACTGATGGACGGCATCGAGGCGACTCGGGTGGTGCTGCGCACGGTGCCGGATCCACCGAAGATCCTGGTGGTGACGACCTTCGAGAACGACGAGTACGTCTACGAGGCGTTGCGGGCCGGCGCGGACGGCTTTCTCCTCAAGCGGGCCCGGCCGGCCGAGATCGTGCACGCGGTGCGGCTGGTGGCGGAGGGCGAGTCCCTCCTGTTTCCGGCCGCGGTCCGGAAGCTCGCCGCCGAGTACGGTACGAGCAAGGCGCGGGAGGCCATGGAGCGGGCTTCCCTCACCGAGCGCGAGTCGGCCGTGCTACGTCTGATGGCCCGGGGTCTGTCCAATGCCGAGATCGCGGCCCGGCTCGTGGTGGGCATCGAGACGGTGAAGTCGCATGTCAGCGCCGTGCTGGCGAAGTTGGGCGCCCGGGACCGCACCCAGGCGGTCATCGCCGCGTACGAGTCCGGATTCGTCGCTCCGAGCTGATACCGGGTGTTCCCGGACGGCCTTGCCGCCCACGGTCGCTCAGCCCCTGAGCAGCGAGTACGATCCGCCTGACATGCGCACGAGCTGGGAGGACACACCGTGGGCCGGCTAACCGGTGGGGACCCGTCGTTGCTGCGTCGGATCAATTCCGCGGTGGTGCTGCACGCCCTCCGAGGTGCGGAATCCCCGACCCTCACGGACCTGACCCGGATCACGGGTCTGTCCCGGCCCACGGTCGAGGGCGTCGTGGAGGGGCTGTTCGAGGCCGGGCTGGTCGTCGAGTCGGCTCCGGACGGTGCCGAGGCGCGGCGTCAGGGGCGTCCGGCCCGCCGGTTCCGGTTCCGGGCAGAGGCGGGGCACCTCCTGGGCATCGAGATCGGCCCGCACCGGGTCTCGGCGTTGTTGTCGGGGCTGGACGGCCGGATCATCGGAGCGGGCTCGCGCGAGGTGTCGGAGACCGCCTGCGCGGACGACCGCCTCGACAAGGTGCGGACCGTGGTCGCCGACGTCCTCCGGCGGACGGGCGTGGCCCGCAGCAGTCTGCGGGCGGTCGGTGTGGGCAGCCCCGGCATCGTGGAGGCCGACGGCACCGTCCGGCTGGGAACCGCTCTTCCGGACTGGACGGGGCTGGCGCTCGGTGAGCGTCTGAGGCGCTCGTTCCGCTGCCCCGTTCTCGTGGAGAACGACGCGAACGCGGCGGCCGTCGCGGAGCACTGGAAGGGTGCGGCCACGGAGTCCGACGACATCGTGTTCGTACTGGCGGGCCTGAGCCCGGGGGCGGGTTCGCTGATCGGTGGGCGGCTGCACCGCGGTTTCGGCGGGGCGGCCGGCGAGATCGGCGCGCTGCATCTCCTGGGCCGCGATGTCACGCCGGAGAGGCTGTTGTCCACGACGGACACGCCCCTGGACCCGCTCGACGAACATGCGGTCGCCGCGGTCTTCGCCAAGGCGCGGCACGGCGACAAGCAAGCGCAGGCGGCTGTCGAACGGTTCATTCAGCGCCTGGTCCATGACGTGGCGGCGCTGGTGCTGGCGCTCGATCCGGAGCTGGTGGTCATCGGCGGCTGGGCAGCCGGACTGGACGGGGTGCTGGATCCGCTCCGCGGTGAACTGGCCCGGTACTGCCTGCGGCCCCCTCGGGTGACCCTTTCCCTGCTCGGCGAGGCCGCCGTGGCCACAGGTGCACTGAGGTTGGCGCTCGACCACGTCGAGGAGCAGCTCTTCGCCGTGGAGGGAACGGTGACGGCCCGCCGCTGAGAGCGACGGGCCGTGCGCTGCGCGCCGGGCGCACGGTCACCCGGTCACCCGGTCACCCGGTCACCCGGTCAGGATGCCTGGCGGGGCTGCTCCTGGTCCTGGTGGCTGATCTCCAGGTCGCCCGAGTCGCCGAAGGTGAGGCGGCAGGTGTCGGCCCGGTACGTGGCTACGGAGACGGCCGCTGTGCCGCCGACCGCGAGGTAACGGGTCGTCACGACGAGAACGGGGGCGCCGGGGAGCCGGTCGAGCTCCTTGGCATCGTCCGCGCGCGCCGAACCCAGCTCCACGGAACGGTCCTGCCCGTCGAGGCCGAGCCGGTGCAGTTCACGCACGACGCTGCGGGCCCTGGCGGGACCCGACGGGGCCTCTATCGCCGAGAGGTCCGGAACGGAGGCCGCCGGCACGTACAGCAGCTCCGCCGCAACGGCCTGCCCGTGGGTGAGGCGGATCCTGCGCACGATGTGGACGGGCTCGTCACCGGCCATGTCGAGCATGCCGGCCACGGCGGCGGGTGCGGCTGCCGTCCGGCAGTCCACCGACTGCCAGGCCTCGCCCGCACCGCCACCGGTCCAGTCGTGCTGCGCAGTGGAGACGGCTACTCCCACGCGCGGCGGGGCGACGGTAGTGCCCACTCCGCGGCGGCGCTGCAGCCTGCCTTCGAGTTCGAGCTGTTCCAGGGCCTGCCGGAGCGTGGCCCGGGCGACACCGAACCGGGCGGCGAGCTCACGCTCGTTGGGAAGGATCTCCCCCACCGCAAAGTCCGAGTCGAGTGCCTCACTGAGCACGGTCTTGAGGTGCCAGTACTTCGGCTCCTGCACCGATTCCAGCTGCGTGGTCCCCACCCTGTCCTCCGCAATCGCCCAGCGGCTTTTCCGCGACGTTATTTATTAAAGGTTCCTGTCTTAACGTTGAGACCATAGGACGGCACACCCCCTTGGTCAAGACCAATCCTCGGGCCACAGGGCCGCGAACAGGCGATCCGCCGCGCAGCGTTCACAGGACGTTCGCGGAAGGCGGGCCGAGGACAGTAGAAAAACCCACGTCCGGGCGGGGTACGCGGGGCTTCGGCAGATGGCTCGGCGAGAGCCGGCCGCGGCGGCCGGCCACAGTGTCCGGGCAAGTCGACTGATCGAGTCGGTCGATCGACTCCGGCCGATCGACTCCGGCCGATTATTCGCCGGTCAACATGGTGAGTTTGTCAGGATTGCGAATGATATATACGCATTGAATGACTCCGTCGCGCACATCCACCTGGAACACGGAGTCCGTCTTGCCGCCGGAAAGCATCAGCACCGCCGGGCCGCCGTTCAGCTCCAGGAAGCGGATCTCCAGGTCGGGAACCTGACCGTGCGCGACGGCGAAGAGGAACCGGCCGACCTTGTCCGCGCTCTCCAGGATCCGCAGCGGCGCCTTCGACTTCCCGCCGCTGTCGCCGACGAGCCGCACGTCGGGGGCGAGCAGGGCGAGCAGCGCGTCGATGTCACCGCCGGCGGCTGCGGCGAGGAAGCGCTCCGTGAGGTCGCGCCGCTGGGCGGGATCGACGTCGTAACGGGGCTTGCGTTCCTCTACATGACGGCGGGCGCGCCCGGCGAGCTGACGTACGGCCGCCTCGGTCCTGTCGAGCGTCGTGGCGATCTCCGTATAGGGGAAGCCGAAGGCCTCACGCAGGACGAAGACAGCGCGCTCCAGCGGGGAGAGGGATTCCAGGACGACGAGTACGGCGACGGAGACGGTGTCGGCGAGTACGGCCTGCTCCGCCGTGTCGGGCACGGTCGGCCCGAAGTCGGTGACCAGGGGCTCCGGCAGCCATGGTCCGACGTACGCCTCACGCCGGGTCCCGAGCTGTCGCAGCCGGTCGATGGCGAGGCGGGTGACGATCCTGACGAGGAAGGCGCGGGGTTCACGCACATCCTCGCGCGACGCGGCCGACCAGCGGAGCCAGCCCTCCTGGACCACGTCCTCGGCGTCGGCGATCCGGCCGAGCATGCGGTAGGCGACCCCGATCAGTACGGGCCGGTGCTCCTCGAAGACGTCGGTCACGGTTTCGGTTGTCACGCGTCCCATCCCAGCCGACCTGTCGCAGGGTGTCCAGTTCACCTTCCCCACCCTCTTGAACTACAAGCTACCTGGCGGTAATTGTTGTTGACGGAATGTCTAAGCCGCTTGCGTACACGGACCCCTCGTGTCGCATCACCCGGGAGCCCCTCCATGGCCACCACGGTCTCGTTCACCGTCGAGTCACCCCGAGGACGACCGCGGACCGTGTCCGTGGCCTACGAGCGGTCGGGTTCCGGCGAGCCGCTGCTGCTGCTCCACGGCATCGGCCACCACCGGCAGGCCTGGGATCCGGTCGTATCGATCCTGGCCGCGGAACGGGACGTCATCGCCATCGACCTGCCCGGTTTCGGCGTCTCCCCCGGGCTGCCCGACGACCTCGCGTACGACCTGACGACCGTGGCACCGCTGCTCGGGACCTTCTGCGAGACGATCGGGGTGGACCGCCCCCACGTCGCGGGGAACTCGCTCGGCGGGCTGCTGGCGCTGGAGCTGGGCCGCGAGCAGCTCGCGCGCTCGGTGACCGCGCTCTCACCGGCCGGCTTCTGGACGGATCCCGAGCGCCGGTACGCGTTCGGGACGCTCCGCGCGATGCGGCTCGCGGCGAAGTCGATGCCGCTGCCCCTCATCGAGCGGCTGTCCCGCACCGCTGCCGGTCGCACCGTTCTGACCAGCACCATCTACGCCAGGCCCGGGCGGCGCTCACCGGAGGCCGCCGTATCCGAGACCCTTGCCCTGCGCCGGGCGACCGGCTTCCACCGGACGCTGGCCGCCGGACGGAACGTCCGGTTCACCGACGACGTGCCGGGGCTACCGGTGACCATTGCCTGGGGCGGCCACGACCGGCTCCTCCTGCGACGCCAGGGCATCCGGGCCAAGCACACCGTCCCCGGCGCCCGGCTGGTCCGGCTTCCCGGCTGCGGCCACGTCCCGATGAACGACGACCCGGCTCTGGTGGCGCGGGTGATCCTCGACACCAGTCGCTGAATCCGCCGCCCGCTGGCGGCCCCGCCGGCTCAGGACACCCGAGCCGATCGCCACCCCTGCCCCGACCAGGCAGCTGCCCGCCGCCTGCGCGAGGCCGTACGAGCCGGAGCCGACGAGCGGGGCGGTGAGCGCGGCGGCGACGGGAATCAGCCCGAGAAACAGCGTGGCGCGCTCCGCTCCGATGCGCTGCATCCCGCGGTACCAGCAGACGAAGCCGATGACGGTGACCACTGCGGCCTGCCAGAGCAGCGCGGCCGCCTCGCCGGGCGTGGGCACACGGACGAATCCGGCGCCGTCGACCAGCAGGCCGAGGGCCGTCGACTCCGTCGCGGCGATCGCGCACACCGTGGCGGACAGCAGCTTGGGCCCCAGCGGGCGCAGCACCGGCACCGCGATCACCGCGAAGCCCACCTCACCGGCCAGCGCGCCGACGGAGAAGACGATGCCCGCCGTGTCCGTCTGTCCCCAGCCCTGCACGGTGAACGCGCCGACGGCGACCAGCCCCGCGGCGCCGAGAACGGCACGTGTCGGCCTGCGTCCGGCCGCCAGCGGCACGAGAACGGCCACGAGGATCGGGGCGCACCCGACGAACACGCCCGGAACAGCCGGCTCCGCGGACCGTTCGGCTGCCAGGACGGCGAGGTTGAAGCCGACCATGCCCACGGCGGCGAGCAGGGCGAGCCTGCCCCACTGCCTGGGCCGGAGCCCACGGAGCGCGTCAGCCGGCCGGGGCTCACCGGCCCGGTTCAGCAGGGGCAGGAGCAGCAGGGCGGCGAGGCCGTAGCGCAGCGCCTGCCCACCGGCGTACGGATAGTCGCCGAGGACACTGTTGGCGGTGAAGGAGGCACCTACGAGGACGGAGGCGAAGGCGGCGAGAGACGCGCCACGCAGATAGGTCACATTCATGGCTTCGACGCTAGGCGGCCGGGCGGTCCGGTTTAAGGTCCACATTTATGACGTCTTCGGGGACCACTTTCACTCCCGGTACGGATGGCGGTGCGCGGGAATCCGTCTCGGCCGCCTGGGAGCTGCTCCTCCCGGCCGCTTCGGCTCCGGCCCGTGGGCGCGGGCGGGCGCTGCAGTCCGCGCTGCGCGAAGCTGTCCGTTCCGGCCGCCTGGCCCCGGGGACACGGCTCCCGTCCAGCCGTGCTCTCGCCGTCGATCTCGGCGTCTCGCGCGGGCTGGTCACCGAGGCCTACGAACAGCTGACCGCGGAGAGCTACCTACGCAGCGGGCACGGCGCGGGCACCTGGGTGAGCGGATCGGTCCGGGCGGCCAAGGGCGGTGCCCGCGATCTCGCTCCCCGCGCCCCCGGAACACGCATCGACTTCCGGCCGGGCACGCCGGACCTCTCGCTCTTCCCGCGCAGTGCCTGGGCCGCCACCCACCGTTCGGTGCTCGGCCGGCTGCCGCACAGCGCACTGGGCTATCCGGACCCGCGCGGACTGCCGGAACTGCGTGACGCGCTGGCCGCGCTGCTCACACGGCGCCGGGGGGTGGTGGCCGACCCGGAGCGTCTGCTGGTCTGCTCCGGCGTCGCCCAGGCAAGCACCCTGCTCGGCTTCGTCCTGCACGGACGCGGGCTGACCACGGTCGGTGTCGAGGATCCCGGGAGCCCCGAGCACGCCGCGCTCTTCTCGTCGGCGGGACTTGCGACGGCCCGGCTCCCGCTCGATGACGAAGGGCTGTCGGTCGGGCCCCTCGTGCGCTCCGGTGTGCGCGCCGTCGTGACGACGCCGGCCCATCAGTTCCCGACCGGAATCGCGTACTCCGCCGCCCGTCGCAGCCGGCTCCTGGACTGGGCGAGGGAGACGGACGGCCTCATCGTGGAGGACGACTACGACGGCGACTTCCGCTACGACCGCGCACCGGTCGGCGCCCTCCAGGGCCTGGACCCCGAGCATGTCGCGTACACGGGCTCGGTGAGCAAGTCCCTTGCACCCGGACTGCGGCTGGGATGGCTGCTGGCACCGGCTTCGATGACGGACGAGATCGTCGACCGCAAGCGGACCATGGACATGGGCAACCCGGCCGTCGACCAGGCGGTACTGGCCGACTTCATCGTCCGGGGAGGCTACGACCGGCAGCTGCGCCGCTGCCAGCGCGCGTACCGGGAGCGCCGTGACGTCCTGACGAAGGTGCTCGCCGAGCACTTCCCCGGCACCGAGGTCAGCGGCATCGCGGCGGGACTGCACGTCATCGCCCGGCTGCCCGAACGGTACGGGCCCGAGGCGGAGTTCATACACCGCGCGACAGAGGCGGGGATCGCCCTTCGGCTCCTGAGCGACTGCGGCGACGCCCGGTCCACCGACGGATACGTGGGCCTGGTGATCGGGTACGCGCATCTGCCGCCGGCGGACATCTCACGGGGTGTCCGGCTGCTCGCCGCGTGCTGGGAAGGTGGCCGCTGAACGAAAGTCGGTCAGGGCGGGGGCCGAGTATTCACCTCGCGTTGGTGTGCCCGCCTCCGTGGGACGCGAGGGTGGCCCGGTCGCTCAGCAGTCCGTACGCCCGACCCGCCGGAGGCCCCTCGATGCCGCACCGTCCGCGAATCCCGTCCCCCGACCGCCGTACCGTGCTGCGCGGTTCGCTGGTGGCCACTGCCGCTCTCACACTCCCCGTGGTGGGCGCGGCGGCGCCGGCCTTCGCACGGTCCGGCCGTCCGGACGCGGCCTGGGGTGTGCAGGTGGGCGATGTCACGTCGTCCTCCGCTCTGGTGTGGGTTCGCTCCGACCGGCCGGCCCGGATGGTGGTGGAGACGTCGGCGACCGAGTCGTTCCGGCGTGCCCGCACCTGGCACGGCCCGCTGCTGGGTCCGGGTACGGACTTCACCGGAACGACGCCGCTGTACGGGCTGCCGCCCGGCGAGCAGGTGCACTACCGGGTGACGCTCGCCGCCCCGGACGACCCCCGCCGCACCGGCGAACCGGTGTACGGCACCTTCCGGACCGCCCCCGCCCGCCGGCGGGACGGTGTGCGCTTCCTGTGGTCCGGCGACATCGCGGGCCAGGGCTGGGGCATCAACCCGGACATCGGGGGCTACCGGGTCTACGACGAGATGCGCCGCCTCGACCCCGACTTCTTCCTCTGCAGCGGGGACAACATCTACGCGGACGGCGTCATCGAGCCGAGTGTGGCGCTGCCCGACGGGCGTGTCTGGCACAACGTCACCACCGAGGAGAAGGCGAAGGTCGCCGAGACGCTCGCCGAGTACCGGGGGAACTTCCGCTACAACCTGCTGGACGAGAACCTCCGCAGGTTCAACGCACAGGTGCCCTCGGTGATTCAGTGGGACGACCACGAGGTGCGCAACAACTGGTATCCCGGGCAGATCCTCGATGACGTCCGGTACACCGAGAAGAACGTGGACGTGCTGGCGGCGCGCTCGATGCGGGCTTTCGGCGAGTACTTCCCGGTGTCGACCCTGCACGGCTCCCCGGGCGGGGACAGGGTCCACCGAGTGGTGCGGCACGGTCCGCTGCTCGACCTGTTCGTCCTGGACATGCGGACCTTCCGCAACGCCAACTCCCCCGGTCGGCAGCCCGACGAAACCACCGGAATCCTCGGTGCCGAGCAACTTGCCTGGCTCAAGCGCGAGCTGTCGAAGTCCCGGGCGGTGTGGAAGGTGATCGCCGCGGACATGCCGCTCGGGCTGGTCGTCGCCGACGGCACCTCGAACTTCGAGGCCGTGGCGCAGGGCGATCCCGGGGCTCCGCTCGGCCGCGAGCTTCAGATCGCCGAACTGCTGCGGTTCATCAAGCACCGACGGATCACCGGCACGGTATGGCTGACAGCGGACGTGCACTACACCTCCGCCCAGCATTACGCCCCCGAGCGGGCGGCGTTCAAGGATTTCGCGCCCTTCTGGGAATTCGTCACGGGCCCGCTGGCGGCCGGCCAGTTCCCGTCCAACGCACTCGACGGCACGTTCGGCCCCGCTCAGGTGTTCGTTCAGGCTCCCGACCGGGCGAACGTGTCGCCGATGGAGACGCCAGCTCTCTTCGGCGAGGTGGACATCGACGGCGACAGCGGGGAGTTGACCGTGCGCCTGCGCGAGCAGGGCGGATCCGTCCTGTTCAGCAAGGTGCTCCAGCCGGGACGCGTGGATCAGTGAGCCGGGTCGGGCCCCACTCAGAAGCGACGTGCCTACCGGCCAAAAACCGACCATAGGAGACTAGAACCACACTTAACCCATCGGTCACAAGGCGTTCGTGATCAGGCAACACCACTCGGTCACAGTGAAGCCATGACTGATGTGACCTCCACGAAGAGTGCCCGCCGCCCCCACCACTGGCGGCGGGACCTCATCGAACTCGCCGCCCTGTTCACCGCGGTCGCCGTCGCCGACGCGATCGCCAACCTGATCGGACACCAGCCGGACGGCCCGTATCTGCTCATCGCCTCGGCCGTGGCACTCACCGCCACGGCCGCGTTCCACACCTGGTGGGCGCGCCGGCACAGTCACGCGCCACCGCCGGGTGCCGAAAGCGAGCCGGCCGTACACGGCGACGCCCCGTCGCTGGACTCCGCACCGGGCCGGACGGTGCTCTGGCGGATGCGGACCACCGTCCGGGACGCTCCCGGCAGCCTGGCCGCGCTCTGCATCGTGCTGGCGCGTCACCGGATCGACATCCTGACCCTTCAGACGCACCCATTGGCGGACGGCACGGTCGACGAGTTCCTGCTGCGCGCCCCCGCCACGCTGCCGGCCGCGCAGCTGACGCGGGCGATCTCCGAGGCCGGTGGCAGCTCCACCTGGATCGAGCGCGCCGACGCCCACGATCTGGTGGACGCCCCGACCCGGGTGCTCGGCCTCGCCACCCGTACCGCCCTGGACGCCGCCGAACTCCCCCTCGCCCTGCGTCAACTGCTCGGCCGGTGCACCATCCACTCGCTGCCCGCCGTGTCGATCTCCGGGCGTGCCACCGGTGAGACCGCACCCGTCGAAGGGGTGCTGGAGGAGACGGTGATGCGGCTGCGCGATCCGTCGGGCGGGGTCATCACCGTCGAACGCCCCTATCTCCCCTTCACTCCCACGGAGTTCGCCAGGGCGCGCGCCCTGGTCGAACTCGATGCGCGGCTCGGCCCCCGCATTCCGCGCAGCGAGCACGTGCTCACCCTTCCCGAGGGCAACGCGATCACCGTGCGCCGGGCGGACCGCGGCGACCTCGAAGCGGCCAGGGCCATGCACGACCGCTGCTCGGAGCAGACCCTGCGGCTGCGCTACCACGGACCTGTCCGCGATGCCGACCGCTATCTCGAGCACCTGCTGAGCCCGCGCTTCGGGCGCACCCTCGCCGTGCAGACAGCCTCCGGCCGGACGGTGGCCCTCGGCCATCTCCTCTGGGACGGCGACGAGACCGAGGTCGCCCTGCTCGTCGAGGACGACTGGCAGCGACGCGGCATCGGCTCCGAGCTGCTGGGCCGCCTGGTGGCGCTCGCCGTCGAGGCGGGCTGCGAGAGCGTCTACGCCGTCACCCAGGCATCGAACACCGGGATGGTCGCCGCCATGCGCGCACTCTCGCTGCCGCTCGACTACCAGATCGAGGAGGGCACGCTCGTGATCACCGCCCGGCTGGGCGCGACTCCGGTACGCTCCCTGCCGCCGTACGAGCAGGCAGAGCGCTGACCACCTGGCGTACGGGTTCCTCGCCGCTCAGCGCCTGGCACAGATCGGCCCAGAGGTCTTCGACGTCCTCCAGCCCGACCGACATGCGCAGCAGCCGGTCGCCGACCCCCGAGGACTGCCGGTCTCCCTCGTCCACGATGCGGTGGCTGATGGAGGCCGGGTGCTGGATCAGGGTGTCCACACTGCCGAGACTGACCGCGGGCGTGATCAGCCGTACCGCGGCGATCACCCGGTGCGGGTCCCCGTACACCTCGAAGGAGACCATCGCGCCGCCCAGTTCCGGGTAGTGGACACGGGCGATCCGCGGGTCGGCGGAGAGCCGGCGGGCGAGTTCCGCGGCGTTCGCCGACGCGGCCCGGACGCGCACCGGCAGCGTGGCGAGCCCACGCAGCAGCAGATATCCCGCCATCGGGTGGAGGACCCCGCCGGTAGCGAAGCGCACCTGCCGCAGCCGGGCGGCGAACTCCTCGTCGCAGGCGACGATGCCGCCCATCACATCGCCGTGGCCGCCCAGGTACTTCGTCGCGCTGTGCAGCACGATCCGGGCCCCGTGCTCGACGGGCCGCTGGAGAATCGGAGTGGCGAAGGTGTTGTCGACCAGCAGCGGCACCGAGCCGCAGGAGTGGGCGACCGCGCGGATGTCCACCTCGGCGAGCGTCGGATTGGCGGGTGTCTCGACGATCACCAGGCCCGTGTCGGGGCGGATCGCCTCGGCGATGCCCGCCGGGTCCGTCCACGTCACCTCCGTGCCGAGGAGCCCGGCACCCAGGAGATGGTCGCTGCATCCGTAGAGCGGGCGGACGGCCACCACATGGCGCAGGCCCATGCTCGCGCGGGCCAGCAGGACGGCGGTGAGCGCGGCCATCCCGCTGGCGAACGCCACGGCACTCGCGGTCCCTTCGAGCCGGGCCAGGGCCGTCTCGAAACGCGCGGTGGTCGGGTTGTCGAGCCGTGCGTAGACGGGTGGCCCGTCGAGCCGGGCGCCGGTGGCGGCGAAGGAGTCGATCCGCTCCGCCTCGCCCCTGGAGTCGTACGAGGGGTAGGTGGTGGACAGGTCGATCGGCGGGGCGTGCAGGCCGAGAGCCGCGAGGTCGTCGCGTCCGGCGTGCACGGCTTCGGTGGCCGGCGCCCGGTACGGGGGTGTCGTCGGGGGCGCCATCGAGGATTCGGTGTCCATGCCCCTACTCTGAACACTGACCGGAACAGATGGACACATGCCCGTGCTACGTTCGGCGAATGACCGATTCCGTCGCTCTCGACACGGTGGATCTGCACATTCTGCGGCTGCTGCAGAACGATGCCCGGACCACCTACCGCGAACTGGCGGCCGAGGTCGGGGTCGCCCCTTCGACCTGTCTGGACCGGGTCACCAGGCTGCGCCGCACAGGGGTCATCCTCGGCCATCAGCTGCGGCTTGACCCGGCCAGGCTGGGCCGCGGTCTGGAGGCGCTCCTGTCCGTGCAGGTCCGGCCGCACCGCCGGGAACTCATCGGCCCGTTCGTGGAACGGATCAGGACGCTGCCGGAGTCCCGTGCGCTCTTCCATCTGACCGGCCCCGACGACTACCTGGTCCATGTGGCGGTGACCGACACCGCCGATCTGCAGCGTCTGGTCCTGGACGAGTTCACCTCGCGGCGCGAAGTGGCCCGCGTGGAGACGCGGTTGATATTCCAGCAGTGGGAATGCGGTCCTCTGCTGCCGCCCTCCCCCCGGACGTCCGAAGCCGGACCGGGTCAGGCCCATGGTGTCGATTGATAGTGACGCGGAGGCCCTCCGCGTACGAGGATGTCCACATGTCAGACTCTCCGAGCAGCGCGCTGCCCCGCCAGGTCGCCGACACCTATGTCGACGCATTTATCGAACTCGACCCGATCTCCGGCACCTATCTGGGTGTCGCGGAGAGCTCGCGCCGCCTTCCCGACTTCTCCCCCGCCGGCCAGGAAGCACTGGCCGGTCTCGCCCGCACCACCCTCGCGCGGCTCGACCGCGCGGAGCAGCTGCCCGGCGCGGCCGACGACGCCGAGCGCCGTTGCGGCCGTCTGCTGCGTGAGCGCCTGACGGCGGAACTCGCCGTCCACGAGGCCGACGAGGCGCTGCGGGCCGTCTCCAACCTGCACTCCCCGGTCCACTCGATCCGTGAGGTGTTCACGGTGACGCCCACGGAGACGGACGAGGACTGGACGGCCGTCGTCGAGCGCCTCAAGGCCGTCCCGGGCGCCCTGTCCGGCTACCGCGAGTCCCTCGCACTCGGTCTGGAGCGGAAGCTGTACGGGGGCCCGCGCGCCACCACCACCTTCATCGACCAGCTCGACGAGTGGGTCGGGAACGGTACGACGGGGTTCTTCCAGGACTTCGCCGCCGCCGGCCCGGACGCGCTGCGCACCGAACTGGACGCCGCCGCCGCGCAGGCCACCCGGTCGCTGGAGGAGCTGCGGCAGTGGATGCGGGACGTGTACGCCCCCGCGATCGAGGGCGCGCCGGACACGGTGGGCCGCGAGCGCTACGCCCGCTGGTCGCGCTACTTCAACGGCACCGACCTGGATCTCGACGAGGCGTACGCGTACGGCTGGTCGGAATACCACCGGCTGCTCGCCGAGATGCGGACCGAGGCCGAGAAGGTGCTGCCGGGCGCAGGTCCCTGGGAGGCGCTGGCCCATCTCGATGTGCACGGCAAGCACATCGAGGGCGTCGACGAGGTCCAGGCGTGGCTGCAGGGCCTGATGGACGAGGCGATCGAGGCCCTGGACGGTACGCACTTCGAACTGGCCGAGCGGGTCCGCAAGGTGGAGTCCCGCATCGCCCCGCCCGGCGGCGCCGCGGCGCCGTACTACACGGGTCCGTCCGAGGACTTCTCGCGGCCCGGGCGCACCTGGCTGCCGACGATGGGCGAGACCCGGTTCCCGGTGTACGACCTGGTCTCCACCTGGTACCACGAGGGCGTGCCCGGCCATCACCTCCAGCTGGCCCAGTGGGCCCATGTGGCCGAGAGCCTCTCGCGCTACCAGGCATCCATCGGCATCGTCAGCGCCAACGCCGAAGGCTGGGCGCTGTACGCGGAGCGGCTGATGGACGAGCTGGGATTCCTGCCCGACGCCGAGCGCCGGCTGGGCTACCTGGACGCCCAGATGATGCGGGCCTGCCGGGTGATCGTGGACATCGGCATGCACGCGGAGCTGGAGATCCCGGCCGATTCGCCGTTCCACCCCGGTGAGCGGTGGACGCCGGACCTGGCCCAGGAGTTCTTCGGCAGCCACAGCGGCCGGCCCGCCGACTTCGTGGAGAGCGAGCTGACCCGCTATCTCTCGATGCCGGGCCAGGCCATCGGTTACAAGCTGGGCGAGCGCGCCTGGCTGCTCGGCCGGGAGAACGCCCGCGCCGCGCACGGGGACGCCTTCGACCTCAAGTCCTGGCACATGGCCGCCCTCTCCCAGGGCCCGCTGGGTCTGGACGACCTGGTCGACGAGCTGTCGAAGCTCTGACCGTGACGCCGGCCGGTCCCGGGCCCGGTGCCCGGGACCGGCCGGCCGGTGTCAGCACCCGCAGTCCGCGGATTCGTCGGGTGCGGTGAGCGGGTCGGCGGTACGCCGTTCACGCCCCTGCCAGGTCTCGAACTCGAAGCCCTCACGCGCCCAGTACTCGAAGCCGCCGAGCATCTCCTTGACCTGGTAACCGAGTTCGGCGAGGGCGAGCGCGGCACAGGTGGCGCCGTTGCAACCGGGCCCCCAGCAGTAGGTGACCACGGGCACGGCAGGGTCGAGCAGTTGCCGTGCCTGGTCAGCGATGAGCGCCGTCGGCAGATGTACGGCCCCGGGTACGTGCCCCTGGTCCCAGGACGCGGTGGAGCGGGAGTCGAGGAGTACGAAACCGGTGTCGCCGTCGGACGCCAGCGCCGCGGCGACGTCCGAGACATCGGCGTGGCAGGCGAGCGAGGCGCCGAAGTAGGCGGCGGCCGCGGCCGGTGCGGCGGGCGGAACGCGCAGTACGGGGTTGGTGGCGGTGCTGGCGGCGGTCTGCGTAGTCATGGTGAAAATCTACGAGCGGCGGTCGTTCGCCGGAAGACGAGTTCCCCGGCGCACCCCTTGATCCGCCGGGCAATCCCCTGTTTCCTCTTCCCATGACCGATTATTCCCCGGACGACACCGACTGGCGCATTCTCGACGTCCTGCAGCGCGAGGGACGGGCGACGTTCGCCGAGCTCGCGCGGGCCGTCTCGATGTCGTCGAGCGCCGTGACGGAGCGCGTGCGCCGGCTGGAGGAGGCCGGGATCATCGTCGGATACGCGGCGGTGGTCGACCCGGAGCGCCTCGGTCTGCCGGTTCTCGCCTTCGTACGGCTGCGGTATCCGAACGGCAACTACAAGCCGTTCCACGACCTCCTCGACACGACGCCGGAGATCGTGGAGGCCCATCACGTCACCGGTGACGACTGCTTCGTGCTGAAGGTGACGGCCCGTTCCATGAGGCATCTGGAAGCGGTCTCCGGGAAGATCGGCGCCCTCGGATCCGTCACCACCAGCGTCGTCTACTCCTCGCCGTTGCCGAGGCGGGCGGTCAGTCGCTGATTTCGTCCGCGGCGCGGTGGCGCACGGCCGATCCGTGCCGTTCCTTCACGACCTCCAGCTGGGCGGGGATGCGCCGGCGCAGATCGGCGACATGACTGACGATGCCGACGCTGCGGTCCCGTTCGCGCAGCGAGTCCAGCACGTCGAGCACCTCGTCGAGGGTCTGCTCGTCCAGGCTGCCGAAACCCTCGTCGATGAACAGGGTGTCCAGCCGTACGCCGCCCGACTCGTCGGTGACCACGTCGGCGAGACCGAGTGCCAGGGCGAGCGAGGCGAAGAACGTCTCGCCGCCGGAGAGCGTGGCCGTGTCGCGTTCGCGTCCCGTCCAGGCGTCGATGACGTGCAGGCCGAGTCCGGCCCGGCGGCCGCCCGTGCGGGCGTCGGAGTGGACCAGCTGGTAGCGGCCGGAGGACATCCGCCGGAGCCGGGCGGTGGCGGCCGCCGCCACCTGTTCGAGACGGGCCGCGAGGACGTACGACTCGAGCCTCATCTTGCGTTCGTTGTCGGCCGACGTGCCGGCGGTGAGACCGGCGAGCCGGGCGACCCGTTCGTACTCCTCGCGCACCGGCCCCAGGCCCCGCACGTCGTCGGCCGCACGGCGGGAGAGGCGGCCGAGTTCGGCGCAGCGCTCGCGTGCCGCCGCGAGGGCCGTCGAAGCGTCCCTCAGCAGGCGCTCCGCCGTGTCGTACACCCGCTGCGCGGCGTCCGGCGCGGCCGGGGCGCGGTCGGCGGCGGCACGGGCTCCGGTCTCGGCGAGCCGGTCGGCCACAGCGGACGCCTCGGCCTGCCAGGCGTCGATGCGGTGCTGGAGCGCACGCTGTCCGGAGTCGGCGAGCAGGGTGTCCGCCGCGGCCTGCGGTGTGTCGAAGCCGGCCCGGAAAGCAGCGTCCGCGAGCCGGTCATCGGCCTCCTTGAGCCGCGCTGCCGCGTTCTCCTCCTCGCGCACCGTCGTGGCCGCCTCGACGAGCAGGGTGACCCGGTTCTGCAGGAGGGCGGCGTGTTCGGTGACGCTGCCCGACTCGCCGCGTGCGTGTGACAGGACCTCTGCCAGGGACTCCTGTTCACCGTCGAGCCCCTCACGACGGGAAGTGCGGGCGGCGGCCCGTCGCTCGGCCTGCCGCCGGTCCTCGGTCCGCTGCGTCTGCTCCCGTTCGGCCGCCGCCAGGGCCTCGCGTGCGGCGTGCATCCCGGCGGCGGTCCGGTGCGCCTGCGCGTGCTCCCGGGTCAGCGTGTCCACGAGCGCGGTGAGCGCGGCGACCGACGGATCGGCCGTCCCGCCCGTGTCCGGGTCCGCCGCGCTGTCGGCGCCGGCCGCCTCCACGGCCTCGGCCCGGGCTGCCGCATAGTGTTCGCGTACGGCTCCGAGCGCGTGCTCCGCCTCGGTGCGGGCCTGCTCGGCACGCCGGTGGGCGGCCTCCGCGGCATCCTCCGTCGCCTGGTCGACGTGTCCGTCCCCGGCGCGGGCCGGCCGCGGGTGGTCGGCGGAGCCGCAGACCGTGCAGGCCTCGCCCTCGACGAGTTCCCGCGCGAGCTCGGCCGCGATGTCGCGCAGCCGCCGCTCGCGCAGGTCGAGCCAGTGCTCACGGGTGCCGAGGGCGTGCTCACGGGCCTTGCCGAGCCGGTCCTCGGCGCCGTCCGCCTCGGCCGCCAGCGCGTCCCGTCGGCGGGCCGCGTCCAGGCGTCGCCGGGCCGGGTCCAGCCGGCCGGCCAGCAGCTCGGAGCGGGTCGCGGCCTCCTGCGCCGCCTCGATACGGGCGAGCAGCCCGCTGCGGGTGGCCTCCCAGCCGGCCAGCCAGCCCTCGGCGTCGCGGATCAGTTCGTCGTCCGCCCGGGCCTGCCGCTCCAGCGCGGTGCGTTCGCTGTCGATCTCGGCACTGCGCCGCTCGGCGCGGCGCGCGGCGTCCAGTCCGCCGAGCTCCTCGCGCAGCCGGCGTTCCAGGGCCGACAGTTGCTCGGCACCGGCGTCGGCCAGGGTGTCCGGCAGCCGGGTCCGGGAGCGGTCGCGGGCAGCGCTCACTCGTCGGTACGTCAGCTCGGCCTCGTCGCGCAGTTCCAGTGCCGGGGCGACGCGGTCCGCCTTGCGGGCGCGCCTCAGCTGTTCCTGGGCGTCGTCGTGTGCGGCCCGGCCCGCTTCGGATGCGGCGGCGCGGCGGGCGGTCTCGGCGTACCGCTGCTGGAGTGCGGCCAGTTCCCGTTCGGCGTCCAGCGCGATCCGGGCGGCGCCCTGGCGGCTCTCGGCCGCCGCCACCACCGCACCGGCGATGTCGAGCCGCTCCCGGGCGCTGCCGCGGGCCGTCGCCGCCCATCCCAGTACGGCGTCCGCGAGCCCGGGTTCGCCGGGCTGGACCTGGGGCATCGGGGCTTCCTGCCCGGCCGGGCCGGCGGCCTGGGCGATCCGCTGGGCGAGGGCGAGGATCTGTTCGTCCCCGGCCCTGACCTGGTTCTCGGCGACCCGGCGAAGATCGGCGAGGCGCTCCTCGACGGCGGCGAAACGACGGGTGTCGAAGAGCCTGCCGAGCAGTTTGCCGCGCGCCTCCGCGTCGGCCCGCAGGAAGCGGGCGAAGTCGCCCTGCGGCAGGAGCACCACCTGGCAGAACTGCTCCCGGCTCATCCCGATGAGCTGGGTGATCTCCTCACCGATCTCCTGGTGCGAGCGGCTCAGCGCCTGCCAGCCCTGCTCGGGGTCGTATCCGCGCAGCCAGCTCTGCGCCTTCTCCGTGGTGTGGCCGCCGCCCCGCTTCTTGGGGCGGGGCTGGGCGGGGCGCCGGGTGATCTCCAGGCGGCGCCCGCCGACGGTGAGTTCGAGCCGGACCTCGGTGGGCAGGTCCGCGGGTGCGTGGTCGCTGCGCAGCGAGGTTCCGGGGCTCTGCCGGGCACCGGGAACGGCCCCGTACAGGGCGTAGCAGACGGCGTCGAGGACCGAGGTCTTGCCGGCGCCGGTCGGTCCGTGCAGCAGGAAGAGCCCGGCCGCCGAGAGTGCGTCGAAGTCGATCTCCTGGGTGGCGCCGAACGGGCCGAAGGCGGTGATGTCGAGCCGGTGGAGCCTCATCGGTTCACCTCGCGCACGCCGTCGTCGACCCGTACGTGGTCGAAGGCGCCGCGCAGCACGGTGCGCTCATGTTCGTCGGTGCCGTACCCGCCGCGGACGTGGGCCACGAAGTCCTCCGCGATGCTCTGGTCGTCGCGTCCCCGCAGCCGCTGGGCGTAGGAGGTGTGCGGGTCGTCGGGTGCCCGGTCCGGTTCGAGTACGAGGCTGAGCGTGTGCGGGAAGCGCTCGACGAGCCGGGCCATGGGTTCGGCCGGCCGAACAGGGTCGGTGAGGGTGGCCTCGACCCAGGAGTGTTCGTGCCGGTCGAGGGCGGGGTCGTCCAGGAGGGCGTCCAGCCTGCCGCGGAGCCGGGCGAGGGGGCGGGGCACCGGGCAGTCGATCCGTTCTGCGGCGATCGCGCCCGTGGCGTCGAGGTCGATCAGCCACATCGTCTTGCGGTGGTGGACCTCCGAGAAGGAGTACGCGAGGGGGGAGCCGGAGTACCGGACGCGTTCAGCGACGGTCTGGCAGCCGTGGAGGTGGCCCAGCGCCACGTAGTCGACACCGTCGAAGACCCCGGCGGGGACGGCCGCCACTCCGCCGACGGTGATGTCGCGCTCGCTGTCGCTCGGCTCGCCGCCCGCGACGAAGGCGTGGGCGAGGACCACGGACCGGGTGCCGTCCGGCCGCTGGGCGAGATCGGCGCGAACGCGGTCCATGGCGGCCGTCAGCACGGCTTCGTGTCCGGCGCGCTCCGCCTTGAACACGTCCTTGACCAGGGCGGGTTCGAGATACGGGAGGCCGTAGAACGCCACGTCGCCGTGCGCGTCCGGAATGACGACGGGGGTGGCGCAATGGGCCGGGTCGGTCCGCAGGTGGATACCGGCCCGGCCGATGAGCCCCGCGCCGACCCCCAGCCGGCGGGCCGAGTCGTGGTTCCCGGAGATCATCACGGTGGGCACACCGGCGGCGGCGAGCCGGTGCAGTGCGTCATCGAAGAGCGCCACGGCGAAGAGCGGCGGGACCGCCCTGTCGTACACGTCACCCGCGACGAGCACGACGTCGACCTCGTGCTCGCGCACGGTGGCGACCAGGTGGTCGAGGTAGGCGGCCTGCGCCTCGTGCAAGGAGACCCGGTGGAACGAACGGCCCAGGTGCCAGTCCGATGTGTGCAAAATCCTCAAGAGCCGGCTCCGACCTGCATGTTTCGCTTCCTCGTCCCCCGGGTCCTGACCGGCCGCGCACCGGGCCGGCTCCGGGCCCCGGTGCAGGCGCCTGCCACGCCTGCGCGCCCCTGCCCCTGCTCCCTCACGCACCACAGTCTCCCACCACCGGATGCGCCGCCGGGGCCCGAGCCGGGAAGAGAGCCCCGTCTCCCGGCGCCGGGCCGGTCCGCTCAGGCGTCCCCGTACGCCTCCGCACCCAGTTCCAGTTCCGCCTCGCCCGCCGTCGCGTCGGCCAGCCAGCGGCGGAACTCCTCGACCTCGGCATCCGGCAGCCCGATCTCGATGGTCACCGCCTCCGCGTACCGGACCTCGCGCACGCTGCGTCCGGTGGCCCGCAGTTCGTTCTCCAGCCGTCCGGCGCGCTGATGGCCGACGGTGACCGTCGCGATCCGGAACCGCTGCCGGGTGAGGGTGCCGAGGGCGTCGAGGGCCTCGCCGACCACTCCCCCGTACGCCCGGATCAGCCCGCCGGCACCAAGTTTCACCCCGCCGTAGTAGCGGGTGACGACCGCGACGACGTACCGCATCTCGCGGCGGGTGAGCATCTGCAGCATGGGGACGCCGGCGGTGCCTCCCGGCTCGCCGTCGTCACTGGCCTTCTGCACGGAGGCGTCGGCGCCGATCACGTACGCGAAGCAGTTGTGCGAGGCGGTCGGGTGTTCCCTGCGGATGCGTGCGACGAAGTCCTGTGCCTCCTGCTCGGTGGCGGCGGGGGCGAGCGCGCAGATGAAGCGTGATCGATTGATCTCGGTCTCGTGCACGCCCGCGCGGGCGACTGTCCGGTACTGCTCCTGCATCGGGCCAGCCTATGCGCAGCCGCGGGAACGGTCCGGATCCGGCAGGGGACGGCGCCCGTCCCTCCCACGGCGGAGCGGGTGCACGGTGAGGACGGCTACGCCTCACGGTCGGCGATCCCGGTGTGGGTCGGGCCACTGCCGATGAGGGTGAGCACTTCGCCCTCCCGGCCTGTGATGCCGCCAGGGCGGCGTGGTGACTTCGCGGCCGGGTTCGCCACTCGGGGCCCCTGCCGTTCGGAAGATCGGGCCCAACCTGTCGTCATCTGTCGGCATCTGTCGTCAAACCCTGTCGCGGGCCACCGCGACCGCATCTGCCTCGGGCAGATCCTGCACACCCGGGGACGACAGAGAGAGCACGGCGACGCCGATGCCCTGGTCGTCCATGTGGGCCAGCCGCGGGCTCGCCGACCTCGTGCAGGTTCTTGGCGCTGGGGTTCTCGCCGAACCCGCGAGCGGGGATCCGCGGCGATCCGGCCCGCTGGTACGCGTCATGGACGGCGGCACCACGACGGTCTCTTCCACCTCGGTGATCCGCAAACGGTCGGACTTGACAGTTCTCCTCACATGGAGTGTTTCCAATGGAACCCTTTCAACAGTACCGTCGATACTTTTGATGGCAACGCGAGGGCGATACCAGCGATAGCACCCGGGCTCCGGCGGCGCTATCGTTGCTTCCATGCCTGTTGAACCGCCTCACCCAACCCCCACCCGGCGCGCTGCGGTGCCCGCCACCGCCGCACGAGAACAGACGCGCCGCCGGATCATCGAGGCCGCGTCCGACCTGCTGGAGCAAGGGGGCCGCGACTCGGTCACCACCCGGGCGGTCGCTGACGCCGCCGGACTGCAACCGCCCGCCCTTTACCGGCTGTTCGGCGACAAGGAGGGCCTGCTGGATGCAGTGGCCGAGCACGGTTTCACCCGGTTCCTGGCAGCCAAGCAGCAGATCAAATCCTCGCCTGACGACCCGGTCAAGGAACTGCGCGTCGGCTGGGACACCGTGGTCGAGTTCGGACTGGCCAACCCCGCGCTGTACACGCTGATGTACGGCGAGCCCGCCCGGTCCACGACCGTCTTCCGGATCGGCCTCGAACACCTCATGGACAAAATCCGTCGCATCGCCGCCGCGGGACTCCTGCGCACGGAAGAGGGACTCGCGGCCCAGATCGTCCATGCCACCGCCAGCGGCGCCATCCTGACCTGGCAGTCCGTCCCCGAGCCCGAGCGAGACACCGCGCTCCTTGTCGCCCTGCGCGAATCGATGATCACCACCATCACCACCCAGGAACCGGCTGTTGAGGAACCGGGGCCGGGCGGCGCCGCCCGGGCCTTGCGCGCAGCACTGCCTGGCCAGAACGCCCTCAGCCAGGCCGAACAACAACTTCTGACGGAATGGCTCCAGCGACTGTCCGCATAGCCGCTCCCCACGACCGGCCTCACGTCCATGATCGTCGGCTTGGCGGTGACCGCTCCACCAAGGCCGATTCCGAAACCGCGGTCCAGGCGAAGGGGCCCGATCTCCGGCCGCTCACCTGCGGGTCGCGACCAAGGGGCGCAGGGCACCGGCGGCCGGAGTGGAGGCGGTGAAGCTGACTCCTTACCCAGCGTCATGACTCGTGGGCATCCGTCCCGAACACGCGACACCGGAACGTGCGGGTTTACCCGTCCCGAGGCCGTTTACTGGTCAGGAGCATCCCCACTGATCAGGAGTCAGCCATGTATGGGTCACCGGAAACCGTGCGCAGGATACTCACCGGGCTGGGTGACACCTGGGCGATCGTCGGTCTGTCGTCCAACGAGAGCCGAGCCGCCTACCGGGTGGCGGATGTCCTGCGGCGCTACGGGAAGCGGATCGTGCCGGTGCATCCGAAGGCCGAAACCGTCCACGGCGAGCAGGGCTACCCCAACCTCGAATCGATTCCCTTCGCCGTCGATGTCGTCGACGTCTTCGTGAACAGCGACCTCGCCGGCCCCATCGCTGACCAGGCCGTCACCATCGGCGCCTCCGCCGTCTGGTTCCAGCTCGGCGTGGTCGACGAGAAGGCGTACGAACGCACCCGGGCGGCCGGGCTCGACATGGTCATGGACCGTTGCCCCGCCATCGAGATCCCCGCGCTGAACAACTGAGAGCACCGGGCGGTCGTATGTGCGGGGTATCTCACTCCGCTCGGGGCTGGGAGGATGGCCCGCTGTGAGTACTGCCCACGCCCCGAGCGTGTCCGCTGCCCCCCACAGCCGGGCCCGGCTGTCCGGACAGCTCGCCGCGCTCGGTGTCGAGCGCGGCGGCGTGCTGATGGTGCACGCGTCACTGAGCGCGGTGGGAGCGGTGGACGGCGGCGCGGACACGGTCGCCGCAGCGCTGCGGGGGGCGCTGGGCCCGGAGGGAACTCTCGTGGTGCCGTCCTTCACCCCGGAGAACTCCGACACCTCCCCGCAGTACCGCGCCGCGGTCCACGGCCTCGGCGAGCGTGAGCGGGAGACCGTACGCGCGGCGATGCCCGCCTTCGACCCGGCGATGACGCCCGCCCCGTCGATGGGCCGGCTCGCCGAAGCGGTGCGTCGCTCCCCCGGCTCCGTTCGCAGCGCGCATCCGCAGACCTCCTTCGCCGCCCTGGGCCCTTTGGCCGGCCACGTGGTGGCGGACCATCGCCCGGACTGCCATCTCGGCGAGGACTCCCCGCTGGCCCGCCTTCACGAACTGCGGGCGCAGATCCTGCTGCTCGGCACCGGATTCGGCTCATGCACCGCGTTCCATCTGGCGGAGTACCGCGTGCCGTCGCCGCCCCGTCGTACCTATCGCTGCGTGGTGCGAGGCAGCGGCGGACGCCGGTGGTGGGAGTACGAGGACGTGGCCCTGGACGACGGCGACTTCGCGGCGCTGGGTGCAGACTTCGAACGCTCGGAACACGCCGCGGCTGTCCGCACCGCCCCGGTCGGCTCCGCGACGGGCCGCCTGTTCCGCTTCCCGGCAGCGGTCGCCTTCGCCACACGGTGGCTACCGGCGCACAGAGGAGCGCAAGGGGAGCAAGGGGCGCACTCCTAACGGCGCTTCGCGCCCGCGCGGCAACCTCCTGGTCGGTGCATCTATATCCAACTCCCCCTGCGACACTCATACTTACCGCGTATCGGCCCCGAGGGGAAGGCACCGGATGGAGCAGCTGATCCACACCGAGGACGGCCGGGATCTGGCCGTGGAAAGCTTCGGAAACCCGCACGGCAGACCGGTGTTCCTGCTCCACGGCACCCCGGGCAGCCGGCTCGGGCCGGCGCCGCGGGGGGCGGTGCTCTACCGGCTGGGCATCCACCTCATCGCGTACGACCGTCCCGGCTACGGCTCGTCCGACCGGCTGCCCGGTCGTTCCGTGGCCCATGTCGCGGCCGACGTCGTGACCATCGCCGACGCCCTCGGCATCGGCAAGTTCGCGGTGGTGGGGCGGTCGGGCGGGGCGCCGCACGCGCTCGCGTGCGCCGCCCTGCTGCGGGGCCGCGCCGCCCGCACGGCGGCCCTGGTCGGGCTGGCGCCCCGCGATGCGCAGGGGCTCGACTGGTTCGAGGGGATGACCGAGTCGAATGTCCGTGAGTACATCAACGCCGCGGCGGGGCGCGGCAGGCTGACCGCCGCGCTGGAACGCCGATCGGCGTCGATCCGGGCGGATCCGATGGGTTCGGTCGTGGACATGCACCGCGGGCTGTCGGCGTCGGACCGCGGGATCGTGTCCGACACCGGCATCCGCGCCATGCTGGTGCGCAACTTCGCCGAGGGGCTGCGCAGTTCCGCCGACGGGTGGGTCGACGACGTCATGTCCTTCAGCAGCGACTGGGGGTTCCGGCCCGAGGACATCGCCTCGCCCGTGCTCCTGTGGCACGGCGAGGACGATGTGTTCGCACCGGCGCAGCACACCCGCTGGCTCGGCGAGCGCATCCCCGGGGCGGAGACAGTGGTGGAGCGCGGCGCCGCGCACTTCGGCGCGTTGCGCGTCCTCACCCGTGTACTCGGCTGGGTCACGAGATGACCGGCCGGCCGCGCCCTTCGCCGGCGAGGTGGCCGGCCGGTACCGGCCGGCCACCTCGCCGCTTGAGCGGGTTCAGACCGGCTGCGGCTCCAGATCGCGGTTGATGCGCCGCCAGGCGCGGGCCGCCACCGCGATCGGATGGTCCATGCCCAGGTGCTCGACGGCCAGCGCCACGACTTCCGCCCGCAGCCGCTCGGCCTCCCTCTCACGGTCCATGGAGCGCAGGGTGACGGCCAGGTTGGAGCGGCAGGCCAGCACATCGGGGTGCGCCGGACCGTACCGGTCCAGCAGGCCGTCGAGAGCGGCCCGCTCCCAGCGCTCCGCCAGTTGCGGCCGGTTCAGGTCACCGTAGGCATTGGCCAGGTTGATGGCTGCGCAGAGGGTGAAGGGGTGCCGTCCTCCCAGGCTGGTCTCCAGTGCGGTCCTGACCTCCTCCCCGGCCTCCGCCGCGGACCGGGCCGCGCCCATGCCCCGCAGATAGATGGCGACGTTGTTGCGGCAGGCCAGTGTGAACGGATGGTCCTCGCCCAGAGTGGCCCGGTATCCGTCGAGCGCCTGCTGGGCCAGGTCCAGAGCCGCCTGCTTGTCGCCGACCGCGGAGAAGTCCGCTGCGAGGTTCAGCCCGCAGGCGAGCGCGTCGGGCACCTTCGTGCCGTACCTCTCGCGGTAGCGGTTGTACGTCTCCTCCGTCAGGAGCTTCGCCTCGTGCGGGTGGCCCGCCTTGCGCAGGGAGACGGCCAGGCTCTTGGCGGTGCGCAGCGCTTCGGGCACGTCCGCGTTGAGGACCCGCTCGAAGGCCGCCTTGACCTCACGGAGGATCTGGACCGAGGACTCGTACTCCCCGGTCTCCCGCAGGTCGCGTCCCAGGTGCCCCTTGGTCGTCAGGGTGTACGGGTGGTCCTCGCCGAGCAGAGTGCTGCGGCGCTCCACGGTGAGGTCGTCGAGCCTGCGCGCCGCTTCGCTGTCGCCCGTGAGCCGGTAGTCGATGGCGAGGTTGTGGGCGGCGACGAGGGTGCGCGGGTGGTTGTCCCCGAAGGTCTCACGCATCACATGGTGGATCTTCTGGTCCCGTTCCAGTGCCTCGTCGAACCGGCCGAGGGCCCTGAGGTCCGCCGCCAGGCTGCCGGTGGTGATGAGCAGGCTGGGATGGTCCTTGCGCAGCAGACGGGTCTGCCGGGCGAGGGTGTCCTCGTCCATCCGGCGAGCCTCCTGGTACCTGCCCTGGGCGCGCAGGGCGTTGGCCAGCTCGAAGCGCAGGTTCAGTGTCTGCAGGTCGTCCTCGCCCAGTTCCTGGGTCCAGGTCTTGTTGAGCTGGGTGCCCAGCGCCCTGGCGCTCTCCAGTTCACCGCGCTTGAGGAGGTAGCGGATGCGGTCGACCATCAGCTGCCGGGCCTCGGCCTCGTCGCAGTCGGCGACACCCGACGGCCCCAGGTGCGGCCAGATGAGTTCGAAGGCCGGCCAGCTCCTGGGGTCGTTCACCGGGTTGTCCTGGTCCGCGCCCTGCGGCGGCCGGGCCTCGGCGAGGATGCGGTGCACCTCGTGGACGGCCGTGTCCCGCTCCTCGGGCGACAGCCCGGCACGGACCGCTGCCTGGACGAGCCGGTGGACCTGGATGCTGCTGTCGGCCGGGTCCACCTTGGCCAGGGCGAAGCGGTTGAGCGCCTGGATGACCCGCCCCAGCATGTATCGCTCGCGGAGATCGGAGTCGTACGGGAGGAGCGAGCGGAACATCGAGTCGCTGCCGATGAGCGTCATCGATATCGGTTCGGCGGAGAAGAACGAGCACAGTTCCAGCAGCCGGACCGCCGCCTTGGACTCCTTGCGCAGCCGGGCGATGGAGATGTTCCAGGTGGCGCCGATCTGGAGGGCGTAGTCCTCGGGTGTGCCGAGGGAGAGGACCTTGGTGCTCTGCTCCCTGAGCTGTTCGACGTAGGCGTCGACGGGCGTCGCGGTCTCGGCCAGCCAGGCCGCGGCGACCTCCACCGCCAGCGGCAGGTCGCCGACGGCCTCGGCCACCCGGTCCGCGTCCCTGGCCGGCAGTTTGCGCACCCTGCGGCACAGGTGCTCCACGCTCTCCGACCGGGTGAAGACCTCGACCTCCACCGGCTCCACGCGGCTGGAGGCCGGCTTGTTGCGGCAGGTGGCGAGAACGTGACCGTAGAGACCTCCGGTGAGCGGTCCGGTCTCGTCGGGAAAGAGTTCCAGTGCCTTGTCGAGGTCCTCGACGTTGTCGAAGATGATTAGCCAGCGCGCGTACGGCACTCCGCTGCGCAGCGCCTGGAGCGCCGCCTTGGCCGCCTCGGCGACCACGTCGCCGGCGCGCAGGTCCATCTGTGCGGCGAGTTCCGCCAGGGACGACACCACCCGGTCGGGCTGCTCGGCCTCGACCCACCACACCAGGTCGTAGTCGGCCCGGAACCGGTGCGCGTACTCCCGAGCCACCTGCGTCTTGCCGACGCCGCCGAGCCCGTAGAGGACCTGCGGCAGGTGCTGCGCGGTGCGGCTGCTGCCGCGTAACTGGTCGCGCAGCCGCACCAGTACGGATGCGCGGCCGGTGAACTCCGCGTGCCGGGGCCGTACGTTCCACACCCCGGGGACCGTGCCGGGGAAGCGCGGGCCCCCGGGTGCGGCCGGTGTCGTGTCGGCGGCCTCGGCCCGGTCGAGCGCCGCCAGTACGGCGACGGTGGCCTCGCGTTCGTCCAGCCGCGCGACATCGACGATGCCCCTGCTGTTGAGCGGCATGGTCAGCCGGACGTCACTGATCCGGACCGGGACGAGCTGCCGCCGGCTCCCCGAGGGGTCGAGCCCCAGGGCGGACTCCCACAGGCTGCGGGCACGGCGCGAGTTCTGGTAGGCCTGGGAGATGACGGGGACGACGCGGAAGGCACCGGCCGCCGCCCACTCCGCATCGTTCCAGGCGGTGTGGGAGCTGCGCACGTCCACGGGCATGACGTGGAACCCGGCGCGGGTGAGGACGGCCTCCAGCCAGTCCGCCCACATCTGGTCCTCCGCCACATGAGTGAGGACGATGTTGGACGGCGGTACGGGCCTGCGCCGGGTGTAGGCCGCCACGTAGGCGAGGCGTTCCGATTCGTCCATCGCGGGCAGCGCGGTGACCCGGCCCTCGGTGAGCACCGCGGTCAGCCGCTCGCAGGAGGTGAGCATGGAGCTCGATATGTTCGGGGCGTCCCCGAACGTGGCGAGGATCTCCTCGTAGGCGTAGAAGGGCCGGTAGGGGATCTCCACCGTGCCCCAGTAGTTGGCCAGTTCGTCGTTGGCCAGGCCGCTGGGGAAGCCGGGAAAGCTCTCCCTGGCCAGCGCGCGCCCCGCGTCGGCCTTCTCCTTCTCCCCGTCGTCGATGCGCATCGGCACGGGCAGGATGCGTATGTGTTTGTCGTGGAACCGCTCCTCGATGTCGCGGGCCACGGCGGACGCGCCCTCGATGCTCTGGTCGCTCAGGGTGAAACAGACCACCAGCACCTGGGGCATCTGGACGGTGCAGATGTCGGCGATGTCGCTCAGTCCGGTCCGGCTGTCGATCAAGGTGAAGTCATAGTGTCTCTGCATGTCGGCCCGCATGGCGTCAAAGAACTGGCCGCCCCCGTAGCGTTCGTAGAAATCGTCCCAGTCCATCCGGCCGACGGTCGATGAATAGTCCCGGTTACGGCGTCCGGCAGACAGGAAATCAAGACTACCGCCGTGTTGGAAGGCCCAGTTCAGGGAGGTGGCGTGCGGCCTCACCCGCGCGTATTCACGGTGCCATTCCGGATCACGCGCCGCGGGCCTGCGCGCCTCTTCCTGGTATTCGGTGATCAGATTGATGAGCCCGGGTGTGGCGGCCAGGTCGGAGAGATCGAGAAAGGGATGGAAGAAGCGGTGCAGGCCGGGGGCTTCGAGATCCCAGTCGACGACGAGTACGCGATAGCCGTTCGCGGCGAGGATCCACGCCGTGTTGGCCAGCGCCATGGTGCGGCCGGTTCCGCCTTTGTAGGAGTAGAAGGTGACGACGGTGCCGTCACGGTTCTCGGTCATCTGCTGGGTCCTCCCCCTCGGGGGCGTCACCGTCACCGGGATCGCCCGCGTCGTGGCCCGTACCGATAACGGGTAGTGCGGAATTGCTGGTTCCGTAGCCCACGCCGTCGATCAGCAGTCGCGGCATCGCGCCGCTCGGGCCCTCGGGCGGGAATGTCTCGGCGTGAGCGGCGTAGTGGCGCTCCGCGGCCTTCACCGCTCCCGGTAGTTCCTGGCTGAAAGCCTCCAGGGTGGGGACGCCCCCGCTGTGCGACCGATGGCCGAATTCCCCCTCGGGACCGGATTCGAGCACCCCCTCGAGCACGGCGCGCAGGTCGGCCTCCCGGTGGCCGGAGTCGGGGTCGTCCCTGTTCCACGGGACCATGACACTGATCCAGGGCCGGCCGTTCTCGCTCAGCCGTCTCAGCAACTCCTGGCGACGTGGGGTGTCCAGGGCCCACCGGTCCAGCAGCAGCAGCCCCGGAGCCTGCGGCCGTTCGGTACCGAGCAGTCGCTCCGACTCCGCCTCGAACTCCCCCACTCTCACCTGGTAGTCGAGATTGCGTACGAGGTCGACGGCGTGGTCGGCCAGCGGCCTGGAGGATTTCGGGTGGTACGGATTCCAGTCGCGCTGGGCCGGTCCGTAGCAGTCCGGCGCACGGCCCGCGGGCAGGTCGGAGCGGGAACAGGCCAGGACGGAGATCTCCATCTGCCGGGCCCTGCCGGGCGGTCCGAAGGCGCTCGGCACCGCCGCGTAGTCCTGCTGCGGGTCCCCTTCCGGCATCCGGCTCTGTTCCGCCACCTTCACTATCCGTTTGGCGAGCAGATACACGGCCCTTTCGTACTGGTCGCGCAGATAACGCAGTTTGATCAGCCCGTAGAAGCCCTCGTCGGCGTACTCCTCGCCGAAGGCGGCGTGATTGAACTGCAGCCGCTCCGCGGGCTGCGGAAGCTGCCTGGGCGGTACCGGAACCCAGAGCGCGGGCACGATGCCGGACATCTGGCCGCCGTTGCTGCGGGCCGCCTGATAGTGAACCGCGCGACTGGAGAACGCGTACCACTCCCGGCCGCACTGCTCGCTCAGGAAATAGCGCGGCGAGTAGAGCGGAACGAAGACCTTGCAGTACGCCAGGGCTTCGGACAGACGCTCCTGCCACCCCTCCCCGGGCTGCATCTGCTGATCCAGGAACCCGGCCGGCACCCCCGCGGGCAAGGACGTCAGCTGCAGAACGTGGGCGCACAGGTCCCGGTAGAATCTCTCGACCCAGAGATTCGGATCTTTGTCCTTCGGATCGTTCCTGGGTGTATGCGCATAGCTGAGGAAGAAGTACGGTCTGGGCTCATCTCCCTGTGCTCCGGCAGCTTCAAGATCCAACGTCTCCCCCGGTCCACGTGTGGGACCTCAGTCTAGGAAGTATCGAATCTTCGGCGGAACGGCAGGAACGCGCCTATTTATTGATCCCGTCCCTCCACTTTCCGCACGGGACCATCAATTGCTGCCATAACCGTCAATTCCGAAAGAGATCAAGGACGGAGCTGCGCAGCATGCACCGGATGGCGAGCCGCCCAGTCGGCGCGGTGCCGTTCGGCCGAGTCCCGCGCCCGGGCCAGAGCACCGGCGGAGACCTCTTCCGCCTCCCAGGCCTCGGCCGTATCGCCCATTCCGGCCACGAACCGCTCACCCAGAGGGGTCAGCAGCCCCGATCCGGCCAGCACCCGCACGGCCTCGGTCGTCTGCTCCCGCCACCGGGCGAACTGCGCCTCGGCCGTGCGCGCCGCCCCTCCCTGCGCGGTGTGCCTGCGCACGCGCCAGAAGTCCGTGACGGCGATGTGCGCGTACGTGCCCTGGAGCAGGCCGTCCAGCGGTCGTGGGTCGGGGCGCCAGGGGGCGTAGAACAGCCGCCCGCCATCGAGCGGTTGGTGCAGGTCGAAACTGTCCAGGACCGCGCCGAGCTTCACGTGCTGGAACTCGTGCACGATCAACAGGGCCAGCAGATCGGGTGTTTCGGGCCGCGCCGCCCCGATCGCCCCGAAGGCGTCACGGGAGGCCGCACTGACATCGCTGCCCCCCGGCGCGTGCAGCGGTGTGACGACCCGGAGGCCGGTCGCCACTCCCGGAGCGTACGCGGGGAGTTCGCCCTGGATCAGCGTCCACGCCTCGGCCAGGTCCTGCGCCCACAGCTTGGCCTCGCCCGCGGAGAGCCGCCCGGTGACGGGCCACTGATGACGGTCGCGCAGGGGGTCGGTGTCCTCCAGCGCCACCGACCATCCCGGACGCTCGACCACGCGCACCGGCTGCCAGTGCGGAGTGAGCCCGTCCACCCCCTCCTCCCAGTCGATCCGCACACGGCGGCCCGCCGCCCGTACCGAGAACCCCTCGGCGTCCGCGGACACTTCGGCGAGTGCGGCATCCGGCGGCAGGGTCACCGCGCCCAGGCCGGGGAGGCGGAGCAGCCCTTCCCGCACGGGGACGGCGACGGTGTCGCCGCGCCGGGCCCGCAGCGCGGCGGCGGCCGCGATCTCGGCCAGACCGGGACCGGCGGACCACCGCGTCCCGCCTTCTAGCACGCGCAGCGCCCAGGGCCGCGTGTACGGGTGCGCCAGCACGGCGTCCAGGGCCTCGGGCGCTCCCGCGTCGAGGTCGACCAGCAACTCCCAGGCCTGCATGGCGGTGCGGTCGCCCCGCGGAGCGCGTTCACCGACCGCGGCCAGCAACTCGTGGTTGATCTCCGACTGGGCCGCCACGAGCCGGTCCACGGTCGCGGCACTGCCGAAGCCCGAGGCCAGCTCGTCGAGTCCGGCCGCCGCGAGCGGCTCCGGTCCGCTCGCCACGGGCGCCGCCGCTTCACGGTCACGAATATTCATGATCATTTCCATCAGATCGGGGCAGAAGACCGACGGGTTACGGAAGCCGCTTCCGGTCCGGTAGCGGTGCGCGTAGAGGCCCCCTCCGCAGGAGTTGACCACCGGACAGGCCCGGCACTCGTCACTGAGCTGCTCCAGCCCCTGTTGCCGGGCGAGCATGCCGGGGTGGGCGAGCACCTCGTCGAGGGTGTGGTCGACGAGGTTCATGCCGGTGGCGGGAGCCGAGTCGTAGGCCGTCTTGAGGCTGTCGGCCTGTTCGAACGTGCCGTCCGTCTCGATGACCACGAGATCCGCGGGCGCCAGGCCCAGGGACTCGGTGAGGCTGCTCTCACCGCGCAGCGTCCGCAGCACGGAGTCGAAGATCCGTACCGGCACCGGCCGCCCCGCGGCGTCCCACCGCCGGTAGATCACGTCGAGCCAGTCCGCGTAGGGCGTCACGGAACCGTGCGGCCGGAGCGGGGGCACGTCCCAGGTCGCGTGCGGGAGCAGGAAGTCGATGCGCGGCGGACCGAGGGCCACGAGGGCGTCGTACACGGCGACCGGATCGTTCTCGACATCGATGGTGCAGAGCAGTCCGGCGAAGAGCCTCCGGTAGCCCGGACGGTTGAGCAGCGAGACTGCGCGCAGGACCTGGGGGTGGCTGCTGCGCCCGTCCGCATAACGGCGATGACGGTCGTTGGAGACCCTGTCGCCGTCGAGCGACACCCCGACCTTGATACCCAGTTCGGCGAAGAGGTCGCAGAACTCCTCGCTCAGCAGGACCCCATTGGTGTGGATACGCAGATCGAGTGCGCTGATCCCGTCGAGCGCACGGGTGAGCTCCTCGGCCGCGCACCGAATCCTTTCCGGGCCCGCGAGCAGCGGCTCCCCGCCGTGCAGCACCACATGGACCACGGGTAGGCCGTGTGCCAGGGCGTGTTCGGCAATGCGATCCGCCGCCCTGGCCAGGGTCTGTCTCGTCACTGCCCTGGGCCGGCCACGCCAGCTCGTGTCCGCGTGCTCGTACACGTAGCAGTGATCACAGGCAAGATCACAGCGGCTGTGCATCTTCAGCACGAATTGGCTCAAAGAAGGGGGTGGCCGGTCCATGACGGGTATCTGTTCGGCTACTCAGACGGACGACTGGAAGGCTGCGATCACCAACGGACTCGCCCCGGCGTCGGTCGACAGGAGCCGACTGATCGATGCGGGCAAGGCCCCACCGCCCTGGACAGCGGCTCGCTGAGCGAGCGGCACCCGGGGCACGGCCTGGCTACGGGGAGCGAACCCCGGCCTGCCGGCCGCCGAGACGAGGGTAGTTTTCATTTAAGGCCCTTCATGTTGAGGACATCCGTCATCGCCACCGACTCGAGGTGGACATAAGCGGACATTTCTGACTTTCCTTATAAATAGGACAGAACTTCAGAGATAGCCACTTGGACACACGCGGGGGCGCTGCGCACGACAAACGCGCGCGCCTGCCCCGCGGTTTCGGTCATATTCGCGCACACCCCCCAAATGGGCTAAAGGGCGACCCGACCGGCCCAGCCGGGACCGGGTCGGGACACACCGGGCCCAGCCTCCCGCAGAGCGGAAGCTGATACACGGTGATTCACGAAGCCCGAGTCAGAATCCGGCCAGTCCAAGGCCTTCGACGACCACTGCGCCCGGCAGTGCCGCCAATGCCTTGCCCGGCATGATCAACTTTCCCCGCCGGGTGCCGCTGCCGATCAGGACCCACTCCTCGTCCACCACGGCGGAGTCGATCAACACCGGCCAGTCTGCCGGGAGTCCGACGGGCGTGATGCCGCCGTACTCCATCCCCGTCTCACCGACCGCGGTGTCCATCGGGGCGAACCTGACCTTGCGGGCACCGAGTTGCTTGCGGACGGCGCCGTTCACGTCCATACGGCAGCGGGAGAGGACGAGGCAGGCGGCCAGGGTGACCTCGCCGCCGCGCTTGCCCGCCACCACGACGCAGTTGGCCGACCGGCCCAGCAGGTCGGCTCCGTGGCGCTCGACGAAGGCGGCCGTGTCGGCGATCTCCGGGTCCGTGTCGACGTGGATGATCTGCTCGGCGGGCACGCCGCCCCAGCCCTCCCGCACCGCTCGGGCCACGGGGGCCGTGAGGAGTTCGAGACGGTCGGCAGCAGGGCAGGCATCCTCGAAGGAGCCGATGGGGGCGCGCATGCGCGCCACGCTAACAGCCCCTGCCCTCCCGCCGGTTGGGCGTCTCACCTGACGGGCGGGATCGAAACGGCCATGGTGGCGTCGACGGGCTCCGCCCCCTCGTTGCGGTAGTCGTGCGGGTGGTGCGCCTCGAAGACTGCGGACGTACCGGCGGGCACGGCGTGCGAGACGCCGTCGACGACCAGGGTGAGTGTGCCCGCCGTGACGTGGAGGAGTTCCACGGCGCCTTCGGGGTGCGGGTCGGACGCGCTGCTGTCGCCGGGCATCAGGTGCCAGGACCAGAGCTCCAGCGGTCCCCGGGCCTCGGCCCCGACGAGCAAGGTGGTGTAGCTGCCCGCGTCGGTGGACCACATGCGGACGGCCTGGCTCGCGGGAACCAGACGGACCGGTGCGCCCTGTTCGTAGTCGAGCAGCGTGGTGATACTGACCCCGAGGGCGTCGGCCAGCTTGACCGTGGTGCCGACGCTGGGGTTGGTGCGGGCCTGCTCGATCTGGATGATCATTCCGCGGCTGACCCCGGCCCGGGTGGCGAGTACGTCCAGGGTGAAGCCTCGCTCACCGCGCCAGTGCTTGAGATTCCGGGCGAGGGCCTGGGTCAGCTGATCGAGATCGGTCACGTACCGTCCAAATATTCTGGATCCGAGTCGAAGACATCGCGCTTCGGTGCGGCGCGGTGCACCCGGCTGTTCATCGCACTGTACTGCGGGACCCACTACCGGCCGCACTCAGCTCTCGTCGAGCTCCGCCACGGCCAGAAGCTGTTCCGGGGTCACGCCCGCGGGGATCGGGACCGGGGCGGGTGTCCGCAGGGGCGGCTGCCACCCCTTCTCCGGGTTCCAGCTCCGTACGACACGGGCCGGGGCTCCGGCCACCACCGCGTGGTCGGGCACCTCGCCGCGTACCACCGCGCCCGCGGCCACCACCACGTTGCGGCCGAGCCTGGCACCCGGCAGGATCACCGCTCCGGTGCCGATCCAGCAGCCGGGGCCGATGGACACCGGCTCCATCCGCGGCCACTGCTTGCCGACCGGCTGCCGCGGGTCGTCGTAGCTGTGGTTGGTCGAGGTGATGTAGACGTACGGCCCGCAGTACGTGTCCGAGCCGATCGTCACCGTGGTGTCGGCGACGACGTGGCTGCCGCGGCCCAGCACCACTCCGTCGCCGAGCGTCAGGACGGTGTCGGATCCGAGATCCAGATCGGGCATGAGCCCCGCCGTCAGGGTGACCTGTTCGCCGATGATGCAGTGGGTGCCCAGTTCGATCCACGGCTCACCGAACACCGTGCCCTGCGGGAAGGCCAGCCTGGTGCCCTCACCGATACGGCGAAACCTCAGCCGGCCGGGGTGTGCCGCCGTCACCGCGCCCGTCTCCTGCACCCAGCGCCAGCAGCGGTGGACGGCCCCCGACAGGGCGCGCCGCCGCCAGGCGGTCAGGGAGGAGAACGTGTTTCTGTTCTTCGGCACTCGCACACGGTAGTCGGCGGGCCCACGGGCGATCGTCGTGCCGGCCTGTGATCTTCACCCCACCCGACCGCGAAGCCTCCCGCGCGTCGCATACCGTTTCCCGGGCGGGACCGTCCGGCGGCGACCGGAGGACCGCGACCCACCGCACCGGAGCACGGAAGGACGCGCGATGGCAGAGCAGGCGTTGATCACGGCCATGGGCGGCAAGGAGCCGGTCATCGACGCGGATGCCTTCACCGCACCGACGTCGGTCGCGATCGGTGAGATCACGATGGCCGCGGGCTCCAGCCTCTGGTACCACGCGGTGCTGCGGGCCGACTGCGGCCCGATCGTGATCGGCGCCGCCTCCAACATCCAGGACAACTGCAGCGTCCACGTCGACCCCGGCTTCCCCGTCACGGTCGGCGAGCGCGTCTCGGTCGGGCACAACGCCGTGCTGCACGGCTGCACGATCGAGGACGACGTCCTGGTCGGCATGGGTGCCACCGTGCTCAACGGCGCCCACATCGGTGCCGGATCGCTGATCGCGGCCCAGGCCCTCGTCCCGCAGGGGATGCGGGTGCCGCCGGGCTCGCTGGTCGCGGGCGTACCCGCCAAGGTCAAGCGGCAGCTGACCGAGGAGGAGCTCGAAGGCATCAGGTTCAACGCGGTCGGCTACGTGGAACTGGCCAAGGCCCACCGGCAGGCGTACGAGGACTGATCACCGAGGCGGCGGGCGGGCAGCGGCCCGGTGGCCGGTGCCCGCCCGTCGTCTCGACCGGCACCCGGCCGTCGTCAGTCGCGGCGTCAGTCGGCAACCGGGACGGTCTCGGGTTCGGGCGCGGTAGCGGCGGCCCGCGCGGCCGCCTTCTTGGTCCGGTTCTTGAGGATCAGCATCGAGGTGAGCCCGATCAGGACCGCGATCGCCAGTCCCAGGTACGAGAACCGCTTGAGCCAGTCCTCGGCGACGACACCCACCGAGTAGATGACGGCCGTCGTACCGCCCGCCCAGGCGATCCCGCCGAGCACGTTGGCGGTCAGGAACTTCCAGTACGGCATGTGCAGGACACCGGCGAGCGGTCCGGCGAAGATGCGCAGGAGTGCGACGAAGCGGCCGAAGAAGACCGCCCACATGCCCCACTTCTGGAACGACCGCTCCGCCATGGCGATCTGGCTCTCACCGAAGTGCCGGGGGAACTTTCCGCCGAGCCAGGCAAGCAGCGGCCGTCCGCCCTTGCGGCCGATGGCGTACCCGATCGAGTCCCCGATCACCGCCCCGGCCGTGGCACAGGCGCCCAGGATCCACGGGTTGATGCCGTCGTGTCCCGCGGCCAGCAGCGCCGCACTGATCAGCACGATCTCGCCGGGCAGCGGAATGCCCAGACTCTCCAGCCCGATGACGACGCCCACCAGGACGTACACGCTGATCGCGGGGACGGTCTCCAGCCACTCCTGGATGTGCAACGCCGGTTCCTCCGTAGTGATGTCCTGATCGCCCGCCGGACAACTCCTCGGCGCACGGCGGAAGCCTACCGGTCGGCGCGTCGGCCCCGACAGCGCGAAGGGCCGCCCGCTCCCTGCCGGGTGCGTGGCGGCCCCGTCCGGGGACGTCCTGGATCAGGAGCTCGGGCGCAGCGTCCAGAGCACGGTCATCTCACCGGTCACGGCACCGTCGGCACGCGTGATCTCGATGGCGACCGGGAACTCGGGGCGCTCGCCCGCGTCGAGTTCGGCGACGACGTCGGCCACCGGACGGCCGAGTGTGGCGGTCGCGGTGACCGCACCCATGGCCAGCTTCCTGTAGGCGATCTCGGCGTTCACCGCGAGCGGGACGGCCCGCGTCAGCTGGTCGCCGAACGCGGCCATGACAATGGCCCCGCTCGCCGACTCCGCCAGCGTGAACATGGCGCCGGCGTGCGGTCCGCCGACGTGGTTGTGGAAGTCGGCCTGGTCCGGCATGCGGACCACCGCGCGTTCGGCGGTGGACTCCAGGAATTCGAGGTTGAGGGTCCGGACCATCGGAACCGACGCGGCGACCATGTCGCCCGCGGTCATCTGTTCAGCGCTCATGAACCTGATGTTACTCGTGAGTAGTGCTGTCCGGCCACGGTCCGGCGGCCACACACCCGCGCTCCGGCCGCATCCCTTCACCGTCCGCTCACGGGGGCGGCCGTAGCCGCCCGGGCGCCGCCCCTCTATCGTTACTCGCCATGTGGCCAGGACAGCAGCCGCCCGGGGGCGAGCAGAACCCGCAGGACCAGAACCAGAACCCGTACCAGCAGCCGGGGTACCAGCAGCCCAATCCCTATCAGCAGCCGGGCTACCAGCAGCCCGGTCCCGAGCAGCAGCCCGGATACGGCTACCCGCAGCAGGGTCAGCCCGAGCAGCAGCCCGGATACGGCTACCCGCAGCAGGGTCAGCCCGAGCAGCAGCCCGGATACGGCTACCCGCAGCAGGGTCAGCCGGGATACCAGCAGCCCAATCCGTACCAGCAGCCGACCGTCCCGCAGTACGCGGTGGCCGGTCAGCCCGGCGGGCCCCAGCCCGGCAACGACAAGAAGAAGACGACGGTCATCGCCATCGTCGCGGCGACCGCGGTCGTGGTGGCCGCGGCGGTCACCGGTGTCGTCGTGCTGAACAAGGACGACGACAAGGACGGCAAGAACGTCGCCGACGACAAGAAGTCGTCCGCGCCCGCCAAGCCCTCCGACGCCGCGTCCTCACCCGAGGCGAACCCGCGCGGCAGCGACGGGGACGCCAAGCCGCTCATCGCGGGCTGGAAGGTCGTGACCAACCCCAAGTGGGGCACCCAGTTCGACGTGCCCGGCGACTGGGAGGTCGCGGCCCCCGGCATCTTCTCGTACTTCGAGGACGAGTCGAAGGAGGACAAGCCGCCGCTCATCGGCTTCTCCGCGCCGGCGGACTACAAGAAGAAGTGGTGTGTCGACGACGAGGACAAGGACGGCACCAAGGAGAACTACAGCCTGGCCGGCACCGGCACCCGCGGTGCGGAGGGCGCCACGGACGCCGCTCTGAACGCCCGGAACGAGGCGGGCACCTGGGCGTGGGGCGCGTACGCGCAGCACATGCCGAAGAAGACCATCAAGATCAGCAAGGCCAAGCAGTACACCACCAAGTCGGGACTGACGGGCAGCGTGGTCACCGCCACCGCCCCGAACGTCACCAAGAAGACGAAGTGTGACAGCGACGGCAAGACCATCGCCTTCACCTTCAAGAACAGCAGCGGTGCGTTCTCCTCCTGGGTGCTGTACGCCGCGGCCGGCGTCGAGGGCGAGCTGCCGGACGCGACGATCCAGAAGATCCTGAGCACGGTGCGGCTGGTGAAGATCACCAAGTCCTGACCTCGGCGGGAGTGCATTTGGCACAACGGGCCCACTGCCGCGATAGTCCCTGAGTGACTGACGCAGCCGCCCCCGCACCCCGCTCGGACCGCCCCACCCCGGCGGGCCGCAACTACCGGCTGCTGACCGCCGCCGCGATCATCACGGGCCTTGGCACTCATGGCGCCCTGATCGCGGCGGCGTTCGCGGTTCTCCAGGCGGGGGGCGACGGCGGCGACGTCGGTCTGGTGGCCGCCGCCAGGACGGCGCCTCTGGTGCTCTTCCTGCTGATCGGCGGGGCGATAGCCGACAGGCTGCCGCGCCATCGCGTGATGGTCGCCGCCAACGCCCTCAACTGTCTCTCCCAGGGCGCCTTCGCCTGGCTGGTCCTGGCCGGTGACCCCCAGCTCTGGCAGATGATGCTGCTGACCGCGCTGTGCGGCACCGGGCAGGCCTTCTTCAGCCCGGCGGCCGAGGGCATGCTGATGTCCAGTGTCAGCGGTGAACAGGCGAGCCGCGCCTTCGCCCTCTTCAGGATGTCCATGCAGGGCGCGGCCATCGGCGGCGCGGCGCTCGGCGGCGCCATGATCGCCGCGATGGACCCGGGCTGGGTGCTGGCCGTCGACGCAGCCGCCTTCGCGGTCGCGGGGGCACTGCGCGCCTTCCTCGACGTGAGTCACATCCCGTCGCGGGAACCCGGCAGCGGTCTCCTCGCCGATCTGCGGGACGGCTGGCAGGAGTTCATCGGCCGCCCCTGGCTCTGGGCCGTCGTGGCGCAGTTCTCCGTGGTCGTCGCCGCCGTCGGGGCCGCGGAGGCCGTGTACGGGCCGCTGGTCGCCCAGGAGGAGCTCGGGGGCGCCCGCCCCTGGGGCTTCGCGCTCGCCGCCTTCGGTGTCGGCACCGTGGCCGGGGGGCTGCTGATGGTGCGGTGGAAGCCGCGACGGCTCCTGCTCGCCGGAACGCTCTGCGTCTTCCCGCTGGCGCTGCCCTCGGCGGGGCTCGCTGTCCCGCTGCCGGTGACGGGGCTCTGCGTGGTGATGTTCGTCAGCGGCGCTGCCATCGAGGTGTTCGGCGTCTCCTGGATGACGGCCATGCACCAGGAGATCCCGGAGGAGAAGCTGTCCCGGGTCGCGGCGTACGACTGGTTCGGCTCCGTCGCCATGGTGCCGGTCGCCACCGCGCTCGCGGGGCCGGTGGAGTCGCTGGTCGGCCGCAGTCAGGCGCTCTGGGGCTGTGCCGGTCTGGTCGTGCTCGTCACCGGCGCGGTGCTGTTCGTGCCGGACGTACGCAACCTGACCCGACGGACCGCGTCCACCGAGGTACTGGCCAAGGCCCCGCCGGGGTCAGCCGATGCTGAAGGCGCCGTCGGGCGGCTCGGGTGAGGCGACCGCCTCGTCGTCGCCCACCGGCCGTGCGCCCTTGAGGAACGCGGCAACCGCGTCGCCGTGCTCGACCCGGGCCGGAAACACGTCGGCGGCGCAGCGGCGGATCAGGGCGGCCGTGTCGAAGGGGGACCGCGACGCGACGAGGACCACGTTGCCGAAACGCCTCCCGCGCAGCACGGCGGGCTCTGCGATCAGGGCCAGCTCCCCGAAGACGGTCGCGAAGGTGGCCAGTTGCGAGCGCAGGAAGCCGAAGGGCGCCCCGTCCGCGAGATTGGCCGCGTAGACACCGTCCGCGCGCAGAGCCCTGGCCGCCGCCTGCGCGTAGGGAACGGACGTGAGGTGGGCGGGCACCCGGGAGCCTCCGAAGACATCCGCGATCACCACGTCCACCGAACCGGGAGCGGTTTCCTCCAACTGCTCGCGGGCGTCCGCGGCGTGCACGGTGATCCCGCTGCGGTCCGGCAGCGGCAGGTGTTCCGTGACGAGGTCCAGGAGACCGCGGTCCGCCTCGGCGACCTCCTGCCGGGAGCCGGGCCGGGTCGCTGCGACGTAGCGGGGCAGGGTGAGGGCGCCGCCGCCGAGGTGCAGGACATCGAGTGGCGCGCCCGCCCCGGCCGCGCAGTCCACGACGTGCGCGAGCCGGCGCGCGTACTCGAATTCGAGGTGCTCCGGCACGTCCAGGTCGACGTACGACTGGGGTGCGCCGTCGACCGTGAGCAGCCAGGCCCGTTCCCGGTCCACGTCGGGGAGCAGCCTGGCAGTGCCGTGGTCCACGTCGCGCATGACGGGTATCGACTCGTTCACGACCCCATTGTGCGGCGTGGGACCGGCTGTTCCCGACCGCGCGGGCGGCCGGGCCCGCCTCCCGCGGGTGCGGAAGACGGGCCCGGAACGGTCGTACGACTCAGAGCAGCCCGGTGACCGTGCCCGCGCCGACGGTGCGGCCGCCCTCGCGGATGGCGAAGCCCAGACCGGACTCCAGCGGCACGTCGCGGCCCAGCTCGACGGTCATGGTGACCGTCTCGCCGGGGCGCGCGACGGCCGCCGCCCCGAGGTCCACGTCGCCGACGACGTCGGCGGTGCGGATGTAGAACTGCGGCCGGTAGCCGGTGGCGACCGGAGTGGTGCGGCCGCCCTCGCGCCCCGACAGGACGTACACCTGGGCGGTGAAGCGCCGGCTCGGCGTGACGCTGCCGGGCGCCGCCACGACGTGCCCGCGTCGCACCCGGTCGCGCTCCACGCCGCGCAGGAGCAGCGCCACGTTGTCGCCGGCCTCGGCGGACTCCATCGGCTTGCCGAAGGTCTCCAGACCGGTGACGACCGTCTCGACGTCCGCACCGAGCACCGACACCCGGTCGCCGACGCGCACGGTGCCGCGCTCGACCGCGCCGGTGACGACCGTGCCCCGGCCGGTGATGGTCAGGACGTTCTCCACCGGCAGCAGGAACGGCGCGTCGGTGTAGCGCATCGGCATCGGCACGTACGTGTCGACCGCGTCGAGCAACGCCTCGACGGACGCGGTCCAGCGCGGGTCGCCCTCCAGCGCCCGCAGGCCCGACACCCGTACGACGGGCACGGTGTCGCCGCCGTACCCGTGGGAGGTCAGCAGCTCCCGTACCTCCAGCTCGACGAGGTCGGTCAGTTCGGGGTCCCCCGCGTCGGCCTTGTTGAGGGCGACGACGATGTGGTCGACGCCCACCTGGCGGGCGAGCAGCACGTGCTCCGCGGTCTGCGGCATGATGCCGTCGAGCGCGGAGACGACGAGGATCGCCCCGTCGAGCTGGGCGGCGCCGGTCACCATGTTCTTGATGTAGTCGGCGTGTCCGGGCATGTCCACGTGCGCGTAGTGCCGGGTGCCGGTCTCGTACTCGACGTGCGCGATGTTGATCGTGATGCCGCGCTGCGCCTCCTCGGGGGCCCGGTCGATCCGGTCGAACGGGACGAACGTGCCGGTTCCGCGGTCGCTGAGGACCTTGGTGATGGCGGCGGTCAGGGTGGTCTTGCCGTGGTCGACGTGGCCCATGGTGCCGATGTTGAGGTGCGGCTTGGTGCGCACGTATGCCGTCTTGGGCATGGTGAATTCCTTGTGGTGCGAAGCTGGAGGAGAAGACCCCGAAGTCCGGCCGACCCTCCCCTTGCGGGGTCCGCCGGACAGTCGGGGGAGGGTCAGCTTCGGGCGCCGCCGAGGGGCGCTGCGGCAGCGGTGACCGCTGCCGCGACATCTGCTGCGAGGGGGCTCACGGCAGCCTTCGGCGTGTCCGCGACTGCGGACTGCGCTGCGAGGAAGGCGTACCGGAACATGGCTCGATCATCTCCGGCGGGCACAGATCCGTCGAGTGATTATTGGCGCCCGGTACGGGAGTTGGGGGCAGCCGTCTCAGAGGTGTCTGGCGGCCTCGCGCACGGACAGCGGCGCCAGCCGGTCCCGGGCGTCGTCGACGAAGTCCCGTACGGCCTGCGGGTCCGTCTTGGCGTACTCCCGCAGGCTCCAGCCGATCGCCTTGCGGATGAAGAAGTCGGGATGGTCCGCGCGGCGCAGGCAGTAGGCGAAGAGCCGGCCCGCGTCGGTGGCCTCCTTGAAGCGGAGTTGGTGCAGCAGTGCGGTGCGGACGATCCAGAGGTCGTCGTCCTCGATCCACTCGTCCATGGTCCGCCGGAGCTCCGGGTCGGCCGCCACCAGTGGTCCCGCGACATGGGCGGCCAGCGTGTCGACGGTGTCCCACCACGGCTCGGTGGTGACCAGATGGCGAAGGACCGGAACGAATCCGGACGAACAGCGTGCGATGTGGCGGCGCAGGTAGTCGGCGGCGAAGTAGTGGTACTCGCGCTCGGGCAGCGCCCAGCAGCGCAGCGCGATGGCGGCGCAGTCCGTCTCCCTGGGGCGTGCGGTGCCTTCGAGGACGGTGCGGGACAGGGCCCGGCGGCGGGGCGTGGGAATGCCGAGGAACGGCGCGACGTGCTTCATGTACGCGCCGGCCGACCGGGCGCGCACGGGGTCGGCAGCCGTGGGGTACAACAGGGTCAGCCGCTCCAGCACCGTGTCCGCGAGGGCGCTCGGGGGCAGGGCGGGGACTGCTCCGGCGCTCTCCCCGGCCGGCTCGGCTGCGTGACTCATAACGGTCACGTTACGACGATCACATACGGGATTCGGATACTCTCCCCGAATGCTCGACCCCGTCCCCGCCACCCGGCCCGCCGGCGGCCTCGCCGTGCGCTGCACGCGGGTGCTGCTGTCGCCCTGGTCCCGGTTCTCCCTGCTCGTGGCGGTCCTGCTGGCCGCCGCGACGACGATGCTGCTCCTGGAGCCCCAGCGGCTGCTGGCCTCGGGCTGGCCGGCCCAGCTGAGCGGCGGGACCGCCGCGGTCGTGCTCTTCGGCCTCGCGTACGGCATCTGCACGGTGGCCTTCGTACCGAGGCCGCTGCTCAATCTCGCCGCCGGTGCGCTGTTCGGCTCACAGGCGGGGCTGGCTGCGGCGCTGGCGGGCACGGTACTGGGCGCGGGCATCTCGTTCATGCTCGGCCGGGTACTGGGCCAGGAGGCGTTGCGTACGCTACTGCGCGGGCGCTGGATGCGGGCGGCGGACGGGCAGTTGAGCAGGCACGGTTTCCGCTCGATGCTGGCGCTGCGGCTCTTCCCCGGGGTGCCGTTCGCCGCCGCCAACTACTGTGCCGCCGTCTCGCGCATGGGGTACCCGCCGTTCCTCGTCGCGACCGGACTCGGGTCGATCCCGAACACGGCAGCGTACGTCGTGGCGGGGAGCGAGGCCGCCTCCCCCACGTCACCCGCCTTCCTGGCCGCGATGGGCTTCATCGTGCTCACGGGTGCCGGCGGGGCCGTCGTCGCCTGGCGGCGGCGCCACCGGCTGGGCGCGGAGTGAGCCGAGCGGTGCGGCGGGCTGCGCGGGGGTAGTCGTCACTCTGTTCACCTGGGAGCGATACGCTGCCCGCGACCGACTGACGATCTCCGGGCCCGGTGCGGCCCTGTCGTCACACGACCGCAATCCGCAGGCCGCCGACGGCTCGACGCCGTCGGCCGATGCATGATCACTCCGGGATGGCCCAAGCCCCATGAGCTGGTTCGAATCGTTCGTCCTCGGCCTCGTTCAAGGACTGACCGAGTTCCTGCCGATCTCCTCCAGCGCGCATCTGCGGCTCACCGCGGCATTCGCCGGCTGGCACGATCCTGGCGCGGCGTTCACCGCGATCACCCAGATCGGCACGGAGGCCGCAGTCCTCATCTACTTCCGCAAGGACATCGTCCGCATCGTCTCGGCGTGGTTCAAGTCGCTGACGGACCGTTCGATGCGCGGCGACCACGACGCGCAGATGGGCTGGCTGGTCATCGTCGGCTCGATCCCCATCGGCGTGCTCGGTGTGACATTCAAGGACCAGATCGAGGGCCCGTTCCGTGATCTGCGACTGATCGCCACCACCCTGATCGTGATGGGCATCGTCCTCGGCATCGCCGACCGCCTGGCCGCGCGCGACGAGACCGGCGGCAAGCACCGGGCCATCAAGGAGCGCAAGTCGCTCAAGGAGCTCGGCGTCAAGGACGGCCTGATCTTCGGCTTCTGCCAGGCGATGGCCCTGATCCCCGGCGTCTCCCGGTCGGGCGCGACGATCAGCGGCGGTCTGCTGATGGGCTACACCCGCGAGGCGGCGGCGCGTTACTCGTTCCTGCTCGCCATCCCGGCGGTGCTCGCCTCCGGCGTCTTCGAGCTGAAGGACGCGGGCGAGGGGCATGTGTCGTGGGGCCCGACGATCTTCGCGACCTTCATCGCGTTCGGCGTGGGGTACGTGGTCATCGCATGGTTCATGAAGTTCATCACGACCAAGAGCTTCATGCCGTTCGTGATCTACCGGATCATCCTGGGCATCGTGCTGTTCATCCTGGTCGGCGCGGGATCCTTGAGCCCGCACGCCGGTGAGTCCGCGGGCTGAGGGCTTTCCCGTCCGACACCTCTGCGCGGCTGCGCCCCGCGTTCGTCTCCCGTTCCTCTCCCGCTCATCTTCCGGTCGGGGGACCGGGAGACGCACAGCGGCCGCACAGCCCTTCTCGAGCTCCAGTTCTTGATCAAGGTGGGGAGAAGCCCGGGATGACAGGTGCCGAATTCATCGCCCGGACGATCTCTACCGGATCACTTCTCGGCGCGAGAACCGGAGACGGCCTCGACGGGCTCGCTTCCGTCACTCCCTTTCCGTACGTGGACGATCTCACCGGTCGCCGGGATTCCAGGATCCTCCGCCGGGACTACGGTCTTTTCGAAGTGACGTGTGGTGGCGAACCGGACTGGGTGTGCCTGTCATTTTCTCTGGAGGTTCACAGGCTGCTCCGGCTGCCGGAATTGAGGGAGGAGGTTCGCGAGCAACTGGGCGTCCGTTTCGAGCCCTTCACGAACTGGGCGGATGTCCGGCGCGAGCATGCACGCATCCCTGGCAGTGGTGACCTGGAAGTACTGGATGGGACTGCGGGATATCGCGCCTTCCGGGAACGTTCCACCGGGACAACGGTCCAGGTCGTGCACGATCCGAGTGCCGGGCGGGAAGAATTCCCCGGACACGGCGATGTGTGGAGTGTGGACCTCATCTCGCCCCGTTTCCTGCGGTAGCGCACGTCGCGGGCAGTCTGCGTCAGCCCATGAGCGCGTCGACGAGCTGCGCGTACGACCAGGCACGGGGCCGCAGGGTTGTCCTCGGAACGGCCGTTGGTTTCGTTACGGACATCCGCGACGGACCGGAAGCGACGAGGTCTTCGGGGCGCGCGGGCCCCTGACCTTCCGGCGGCGGACCTTGGCGCGGCTACGGCGTCGGGCGCCGCGCCGGTTGCCCGGCAGGACCAGGGTGCGGGCACGCGGAGCTGGGGCCACGCTGGATGTATGGCTACTCCCCCGATTGTGATCCACCGACCGACACCGTCCGGCGCGCGGCTCGTCACCGTGCACATCGCCGGCCGCGAGGAGAAGCTGGGGCTCGCCCACAGCGATCACGATGTCATCGTGTTCCTCGCCGACGCAGGCATGGCGGACCCGGCTCGAGCCCTCGACACTCCGTCCCTCGTCGAGTGGCAGGGCGCCGCGGCCCACGAATTCGTAGCTGCCTGAACGTGGCCGGAGAGCGGGCAGCCGGTCGTGCCTTCATGACCGGCCGGCCCCGCGCGCCTCGGTGCGGTCCGCCGCCGGAGCGAGCAGGTGGCGGCGGAGAAAGGCGAGTTCGGCCTCGACGGCCTGTTCGCGCTGATCCATGAACGGGGCGTAGTGGCCGCCGGACAGGCGGACCACCTCGGCGCGGGGTGCCCGTCCGGCCGCGCGCACGGCGGGCTCGCTGAGCACCGAACGGTCCTCGTCGCACACGAGCACCAGCAGCGGGGAACGCACCTGCGGGGTGACCCGGCCAGGCCGGTAGAGCGCGATCCCCGGAATCGAGCGAGCGGCGATCTCCTGGTTCCACTGCGGATACCGGTTGCCCGGGTTGAGCGCCTCGTCCCCCTTGACGCCGTCCGGTGTGGAGAGCATCGCGACGGTCCCGGGTTCAGCTGCGAGCGGCACCAGCAGCGGGCGCCGGCCGAGCAGAGCGCCTGCCGCGTCCAGCAGGATCCTGGCGGTGAGCCGGAGCAGCGCGAGCGGTTTCTGGTAGCTGCCGGCGCTGCGTGCGGCGGCAGGCCCGTCGGTGTTGGGTGTCTGGGCGATGGCTGCCGCGAGGTGCGGATTGCGGGCCGCGACGCGCAGGACGTGGCCGCCGGACAGGGAGAAGCCCCAGAGGGCGATCCGCGCCGGGTCGGTCTCCGGCAGCGCTGCGGCGAAGCCGATCGCCGCCTGCCAGTCGTCGAGCTGGTCCTCGATGCGTACGGTCTGGCGGGGGCCGCCACCGCTCTCGCCCAGGCACCGGTAGTCGAAGGCGAGGACCGTGAACCCGGCGGCGTGGAAACGGGCGGCGAACGGGTCGGTGCCCGGCTCCTTGGTCACACCGCCACCGGCGGCCATGACCACGCAGCCGCCGTTCGTCCCTGGGTAGTGCCAGGCGGCGCAGTACGTGCCGCCGACGGCAAAGCGGACTTTCTCGCGTATCACGGACGTGTCCATGCCGACCTCCGGGTGGCGGATTCATCCTTCACAAAAAGTGAACCACGTGGTTCACATTCTGTCCACGCCCCTCGGCCCGCGCTCTCGGAGAGCAGAGAAGTGAGGCCTTACGCGTCGGCGCCCTCCTCCCGTTCCAGCGCACGGACCAGGGCGTCGAACCCGGCGGCGACGCCCTCCGTGTCGCCACTGGTCCTCGCGTCGACCAGGAACCCGCGCAGGGTGGCCAGCACCATCTCGGCGACCTCCAGCTTGCGGCGGTCGGTCCAGTGCGGCGGGCAGACGGACAGGAGCGTGGGCAGGTACTGCTGGGAAGCCTCGCGGCCCAGGGCCGAGTAACGCTCGGAGTCGTACATCGCGAGGCCGATCGCCTGGTCCAGGACCCGTGCCTCCTCGCCGACCAGGACGGGCCACACCGCCCGCACCCAGTCCCCCAGCGAACGGCGGGCCGGCCCCTCCGCCGCGAGGTCGAGCGCCTTGCGGATGCGGCGCTCCCGCAGTCGCACCACGGCCTGGACGAGCAGGTCGTCGGCCCCGTCGAAGTGGTAGAGCAGCACCTTGTGCGTGGCGCCTGCGGCCCGCGCGGCACGGCGCAGCGAGAAGTCCACGAGTCCGTTGGCCGCGAGGTCCTCGGTGACCCGCTCCAGCAGTTCCCGGCGGCGGGCCTCACCGCGCGGCGATCCGGCCGAACGCCGGTAGCCGGGACGTTCCGGTGAGGTCTCGTGCGCGTTCTCGTCGGCGGAGATGTTCATGACGACAGCTTCCCCGATGCGCCACGCGGACGCGGGGCCCGGATGCCGCGCTGCCCCCGTATCCGCCGGAGCGGGTACGGGGGCAGCGCGGGCCTCGACTCGGGTGGTGTCACTCGGTCTCGACGAAGGGCGGAAGGTCGGGTTCGACGAACAGCCCCTGGTAGCGCGGTGTCGGCACGGCCTCGACACGGCCCGGGGCCTCGGACGCCGAGCCCGCCGCGCTCTCGTCCGAGCGCCGCTGAACCTGGCGGGTCGGGGTATCAGCCATCGGGTCTCCTGTGTTATTTCGCAGTTGCTTGTGACGGCCCCGGGACGCCGTCCGGTCCTCGGAACGCGGCGGCGACGGGGTGTGGCACCGTCCCGGCCCCACACCCACCAGGGCACCGGTATCCGACGAGGCCTGCTGAGACTATCCGTTGCCCCGGGCCCGACCGTCGGCACCATCGCCCTGTCCGGCCGTCATTCGCCTGCACAGCCGCGTCAGCGGGCGTCGCGGTCCTCCTGCCACCGGGTGTACGGAACGCGGGAGATCTCCCGTACGCCTCCGAAGGTGCCCCACTCGTCCTTGCCGAGCCGGGTCAGTGGGCGCAGCGCGGTGACTTCCGGATGCCCGTCCGCCATGACGGCCTCGTCGACCGCGGCATGCACCACACGGCCGAACACGACAGTGGAGTCGCCGAGCAGGACCGTGCTGTGCAGTTCACATTCCAGCGCGACCGGCGACCCTGCCACGCGCGGCGGTTTCACCCGCAGACTGGGCTCCCGCTCGACGCCCACGGCCTCGAACTCGCTGATGCCGCGCGGGAAGTCGGTTGCCGTCGCGTTGATCTGCTCGAAGAGGTTCTCCGGGGCGAAGTTCACCACGAAGGTGCCCGTCGCCTCGATGTTGCGCAGGGTGTCCTTGCGTCCGACCGAGGTGAACTGCACGACGGGCGGGCTGACGCAGGCGATCGTGAAGAAGGAATGGGGGGCCAGGTTGGCCGTCTCGCCGTCCGGGGTGACGGTGGAGATCCAGGCGATGGGCCGGGGGACGACCACGGCGGTGAGAAGCCGGTAGAACGTGCCGGTGTCGGTGGCGCCGGGATCGAAGTCGATGCGCATGACGCCGAGTATGGCGTCCCGGCCTCCCGCCTTCCTACGCCTCCGCGTCCCCCGGGTCTCCTGGTCCCTCGGAACCGAACTGCTCGGCACGCAGGGCGAGGTCCTGGAGGACGTCGGCGGACGATACGTCCGTCTGCCCCGAGTCGTGCACCTGCGCCAGCATCGCGAACGCCAGGGTGAACGCGCCGACGAGTTGCTCCACCGCGCCGCCGACCTCCCGGCCGACCAGGGCCACCACGTCCTCGATGGTGGCGTCCTCGGGGATAGCGATCCGCGGCATCGTCTCGTTGAGGAGGGCGGTCACCACGGTCGAATCGTTGCTGGGGTCGTCACGGTCCGGGTCCTCCTCCAAGAGGCGGCGCATCTCGCCCGCTTCGGTGAGGATGCCGATCACACGTTTCACGACTTCGCTCTGCTCCATCCCGCGAGCATAGGTGCAGGCGCACCGGCCGACGAGGACAACAGGCGTCCGCCGCAGGCCGCGCCGGGCCCGCGCCCGCCGGGCTCCCGCCGGGCCTCCCCTGCGGTGCGCCCCGGCCGGCCGTAGCGTACGGGGCAGACCGGCCCGGCGGACCCGGCCCGGACCCTGGCGTCAGGTACGAATACCGGCCCCCAGCACGCACCCCCGCACCCAGGAGGCATTCATGACCGGCACCGAGCTTCCCGTGATCGCCGCGGTCGACGGGTCCACGCACAGCCGCGACGCGCTGGACTGGGCGGCCCGTGAGGCGGCCGGGCGGGGACTTCCCCTGACGGTCGTGCATGTCCGCCTCCTGACCCGGCGTACCGGCCAGGAGGCGCAGCAGCGCGAGGCGGAGGAACTCCTCGCCGAGTCCGTGCGCCGCGTGAACCGGATCGCGCCCGGACTGCGCCCCACGACGCTCGCACCGCTCGACTTCCCTTCGGCCGCACTGGTCTCGCTCAGCCGTGACGCGTCGCTGGTGGTGGTCGGTTCGCGCGGGCTGGGCGGGTTCCGCTCCCTGATGCTGGGCTCCAACAGCCTGGCTACAGCCTCGATGGCCGAGTGCCCCGTGGTCGTCATCAACGGCGGGCCGCCGGACGAGGAGCCTGACGAGAATGCTCCGGAGGTCTTCCGGGACATCGTCGCCGGGGTGGCCGCGGACGAGAGCAGCGAGGCGGTGCTGGAGTTCGCCTTCGACACGGCGGCGGCCCGGCCCGGTGCGCGGCTGCGGATCGTGCACGGCTGGACGATGTTCTCGTCGGTTCTGTCCGGCGGCCCTGTCTTCGACCGGGATGCGGCGGCCGACGCCGCCGAGCGGTCACTCGCCGAGCTGACAGCGGGATGGCGCGAGAAGTATCCGCAGGTCGACGTCGTGAAGGAGCCCGTCAACGGCTCCGCGTCGCGCACCCTGGTCACCGCGTCCGCGACCGCGGCCCTCACCGTGATCGGCCGGCGCAAGGGTGGTGAGTCCCTCGGCCTCGGTCTCTCCCCGGTGGCGCAGACGACGCTCACGCACGCGCTCGGGCCGGTGGCCGTGGTGCCCTGCTGAGCTGCCTCGCGGGCCACGACCGACGGGCCCTTCGACGGCCGGTTCCTTACCTTCACGGCCCGCTGCGGATGCACGGCACTTGGTCCCTGACGTCCGTGGGCCCACACTGACCCGATGACGCAGCGTGTGGATCTCTCGACCGTGATGGACCGGCTCGCCATCGATGCAGTGATCACCGGTTACGCGGTGGCGGTGGACGACGGTGCGTGGCCGGACTACCGGGCACTGTTCACCGCGGACGGCCGCGCCGACTACCGCACCGCGGGCGGCATCGACGGCTCCGCCGTCGAGGTCGCCCAGTGGCTCTCGCAGACCATGCTGTTGTTTCCCGTACGGCAGCATCTCATCGTCAACCGGCGCCTGGACCTTCAGGACCTCGGCGGTTATCCGGGCGACCGCGCCCAGGTGCAGGCCGACTACATGAACCCGATGCGGCTCGTGAGCGAGGCGGACGGGGGCCGGAGCGGGGACTCCGGCTCCGGGAGCCGTCCGACCGCACCGAACTTCGTCTCCGGCGGGCGTTACGCCTTCGAGCTGCTGCGTACCGACGACGGCTGGCGGATCCAGGGTGTGACGGTCCATGAGAAGTGGCGGGACGTGTCGGACTCCCCCACCGCCCGGTGATCCGCCCCGGTCCGCTTCCGCTGCCCCACACTGGGGGAACAACACGGGGACGGGATTCCGGATGATGCCTGCCACCCGGTAGGCCGAGGAGGCGCGGCATGCCGAGCGGGGTCGTGGAGCGCGTGCGGGGCGAACGGATACTCGGCTCGGCCCCCGGGCGCGCAGGTGCGGCGCTCCTCGCGGGCGCGCTGCCCGCGCTCGCCTTCCCCGCACCGGGGCTGTGGTGGTTCGCGTACGTCGCCCTGGTCCCGTTGCTGCTGCTGATCCGGTCCGCCGGTACGGGGCGCAGGGCGGCGCTCGACGGCTGGCTCGGCGGGACGGGCTACATGCTGGCCGTCCACCACTGGCTGATGCCGAGCCTGCATGTGTTCATCGTGGTGCTGGCGGCCCTGCTCGGTCTGCTGTGGGCCCCGTGGGGGCTGCTGGTCGCCCGGCTCCTGCGCGGGCCGGTCTCCGGCGGTGGAGTCGTGGCGGCCGTGATCGTCGTCCCCTGTGGCTGGCTGATGATCGAGACGGTCCGGTCGTGGGAGGGGCTCGGCGGCCCCTGGGGGCTTCTCGGCGCGAGCCAGTGGCAGGTACCGCCGGCGCTGCGGCTGGCATCGGTGGGCGGGGTGTGGCTGGTGAGCCTGCTGGTGGTCGCGGTGAACACGGCGCTCGCCCTGCTGCTCACGGCTCCCACCGCCCGCAGGGTGTCCGCTGTCACGCTCGTGGTGGCCGCCGTGGCCGTGGGATCGGTGTGGGTGTGGGCGCCGCGGCCCGAGCGGTCCGGGACGGCGCGGATCGCCGTCGTGCAGCCCGGTGTCGTCGAGGGGCCCGGCAGCGTGCAGCGCCGCTTCGCGCGCAGCGAGGAGCTGACGCGCTCACTGGCGGGCCGGGACCTCGACCTGGTCGTGTGGGGTGAGAGCAGTGTCGCCGTCGATCCGGTCCGGAGGCCCGATGTCACCGCGCGGATCGCCGCGCTGTCGCGCCTGGTGGGCGCGGACGTGCTGGTGAACGTGGATGCCCGGCAGACCGACGCGGCGGGCCGTACCGGAATCTTCAAGAGCGCCGTGCTGGTGGGTCCGCAGGGGCTGACCGGGGACCGTTACGACAAGATGCGCCTGGTGCCCTTCGGGGAGTACGTCCCGGCCCGCTCCGCGCTCGGCTGGGCCACGTCGATGGGCAAGGCGGCGGGCGAGGACCGGCTGCGCGGCACGGGCCCGGTGACGATGACGCTGCCCGGCGCGCACGGCCTGCGCTTCGGCCCGCTGGTCTGCTTCGAGTCCGCGTTCCCCGACATGAGCCGGCGGCTGACCCGGGACGGCGCACAGCTCCTGATCGCCCAGTCGTCCACGTCGTCCTTCCAGCACGGCTGGGCGCCCGGCCAGCACGCCTCACTGGGTGCGTTGCGGGCCGCGGAGAACGGCCGCCCGATGGTGCACGCCACGCTCACGGGCGTCAGCGCGGTGTACGGCCCGCAGGGGCAGCGCGTCGGGTCCCCTCTCGGTACGGACACGAGCGGGGCCGCGGTGTACGGCGTGCCGCTGGCCCGGGGCACGACGCTGTACGTCCGGCTGGGCGACTGGCCCCTGTACGGCGCGCTGGGGGTGCTGGCGGCCTTCTGTGCCTTCGAAGGCGTACGTGCCCTGCGCAGGCGTGACGCGGCGGAGCCGGTGGGTGTGGTCGCCGCGGTGGCCCCGGCAGGTGATGCGGGACCGGTGGGCGCCGCCCGTACGCCCGACGAGGCGCCGGCAGAGTCCGCGCCGCAGTGAGTCCGGTGCTCAGGCGGTACGGGCCGCAGTGAGTCCGGTGCTCAGGTGGTACGGGCCGCAGTGAGTCCGGTGCTCAGGCGGTGCGGGCCGGTGCGTGCACCGTGACGATGTCGCCGATGGCGTCGACGGTGAGCGCGACCCGCTCGACCTTGTTCGTCACGCCGAGGACCAGCCACACCACGCCCCAGAGGAAGCAGGTGAAGGCGGTCAGAACGGCGTGCAGCACATGGTTCAGCGGCCGGCCCCGGACCATGACGACCTGGGTCTCGGAGCGGGACTCCACCCGCCAGCCGCCCGCGATCCGCTGACCGACCGCCCAGTCGAGGATCAGGGCCCGCTGGACGGCGTCGGGCGGCCGCCCGTCCGCCGAGTAGTACCCCGGAGGCGGCTGGAGCGCACCCCAGCCCTGTGGCTCGCGGTGGGGCTTCACGAGGTCACCTCCACGGGCCGGCGGTCCATCCCCCCAGCCTGCATCGGGGCCGTTCCGCACGCATCCCGAGCCGTCTGCGGTGCGGCGGCGGGCGGACCGGAGGCGCTACGCGCAGTCGAGGTCCCGCAGGACGCGCTCGCACAGCTCGTGCGTCTCCAGGGCGTCCCGGGCGCTCAGCAGCTTTCCGGCCCGGACGGCGTCCAGGAACGACCACACGCTCTGCTCGATGCCGCGCTGGCGGGCCACCGGCACCCAGTCGCCGCGGCGCCGCAGGCTCGGCTGGCCCTTGTGGTCGATGATCTCGGCGAGGTTGACCACTTCGCGCTTGGAGTCCTGGCCCGAGACCTCCAGCCGTTCCTCGGTCGAACCGCTGAGCCGGTTCATCGCCCCGATGGCGGTGAAGCCGTCCCCGGCCAGCTGGAGCACGACGTGATGCATCAGGCCGTCACGGATCCTGGCCCGGACGACGGTGTGCTCGACGGGCCCGGGGGCCAGGAAGCGCAGTGTGTCGACCACGTGGATGAAGTCGTCGAGGACCATGGTCCGCGGCTCCTCCGGCAGCCCGACCCGGTTCTTCTGCATGAGGATCAGCTCGCGCGGGTGCTCGACGCACTGCGCGTAGCCGGGGGCCAGCCGCCGGTTGAAGCCGACCGTCAGGGTGACACCGCGCGCCTCGGCGAGCTCCACCAGGCGTTCGGACTCGGCGAGTTCGTAGGCCAGCGGCTTGTCGACGTAGGTGGGGACGCCCGCTTCGAGCAGCCGGCCGGTGATCTCCGGGTGCACGGCGGTCGGGGCGTGCACGAACGCCGCGTCGAGGCCTTGGGCGAGCAGCGAGTCGAGGTCGGTGTGGCACTGACCGGCCGGGATGCGGTGGGCGGCGGCGACGGAGGCCAGGGTGGCGGGGGTGCGGGTCTGCAGATGCAGTTCGACCTCCGGCAGGGTGGTGAGTACCGGCAGGTACGCCTTCTGCGCGATGTCGCCGAGCCCGATGCAGCCGACCTTCACAGGGTCTCCTTCTCGCTGTTCAGCGCCGCGCGTCGCGGTCCTCCTCCGTGGAGGCCGACCGCCGCCGGACCGGCGCGTCCTTCGTCCGGGCAGCATACGTGTGCTGCGGAGGACGCCAGTCGGCGATGCCGTCGAAGGTGCGCAGGACGAGCCCCGGCCCGAGCCGGGAGAGGGTGGCCATCATGAAGTTCCGTACGGCGACGGCCGGGGCGGAGGTCAGTCGCATCAGCCGGGTGGTCTGTGCGGACTTGCGGACGATGGCGGTGGTGCGCGGCAGCCGGTCGGCGGTGTAGCCGGCCAGGCCGGCGCCCAGGTCTCCGCCGGGTGCCACGTGGTGGGCGAGCACGATGCCGTCCTCGATGGCCTGGTTGCCGCCCTGGCCCAGGGTGGGCGCCATCGCGTGGGCGGAGTCCCCCACGAGGACGGTGCGGCCGCGGTGGAAGGCGGGCAGCGGTGGGGTCATCTGGTACACGTCGTTGCGCAGAACGTCCTCGGGCCGGGCGGCGGCGATGATCTCCGGGACGGGGGCGTGCCAGTCGCCGAAGCGGCGCAGCAGTTCCGCCCGTTCGTCCTCGGCGCGCTCCCCTGCCGGGGCGGTGGCCGCCGCGTACGCGTAGATGCGGCCGTCCTTGAGGGGCTGGGTGCCCCAGAGGGCTCCGCGGCCCCATGTCTCGTGCGGGGCGAAGGGTTCGGGGGGTGCGGGGACGACGACGCGCCAGGTGGTGATTCCGGCGTAGGACGGGCCTGGGTGGTCGGGGAAGAGGGCGCCGCGTACGGCGGAGTGGATGCCGTCGGCGCCGACGACGAGATCCGCCTCGATCGTCCCGTCCGAAGTCCGGATCATGGCGCGTCTGCCCCCGGCGACGCCCGGGTCCACGAGGTACGCGGGGCAGTCGGTGCGGATGGCGGACTTCGGCAGCCCGGCCGCGAGGCGGTCGATCAGGGTGGCCCGGTGCACCAGGACGAGCGGTCCGCCGAACCGCTCGGCGGCTGCGGTGCTGTCCGTCCGGGAGAGCCAGCGGCCGTCGGGGCTCCGCATCCCTCCTTCGCCCTGCCAGGCCGCCAGGGACCTGATCTCGTCGCCGAGCCCGATGACGTCGAGCGCGCGCTGGGCGTTGGGGGCGAGACCGATGCCGGCCCCGACGGGCGCCGGCGAGCCGGCCCGCTCCAGCACCGTGACCTGCCAGCCGGAACGGTGCAGCGCCACCGCTGCCGTGAGGCCACCGATTCCGCCGCCGATGACGACCGCGCGGGGAGCGTCCATGGCTCCTCCTCACCTGTCAGGAACTACACCTGTAGTGACACGACTACGTTACTACAGGTGTAGTGCCAACGGTAGGTTGATCCCATGGCCACACGCACCGCCGCCGGCTCCTTGCGCGCCGGACTCATCACCGACGCCGCACTCGCGCTCCTCGCCGAACGCGGCATGCGAGGACTCACCCACCGCGCGGTGGACGAGCGCGCGGGCCTCCCCCAGGGGTCGACGTCCAACTACGCCCGCACCAGGCAGGCCCTGCTGGAGGCGACGGTGCGACGGCTGGCCGAACGCGAGGCCCGGGTGCTCGCACCGGGAGAGCTCCCGACGCCGGGCGCGGCACCGGACGGGACGGCAGAAGCCGGAACGGCCTCGCCGGGCGACGCGTCCGGACCGGCCGCGCCCCTCGGCCCCGACGCCCTGATCGCAGCTCTCGCGACGGCCCTCCACCGCTATCTGACCCGCCATCCCGACCTGCTCATCTGCCGGTACGAGCTCGCCCTGGAGGCGACCCGCCGCCCCGAACTGCGCGCGTTCTACGACGATACGGGCCGGCAGTTCCGCGAGCCGCTGGAGGCACTGATGGCGGCGGCCGGCTCGCCGGAGCCGGAACGGCACGCCCTGTCCCTGGTGGCCTGGTGCGAAGGCCTGATGTTCTCGTGCGCGGCGGGCGCCTACCACCACGCCGTCCCGACGGAGGCGGAACTGCGCACCGGCTTCGGTGAACTGCTGCGGGGGATGCTGGGCGGAACGCCGGGCGGCCACTGACTCGCCCCGGCCGCGCGGGACCGCAGGAGGCGGGCGACCCGGGGCGTCACGCTGACCGGGTCACTCGTGCGGGCCAATCCGGGCCTCCCCGCCCATCCGGCGCCCGGTCCGCCCCCAGAGTTGATCAGGTGCATCGAACCAGAACCACCGCGAAGCTCCTGGTCGGCGTGGCTGTCACGGCCCTGTCCGGGTGTATGTCCGTACAACCGCAGCCGAGCGCACCAGCACCCCCAGAGACCAGCCGGCCGGCGCAGGACCTGTCCCCGCAGATCGTCCGGCCCCCGGTACGCGACACGCTGGAGGCGCTGCCGGACCCGAAACCTTCGCCCTCGGCCTCCCGTGGGGCGGCCCCGACACCTCCGGCGGCGCGGCGCGACGGGCAGCGGCCCCCGCAGCAGCAACACCCCGGGCAGCCCCGTCCGCAGCCGCGCCGGGTCGCTCCGCCCGTCCCCGTTCCCGCCGTGCCGGCGCCCGTCACCGGGGCGGACGTGTGCGCGCTCGGCCGGGGGTACGGGCACTGGCCCGCGGGCAGCCCGCAGTCGCGGATCTGCGACGACACCTACCACCGCTGACGCGGCGGACCGCACCCCCGCCCCCGTCGGCCCGCACGGGGACGCGTCCTGGAGCGGCGGCCGCTCAGAGCTCCCGCAGCCGCCGCTCCAGCCGCCCGATGGCCGCCCGGATTCCTCCCCCGTACCCGTCGTCCGCACTGTCGTCCGCGAGGACGCCCGAGGCGTCCCGCGCCCGGTCCAGATGGATCCGGGCGGCGGCGGGGCGCCGGAGCTTGAGGTAGTCCGCCGCGAGGTTGAGGTGCAGCGAGGGATAGAAGGCGCGCACCGCGAGCGCGTCCCGGTGAGGGGCCACACCCCTGCCGGTCAGCGCCTGCGCGGCGGAGAGCGCCCGCAGGTCCCAGGCCAGTTCGTCGCCGGGGTCGTCCTGGGTGTCGGCCATGTAGTGCGCGAGGGTGCACCGGTGCCACGCGTCGCCGCCCTCGCCGATCTCCCCCCAGAGGGCGCCGAACCGGTTGCGGGCCTCCTCCCGGTCACCGCCGTGGAGCAACATGATCGCCTGGCCGATCCTGGTCATGACGACGTCCTGCGACGCCTCCTGCTGCTCCGTCACCGCGGTCTCCCTCGCACCTGTCCGCCCACGCCCGGCCGATCGATTTCGACCTGCTCCAACTGATTCCTGACGGATTTTCACCATTGCTGGCGATTCCATCCGGTTTGCAGCCGTTTCGACGCTAGTCGTCGTGGCGGAGATTCGCACTCAGGCTCCGGCGCGCCTCAGCCCAGGTCGGGGATGCGCCAGTCGATGGGCCGGTGCCCCTGCGCCGCGACCGCCTCGTTGATCTGCGTGAACGGGCGCGAGCCGAAGAACTTCTTCGCCGAGAGCGGCGAGGGGTGCGCACCCTTCACCACCACGTGGCGCTCCTCGTCGATCAGCGGAAGCTTCTTCTGTGCGTAGTTGCCCCAGAGCACGAAGACCGCCGGGTCGGGCCGCGCGGCGACGGCGCGGATCACGGCGTCCGTGACCTTCTCCCAGCCCTTGCCCTTGTGGGAGTTGGCCTCACCCGCGCGCACCGTCAGCACCGCGTTGAGCAGGAGAACGCCCTGCTCGGCCCACGGCATCAGATACCCGTTGTCCGGGACCGGCAGGCCGAGCTCCTCCTTCATCTCCTTGTAGATGTTGCGCAGGGAAGGCGGTGTCCTCACACCCGGCCGCACGGAGAAGCACAGGCCGTGCCCCTGGCCCTCGCCGTGGTACGGGTCCTGGCCGAGGACCAGGACCTTCACCTTGTCGTACGGAGTCGCTTCCAGAGCCGCGAACACCTGCTCCCGGGGCGGATAGACCGGCCCGTCGGCCCGCTCCTTCTCGACGAATTCGGTGAGCTCCCTGAAGTAGGGGCTCTCGAGCTCCTCGCCGAGGACGCCGCGCCAGGACTCGGGCAGCGGGTAGGTGTCGGTCACGTCAACAACCTCCGGTAAGCAATCGGTTCTTGATGGGAGAACCTACCGGGGGCCACTGACAACGCTCTGCAGGGAGCCCTCCCGGGGGCCCGGCGACTCGGCCGCCGGGCCCCCGGAGCCCCTACCAGCTGGCCTTGCGGTACAGCTCCCACATCTGCATGACCGTCTGCGGGTCCAGCGCGCGCTCGCCGCCGCCGATGTCCTCGCCCGCGGCGACGTACAGCTTGCCCTGCCACAGCGGCAGCAGCCGGACGTCGTCGACCAGGATCTTCTGGGCCCGTTCGAACTCCTTGCTGACCGCGCCGCGGTCGCTCTCCTTGCGGGACTGGGGCAGCAGCTCCTTCGTGATCTCGTCCTTCACGTAGGGCATGCCGGTGATGCTGTCCTTGCCGACGAACGGGGCGATGAAGTTGTCGGGGTCCGGGAAGTCCGGGAACCAGCCTCGGCCGAAGACGGGGTAGTCGCCCTTGGTGAAGCCCTCCTGGAAGGTCTTCCAGGGCTTGCTCTTCAGGGTGATCCTGAACAGCCCGGACGCCTCCAGCTGGCGCTTGAGCTCGGCGAACTCGGGGGCCGTCGACGATCCGTAGCGGTCGGTCGTGAACCAGAACGTCATCGCGACCGGCTCCGTGATGCCCGCATCGGTGAGGATCTTCTTGGCCTTCTTGCTGTCCGGGTCGCCGAAGTTGTCGAAGAAGCTGGTCGTGTGCCCCGCGATGCCCTTGGGAACCATGGAGTACAGCGGCTCGGCGGTGCCCCGGTAGACCTTGGCCACCAGGGCGTCGCGGTCCACGAGCTGGGCTATCGCGCGCCGGACGGCCGGGTTCCCGGCTGCCGGGTCCTTCGGGTTGAAGACCAGGAAGCGGATGTCGGCGCCGACCGTCTCGACGATCTGGAGATCGCTGTTCGCGTCCTTGTTGTCCTCGAGGTTCACCACCTCCTCGGCACCCAGGCCGCGGTACGTGGCGTCGATCTCGTTCTTCTTCAGGGCCGCGACCATGGCGCCGGACTCCTTGAAGTACCGGATGGTGACCGCGTCGTTCTTGCGGTCGGCGAAGCCCTTGTAGTCGGGGTTCCGCACCAGCTCGGAACGGTCCCCCTGCTTGTAGCCGTCCAGCAGGTAGGGGCCGGACCCGGTCACCTTGCCGTCGCTGCGGACCTTGTGCTTCGAGTACGCGCTGGGCGCCACCAGCGACATGGCGGGTGTGGCCAGCACGAACGGGAAGGTGGCGTCCGGCTTGCTCAGATGGAAGATGACGATGTCGTCGCCCTTGGTCTCCACCCGGTCGAGCGAGCCGAGCATTCCGACCGGGCCGCCCTTGACCGCGATGGACCTGATCCGGTCGATGGAGTACTTCACGGCCTCGGCGTCGAGCTTGTCCCCGTTGGAGAACTTCAGGCCCTTGCGGAGCTCGCAGCGGTAGGCGGTGCTGGTCATGTCCGTGAACCGGCAGTTGTCCGCGGCGTCCGGCTCGGGGCTCGTACTGCCGGTGGGAAAGCTCACCAGGGTCTGGAACACGTTGCGCATCAGCTCCCAGGAGCCGTCCCATGCCGCGGCGGGGTCGAGAGTGGACGGCTCACTCGTGGTCCCGACCGACAGCTTCTGTTCCACGTCCGAATCGCCGCCCGGAATCAGACCGCAGCCGGCCAGCAAGGACAGGGATGCAAGGGCTGCAGCAGCCTGCAGACTGGCCCGGTAGAACACGCGCACGCTCCTCGATCAGCCATGGGTCGGCAGACCATACCGCAGCGCCCCGCCGGGTCAATCCGCTGGCCCGGCGGGGCACTTGAGTCAATCAGGGCCAAACCGGCCCAGGCCGTTCTCAGCCCACGCCGGCATTCAGGAAAATGCCGCCGTCGACCACGAGGGTCTGTCCGGTGATCCAGTCGGACTGGCTCGACGTGAGGAAGGCCGCGGCCCCGCCGATGTCCGACGGGACGCCGAGCCGGCCCAGCGGGTAGGCCGCGGCGGCCTCCGCCTCGCGGCCCTCGTACAGCGCCTGCGCGAACCTGGTCTTCACGACCGCGGGGGCGATCGAGTTGACCCGGACGACCGGCGCGAACTCGTGCGCGAGCTGCAGGGTCAGATTGACCATGGCCGCCTTGCTCATGCCGTACGCGCCGATGAAGGGCGAGGCGGAGACGCCCGCGACGGAGGCGATATTGACGATCGCCCCGCCGTTCTCCTTCTGCCAGGCCTTCCAGGTCTGCTGGGCGAAACCGAGCGCCGAGATCACGTTCGTCTCGAAGACCTTGCGGGCCACGTTGAGGTCGAGCTCGGCGATCGGCCCGAAGACCGGGTTCGTGCCGGCGTTGTTGACCAGGAAGTCGACCCGGCCGAAGGCCTCCATGGTGCGCTCGACGGCCACTGCCTGGTGTGCCTCGTCGTGCGCCTTTCCGGCGACGGCGATGACCCGGTCGGAGCCGAGCGCCTCGACGGCCTCCTTCAGCGCGTCCTCGCCGCGTCCGGTGATGCACACCCGGTCGCCGCGGGCGACGAGCGCCTCGGCGATGCCGTAGCCGATGCCCCGGCTCGCACCGGTGATCAGTGCGACCTTGCCACTGTCCTGCACAGTCATGATGTCCGTAGCCCTTCGGGTCAGTTGAGCGGTCCGCCGGCGACGTACATGACCTGGCCCGAGACGAAGCCCGCGTCGTCACCCGAGAAGAAGGCGATGGCGTTGGCGATGTCCTCGGGGAAGCCGACGCGCTGCACCGGGATCTGGGTGGCGGCGGCGGCCTGGAACTCCTCGAAGCCCATGCCGACGCGCTCCGCGGTCTGCGCGGTCATCTCGGTGACGATGAAGCCCGGCGCGACGGCGTTGGCGGTGATGCCGAACTTGCCGAGCTCCTTGGCGAGGGTCTTGGTGAAGCCCTGCAGGCCCGCCTTGACGGCGGCGTAGTTGGCCTGGCCGCGGTTACCGAGGGCCGAGGAGGAGGACAGCGAGACGATCCGGCCGAACTTGGCGTCCACCATGTGCTTCTGGACGGCCTTGGCCATCAGGAACGCGCCCTTGAGGTGCACGTTCATCACGATGTCCCAGTCGGACTCGCTCATCTTGAAGAGCAGGTTGTCGCGGAGCACGCCCGCGTTGTTGACGAGGATCGTCGGGGCACCGAGCTCGGCGGCGACCCGTGCGACGGCGGCCTCCACCTGAGCGCTGTCCGACACGTCGCAGCCGACGGCGAGGGCCCGTCCGCCGGCAGCGGTGATCTTCTCGACAGTGTCCTTGCAGGCCGCCTCGTCGAGGTCGAGTACGGCGACGGCGCGGCCCTCGGCCGCCAGGCGTACCGCGGTGGCGGCACCGATGCCCCGTGCGGCTCCCGTCACGATGGCTACGCGCTGCTCGGTGGTGGACATGCTTTGGCTCTCCTCGCCCTTGGATCGCGGCTCAGCGGACGTCGGGCACATTCCCAGGAGAACGTTCCCGATAACTGAGCAACCGCTTAGTACCTTCAGCAGACGAGACGCTAGAAGCCCTGGCACCCGGTGTCAACGGCCCACGGACGCAGCGGCGCATGTCACACCGGACGGCGCCGCCACCGCACAGTGCGGTGGCGGCGCCGGACGGGCTGCGATCAGCGCACCAGCAGGTCGAGGAGGCGCTCGACCTCGGCGGCGGGGTCGGTGGTGAGGCCGCTGTGCACCGGGCTCGGCTGGATGACGGTCGAACGCGGCGCGATGAGCCAGCGAAAGCGCCGCCCGGCGTCGTCCCCGGCGGCCTGGCCCGCGTCCGTACCGCCGCGGCAGATGCCCTCCACGGCGTACAGTGCGGCCCGCACCCCGGTCACGTCGGCGCCGGGGTCCAGGGCCCGGAGCTTGCCCTCGTCGAGGTCGGTGCGGGCGGCGACGAACCCCTTGGCGCGGCAGTAGACCACCACGCCGGCGTTGAAGAACTCGCCGCGCTGGACCCGTGGCACCACGCGCAGGAGGGCGTACTCGAAGACATCGCGCTTGTTCACGGCCGGCCGCCCTTGTCGCTGTTCTCGTCGTCGTGCCGCGGGGCCAGGCGTTCGACGAGCCAGCCCGGGGCCTGGGAGGGCTTGGACGCGGTCGGCGCGTCCAGGGTGATCCGCTCGTGGATGGTGGCGGCGCGCGGCAGCAGCGCCTCCACGTAGGCACGGCGCAGCTGATCCGTCGAATCGAAGCCGGGCTCGTCGACCAGCCACTCGTCGGGGACGTCGGCCGCGACCTCGGTGAGCAGTTCCTCGGTGACCAGCGGGGCCAGCTCGGCCGCGGCAGCCGCGACGTCGGGGGCGAACGGCGCCAGCGCGTGGTCGGACGCGTTGTACGGCTTGGCGGCGGACGCCTGGGCACCCGGCCAGTTGTGGTGCCAGATCATGGTGGCGCCGTGGTCGATGAGCCACAGGTCGCCGTGCCAGATCAGCATGTTCGGATTGCGCCAGGACCGGTCGACGTTGTTGATCAGCGCGTCGAACCAGACGACGCGTCCCGCCTCGCGCGGGTCCACCTCGTAGGCGAGCGAGTCGAACCCGAGGGAGCCGGGCAGGAAGTCCATGCCGAGGTTGAGCCCGCCGCTGGCCTTGAGCAGCTCCTGCACCTCCTGGTCGGGCTCGGCGAGACCGATCACGGGGTCGAGCTGGATCTGTACGAGATCGGGCACCCGCAGCCCGAGCCGCCGCCCGAGCTGCCCGCAGATCACCTCCGCGACGAGCGTCTTGCGGCCCTGTCCGGCTCCGGTGAATTTCATGACGTACGTGCCGAAGTCGTCGGCCTCGACGATCCCCGGCAGCGATCCGCCCTCCCGCAGGGGGGTGACGTAGCGGGTCGCAGTGACTTCTGTGAGCATTTCCCCACGTTATACGGCGCCGCTCCCTTCGGATCCACGGACCGGCGCCGGGACCGTGGAGGCCCAGGAAGCCACGGAGACGCCCTTACGGTTCCGTGACATGCCGACTCGTCGTCGAACGACCCGGTGCCGGGCGGCCTACCGTGGGCGACATGCGTGTACTGGTCACCGGCGGCGCCGGGTTCATCGGGTCCGAGATCGTGCGGACGCTCGTGTCGGCCGGGCACGAGGCGGTGGTGCTTGACGCCCTGCTCCCCTCGGCGCACGGCGGCAGTGCCGCCCCGCCCGGTGCCCGCGGCGAGATCGTCGTGGCGGACGTGCGCGACCGCGAGGCCGTGGACCGTGCGCTGGTCGGCATCGACGCGGTCTGCCACCAGGCGGCCATGGTCGGCCTCGGCAAGGACTTCGCGGACGCGCCGCAGTACGTGGGGTGCAACGATCTCGGGACGGCCGTCCTGCTCGCCGCGATGGCCGGGGCGGGGGTGCGGAGTCTTGTGCTCGCCGGATCGATGGTCGTGTACGGGGAGGGCCGGTACGACTGTCGGCAGCACGGCCGGGTCCGGCCGGGACCGCGGGCGGAGGCCGATCTGGCCGCGGGCCGGTTCGAGCCCCGCTGCCCCTCCTGCGGCACCGAACTGACCTCCGGGCTCGTGAGCGAGGACGCGCCGACGGACCCGCGCAACGTGTACGCGACGACCAAGCTCGCCCAGGAACACCTCGCCTCCTCGTGGGCACGGGCGACGGGCGGCCGCGCGGTGTCGCTGCGCTACCACAACGTCTACGGCCCCGGGATGCCGCGCGACACCCCGTACGCGGGTGTCGCCTCCTTCTTCCGTTCGGCCCTGGCCCGGGGGGAGTCGCCGCGGGTCTTCGAGGACGGCGGTCAGCGCCGGGACTTCGTCCACGTGCGGGACGTGGCCGCGGCGAACTCGGTGGCGCTGGAGGCGGCCCGGGAGCGCGCGCCCGGAAGCTTCGCCGCGTACAACACCGGCAGCGGGGAGCCGCACACCATCGGCGAGATGGCCTCGGCCCTGGCGTCGGCCCACGGAGGGCCGGCACCGGTGGTCACCGGTGAGTACCGGCTCGGAGACGTACGCCATGTCACGGCGGACTCGCGGCGCCTGCGCGACGAACTGGGCTGGAGGCCCGAGGTGGGCTTCGCCGACGGGATGGCGCAGTTCGCGGCGGCACCGCTGCGGGAGGCGGCCGCCGGTCTGCCGGCCTGAGACTCACGCGGCCGGCAGGGTCACCTCGAAGCAGCAGCCGCCGGTGACGTTGCGGACCTCCGCCCTGCCGGCGTGTGCCTCCACGATGCCGCGCACGATGGCGAGTCCGAGTCCCGCGCCCGCCGGCGGCGTACGGGCGTGGGTGCCGCGCCAGCCGGTGTCGAAGACCCTGGACAGGTCCTCCTCCGGAATGCCGCCGCAGCCGTCCGTCACCGAGAGCACCACCCCGTCGTCCGCGCGGTGCGCGGCCACCGCGACTGTGCCGTCGGCGGGGGTGCGGCGGATCGCGTTGATCAGGAGGTTGCCCAGGACCCGGCTCATCTCCTTGCCGTCGACCTCCACGGGGACCGCCTCGATCCTGTCGCCGACCAGCCGCACGCCGTGCTCGCGCGCCAGCGGGTCCGCACCGGCGAGCGCGTCGCCCACCAGGTCGTAGACGGAGATCCGGGTGGGGGCGAGGGTGAGCGAGCCGGCGTGGATGCGGGAGAGTTCGAAGAGGTCGCCGACCATGTCGTTCATCCGCTCCACCTCGGTGCGTATCTGCCGCAGATAGCGCCGCGAGTCGACGGCCATGCCGTCCTCCAGAGCCTCGGACATGGCGCGCAGACCGGCGAGCGGGGTGCGCAGGTCGTGCGAGATCCAGGCGACGAGCTCACGCCGCGAGGTCTCCAGGGCGCGCTCCCGCTCGCGTGAACTGTCGAGCTTGGCACTGGTGGCGGCCAGTTCGCGGGTGAGCGCGGCGAGTTCGGCGGTGGCCGGGGCCTCGGGGGCCGCGAAGGTTCCGCCGTCGCCGAAGGAGCGGGCGGCGAGGGTCAGATCGCGGCTCCTCGCCGCCACCCAGCGGCCGAGCAGCATCGCGGTGACGAGCGAGACGACGGCGGCCATGGCGACGACGGTGGTGACCACGGTGAGGTCGTGCGGTGACAGGAACATCGCCCAGGCGACGGCCAGGGTCCCGGCGAGCATCGCGGTGACGGCCACGGCGGCCACGACGGTCAGCGAGACGACGAGCGAACGGTGCCGGAAGATCCGCAGCACGAGTGCGCCGAGCAGGCCGGCGGCGGCGGCGCCCAGGAAGGCGAGGAGCGCGATGAGGAGGATGTCGGTCATGACGGCGCTCCGGAGCCCGCATCCGCGGGAGGGGCGGGTTCAGCGGCCGGGTCCGGGGGGAGGTCCAGCCGGTAGCCGACGCCCCAGACCGTACGGATCAGCTCCGGGCGGGCCGGGTCGGCCTCGACCTTCCCGCGCAGTCGGCGGACGTGGACGGTCACCGTCGACAGGTCCCCGAAGTCCCAGCCCCAGACCCCGCGCATCAGCTCCTCCCGGGTGAAGACCCGGCCGGGGTGTCGCAGGAGGAAGGCGAGCAGGTCGAACTCCCGGAGGGTGAGCGCCAGCGCACGGCCCCGGCACGTCGCGCTTCTCGCCGCGGGGTCGAGGACGACGCCCGCCCCTCGGAGCACGGCCGCGCGACCTGAGGGTGCTGCGGCCGCCCCGGCGCGGCGCAGCACGGAGTCGACGCGCAGGACGAGTTCGCGGGGGCTGAACGGTTTGGTCACGTAGTCGTCGGCCCCGGTCTCCAGACCGAGGATGCGGTCGTCCTCGTCGCCGCGAGCGGTGAGCATGATGACGGGCACCGGTCCGTGTGCCCGCATGCGGCGGCAGACCTCGAATCCGTCCATGCCGGGCAGCATCAGGTCCAGGACGGCGAGGTCCGGGCGCCGGGCGGCGTACTGCTCGAGCGCGGCCGGGCCGTCCGCGGCCCGGGCCACCTCGTAGCCGGCCCCGGTCAGGTATCCGGCGACCACCTCCGCGACCGTCGGGTCGTCGTCCACGACGAGCACGTGACCGCGGCCGGGGGCGCCCGGGGACGCGCTCCGCGCTGCCGGATCCGTCCGGGGCGGCAGCGTTCCGCTTCCCGGGTGGCCGCCCTCACGTGCCGCGCGGGGGTGCGGCGCCCCGTCGGCGGGGCAGGGCGGTGAGGGGTCCGGGGTCGGGTGCATAGCACCACCTTGGCACCTGCCGCGGTGGAGCGCGGACCCCCTGGCACCAGCGACAGCCGACGTCCATGTTTCGTAAGAATCAGGTACCCGATTTGTCGGTTTCTGCTCCGTAGGGTGAGCCGCGTGATTCCTCCCTCCGGTACTTCCGGCCCCCGTGCCGACATCGTTCTGCCCTGTCTGGACGAGGCCGCTGCCCTGCCCGCGGTGCTGGCCTCCGTCCCTCGTGGCTGGCGGGCGATCGTCGTGGACAACGGCTCCACCGACGGCTCGGCGGAGCTGGCCCGGTCCCTCGGCGCGACCGTGGTGCAGGAACCGCGACGCGGTTTCGGCGCAGCGTGTCACGCCGGACTTCTCGCCTCCGAGGCCGAGTTCGTCTGTTTCTGCGACTGCGACGGATCGCTGGATCCCGGGCTGCTGCCGGGCTTCGTCCGCCGCGTCGCCGACGGTGAGAGCGACCTGCTGCTCGGCCGTCGCCGTCCCGAGGGGCGGGGCGCCTGGCCGCTGCACGCGCGGGCGGGCAACGCTGCGCTGGCCCGGATGCTGCGCCGCCGCACGGGGCTGCGGCTCCACGACCTCGGGCCGATGCGGGCCGCGCGCCGGGCCGACCTGCTGGCGCTCGATCTCACCGACCGGCGCAGCGGCTACCCGCTCCAGATGGTGGTGCGCGCCGCCGACGCGGGTCTGCGGGTCACCGAGACGGACGTCCCCTACCTCGCGCGGACGGGGAGGTCGAAGGTCACCGGCACCTGGCTGGGCACCTGGCACGCCGTGCGCGACATGCGCTCCGTGCTGGGCGAGCCCCCGGCCCGTACGGAGGTCTCCCGATGAGCTCGTCCTCTGCCGGTCGTACCCACATCGCTCCGCCCGGGGCAGCGACGCTGCTGGTCATCGCGAAGGAACCGCTGCCCGGCCGGGTCAAGACCCGGCTCACTCCGCCCTTCTCCCCCACCGCGGCCGCACGCCTCGCCGAGGCGGCGCTCGTCGACACTCTGACAACCGTCCGCGCCCTGCCCGCCGCGCGGCGCGCGGTCGTTCTGGACGGTCGGCCCGGACCGTGGCTGCCACCCGGCATCGAGGTGGTGCAGCAGGGCGCGGGGGGTCTCGACGAACGGCTCGCCGCCGCGTTCGACGCCTGCACCGGGCCGACGGTCCTGATCGGAATGGACACCCCGCAGGTCACGCCGGACGATCTGGCCCCGGCCCTCTCCCCCGGCGCATGGGACGACTGCGACGCCTGGTTCGGCCCTGCCGAGGACGGCGGATTCTGGGCGCTGGGCCTGGCCGAACCCGACCCCGGGCTGCTGCGCGGCGTCCCGATGTCCGTACCCGAGACCGGCGCGGTGCAGCGGCGACGCCTCGTCGACGCCGGACTGACCGTCCGGGATCTTCCCCGGCTGCGGGACGTGGACACGGCGGCCGACGCCGCACACGTCGCCGCACTCGCACCGCACGGACGGTTCGCCGCCGAACTGGCCCTGTTGATCCGGACCGCGGTCCGATGAGCCCCACGGGCCGGGAGCACGGCATGATCAGCCCTCCGCACCCGGGCGTCACCTCATGGGGCACGGACCCCTACGCCAACGCTCTGCGCAACGGGCGGGGTCCGCTCTTCCTTCGCCGTACGGATGGCCGGCTGCTGCCGCTGGACGTCGAGCGCTGGTGCGCGGGCGCGGACGCCGCGGACCTGTCCGCGCTGCGCCGTTGCGAGGGCCCCGTCCTGGACGTCGGCTGCGGCCCCGGGAGGCTGGTCGCCGCGCTGACGGTACGCGGCCACCGCGCACTCGGCATCGACATCAGCGACGCCGCGGTCGACCGTACCCGGCGGCTCGGCGGTCCCGCCCTGCACCGGTCGGTCTTCGAACCGCTGCCCGGCGAAGGGGCGTGGGGAACCGTCCTCCTCGTCGACGGCAACATCGGCATCGGCGGCGACCCGTCCCAACTGCTGCGGCGCACCGGGGAACTGCTCGCCCCGGGCGGGCTCCTCATCGCCGAGACCACGCCGCAGGACATCGACGAGCGACTCCGGGTCCAGCTGGACGCTCCTCCGCCGCCGGACCGGAAGGTTCCGCCCCGTTCCCGTGGGCCCGGCTCGGCACACCCGCACTGTTGAGGTATGCCCGCGCCCACGGCCTGCGCCCCGTCGATCAGTGGGACGCGGACGGCCGCTCCTTCATCTCCCTGCGCCGCAGCCGGACCGTCCACACCACCAGGCAGAGCCCCGACACCAGGAACAGCGCGGCCGTGGTCAGCAGCCAGTTCCCCAGGAACACATCGGGAGACAGCCCGCTCGCCGGCTCGTAGCGCTCCGCCCGGCGGGTGATCAGCGGAAACCACACGAGCAGCAGCAGCCCGGACAGAAGGACCGGCACGCGGACGAAGTTCACCAGCCCGGAGCGCCGGCCGACGGACCGGCACAGCAGCCGGTCCGCGGACGCGTAGACCGGAACCAGCACCAGGTCGTGCACGAGTGCGGCGCCGATGAACCACACGACCACGCCGAAGGCGTCCCCCGCCAGGAGCCGCACGCCCGCGTAGCCCGCCAGGGCGAAGGAGGCGGCCATCAGCAGCAGGTGCAGCGGCCCCTCCCCGTACAGGCGCCGCACGACGGCGCGCGGATTCACGCTGTTCACAACGCTCCAAAGGTCAGCCGGGAAACCCATTTGGTGTTGAGCACACCAGGGGCGGCCGGGACGATGATCCGTGCCGGATATCCGTGATCGGGTGTCAGGTCCTCGCCGTTGACCTGCAGGGCCAGCAGGGAACGGGGGTCGCGCACCTGGTTGTCGCGCAGCGCGGCGCGGCGGAACGGCCCACGGCGCTGCACGGACTCCACGAGCAGCCCCGGCGCACCGTCCGGGTACCCGGCGAGCGCGGCCAGATCCCGCAGCCTTACCCCGCGCCACCACTGGTCCGATGTGGACCAGCCCTCCACGCACGCGATGGGGAGCGCCGCGCTGTACTGGTCCATGGCCAGCAGTTCGTCCCGTGTGAACCGGAGGTTCCCGGCCGGCCCACTGACCGTGAGCCACCATCCCTCCCCCGTATCGGCCGCGGTCACGCCGACCGCGGCAGCCGTCTTGTTGATCTGGAATCCGTTCGGGCCTGAGCCCGGCTCGGCGGCGCCGTGCGGCGTGAGCACGGCAAGACGCCGCAGCGGTCCGTCGAAGCTCCGTCCGGCCGAGGTGATCAGCAGGACGAGCGAACCGGCGCCCACCATGGCCAGCGCCCCGCGGCGCGACAGCGTCGGCACAGACGGATCGGGAGGCTCCAGCGGGTCACCCGGAACCGCCCCGCTCAGCCCGCCGGACCGCAGCACCCGTACGGCCTGCGGCGCCCGGAGCCCCGCATGGGCGAGGAACGCGGCGAAGAACACCCACGCCCCGTAGAAGTGCAGCGGGTAGAAGGAGCCCGGGAACAGGTACTCCAACTGGATGTTGAGGAGCCCCGTCACGAACTCGAACAGCGCCCCGCCCACCAGGAGGAGCAGCGAGATCCGCTCCAGCGCGTGCCCGACGGAACGGGCCGGGGGCAGCGCGAAGAGCCGCGGCACCACCGACCAGAGTTTGGCCAGCAGGACCGGGACGAGCACGATCCCGAGCGTGACGTGGAGCCCCTGCGTCAGCCGGTACAGCCAGTGCGGCCCGGTCGGCCACGCGAAGAGGTAGAAGCCCAGCAGCCCTTTGTCCGGCGTCTTGTCGTTGACCGGGTTCAGGTCCGGGTTGTACGCGGCGTACGACAGCAGACCGGTCACGAACAGCACGGTGATCCCGACGAGCAGGACGAGGCCGAGCACCGCGGTGAACGGCACTCCGCGCACCGGACTGCGCCAGAACCCCGGTGCGGTGGGCAAGCGTTCGAGGATCGTCGTCGCACGTCGACCCAGGAGGCGGGAAGGGAACGCGGGTGGGGCCGGCCTGTGCCGACGGCTGTCGCCCATGCCCCCGACGCTATGCCGGATGGGTACGGGTGGGGCGGTTGCGACTCCTGACGAAACGATGACGTCATCCCAGGAACACCCGGAGGAACACCCGGAGAGCACCCGAGGAACACCGGGAGGAGCACCCCCGGGAACGCACGGGCCGGGCGCCCCGGCCTCCCAGGGACGATCCGGAATCTGACGGTTCGGTGACGCGCCCCGTCACCACGCGTCCCCGCCGCCGCGCCGTGCGTACGGTGCCTGCGTGAAGACCGTGGACCGCCCCGAACCCGCCACCGCACCGCTCCCCGCACAGCGCTCCGGACACCTGCGCGACCTGGCCGCAGCCGGCGCGGGCGTCGTGCTGGTCGTCGCCGCCGTTCTGGTCGGCCGGGCGTTCGACGACGCAGACCGCGTTCTCGTCGTCCACTGGCCGCCACTGCTGGCATCGTGGTACCCGCATGTCGGACCCGGCACCTGGGCCGCGCCCACCGTCGCCGTGGCCGTCATCGCCTACGGTCCCGCCCTCGCCGACCGGCTGCGCTGGCGCGCGCTGCTCCTCAGCTGCTACGCCTCCGCGCTCGCCTGGGTCTTCTCGCTCGCGCTGATCGACGGCTGGAGCCGCGGTGTCGCCGAACGGCTCACCACCAGACACGAGTACCTGAGGGTCATCGACCGCTTCGACGACATCGGTGCCGCCCTGCGCGGCTTCAACGAACACATCCTGATCGGCCCGCCGGGCAACTGGCCCGCCCATGTCGCCGGCCACCCGCCCGGCTCCACTCTGACGTTCGTCCTGCTGGACCGTGCCGGGCTCGGCGGCGGCGCCTGGGCCGGGGTCTGGTGCATCGTGACCGGCGCATCGGCCGCGGTGGCCGTCCTGATCGCCGTCCGCGCCCTGGCGGACGAACACCTCGCCCGCCGCGCAGCCCCCTTCGTCGTTCTCGCACCGGTCGCGGTCTGGGCCGGCGTCTCGGCCGACGGCTACTTCACCGCGGTGGCCGCCTGGTCCGTCGCGCTGCTGGCCCTGGCCGCGACCCGCACGGTCCGCAGACCCGCGGCGGCGGCGACGGTCGCCGGCCTCCTCTACGGACTGACCTGCTACCTCAGTTACGGTCTGACGCTCATCGCCCTCCCGCTCCTCGCCGTCCTCGTACTCACCCGTACGCCCAAACCGCTCCCCCTCTTCGTTCTGGGAGCTCTGGTGGCGCCGGTGGCCTTCACGCTCGCGGGCTTCAACTGGTGGGAGGCGTACCGCCTGCTCGTCGAGCGCTACTACCAGGGAGCCGGCGGCATCCGCCCCTACTCCTACTGGATCTGGGCCAATCTCGCCTGCACCGCGATCGCCGTCGGGCCGGCGACGCTCGCGGGCCTGCGCCGCACGATGGCTGGAGCCCCCGGAACGGTACGCACTCTGCGGACCGGCACCACGACTCCGCCACAGCGCCTGATCCTGCTCGTATCGGCGGCGCTCCTCGCGCTGCTGGCAGCCGACCTGTCCGGAATGAGCAAGGCGGAGACGGAACGGATCTGGCAACCGTTCATGCTCTGGCTGCTCCCCGCCGCCGCACTCCTGCCCGCACAGGGCCGACGGGGCTGGCTGGCGGCACAGGCGACCGTCGCCCTCGCGGTCAACCACCTGCTCTGGACCGGCTGGTAGCCACGAAGCCGGCTCCTGCGCGGCACGTGGACCGGTACGCGTCAGCCCCTGTCGGGGACCACCGTACGGACGGCGGGAGCGACAGGTGCCCCGCCCTCGCGGCTGGAGGACTGTGCGGCCTCGACCACCGCGACGGCCGCGTGGATGTCGGCCGCCGTCACCAACGGGGTGCGCCCGTAACGGATGTCGTCGCAGAACTCGGTGAACAGCAGGCGCAGCGCCGTCGTCGCCGCGGGTCCGGCGACCTGGTGGGCGGAGCTGTGGCCGCCCACCGCGCGCACGGTGATCGACGGAGCGTCCTCGTCGGCGAGCACGTGGCCGTGCGAGCCGAGCACGCGCAGGCTGGAGGAGACGGGGGCGGGGCCGACGCCGGCGGGTGTGCGGGCGACGGTCACCGTCGCCACGACACCGTTGCGCAGGCGGAGCGAGAGGACGGCGGCGTCCTCGACGCCGTACACGCCGTGCGGGCCGTCGAAGAGCGGCGCATGGGGTGCGGCGCTGCTGAAGGCGACGACCTCCTCCACCTCCAGGCCGGTCAGGTAGCGGATCGCGAGGGCCGGGTACCAGCCGAAGTTCATCAGTTCGCCACCGCCGGACAGGGCGGGGTCGCAGACCAGTTCGGGGCGCTCGACCGTGGCGCCGTCGAGGCCGCCGGCCGCGAGCCACTCGGCATCGACGGCCAAGGGAAGGCCGATCGCGCCGGAGTCGACCGTGCGCCGGGCGCGGGCGATCTGCGGGGAGTGGAGGCGGTGCACGGCGGTGAGCAGCCCGCGCGAGCGGTCGGCGGCGTCCCAGAGGCGCTGGGCGTCACGGGTGCCGGTCGCGGCCGGTTTGTCGACGATGACGTGGCGGCCCGCTTCGAGTGCCGTCACCGCGAGGTCGACGTGGCGCGTGGGCTCGCTGCACACGAGCGCGATGTCGCAGGCGGCCAGGCCCTGGTCGAGGTCCAGCAGCGGGATGCCGGTCGTACGGGCGAGGGCGGCGCTGTCCTCGTGGAAGGGGCTGTCGGCGGTGTCGGCGCAGCCGATGACGTCGATGCCGGGCAGGGACTGGAGCAGGGGCACGTAGTCACGGGCGTGCCGGACCCCGGATGCGATGAGGATCCTCATGTCAGCAGACCTCCTTGACGTCGACGGGGCGGGATTCGTCCGCGCTGAGCTGCGCGGCCAGGGCGGCGGCGAGGGCGGCGCGCACCTGGTGAGGTGCGGTCAGCGGGTCCGCCGTGCCATCCAGCACATCGCGCAGATGCCTGGTCTGCTCGGTCATCGCGCCCTCGATCGAGGCGGGGGCGAGGGGTGACGCGGACTGCGTCCGGGGCTCGTCCTCGCTGCTGTGGTGCAGGGTGCCGGTGGTCCCGGCGAGCATGAGGCGGCGGACGAACGTGCCGCGTGCGGCGAGGGCGTAGCAGAGTTCGATGGTGGCGAGGGCGCCGCCGGCGAAGCGGACGAGGATCTGGAAGCTGTCGGGGGTCGGCATCCCGGGCGCCCAGGTGCGGCAGGGGCGGGCGAAGACCCGGACCGGTTCGTCGTCCATGAGCCAGGTCAGCAGGTCGAGGGCGTGCACACCGTTGTGGGCCACGTGGCCCCCGGAACGGGACGCGTCCAGTTGCCAGCCCCGCCAGCCGCCCGGCCAGACGTGCCCGGTGTACCAGGTGAGGTGAGCCAGCCGGGGCGTGCCGATCGCGCCCGAGGCGACGGCCCGGGCCATCTCCAGGTGGACGGGCTGGAACCGGGCGGTCTGGGCCACGAGGAGGGGCCGGCCGGCGGTCTTCGCCGCGGCGAGGATCCGGTCGGTGTCGGGGACGCTCAGCGCGGCGGGCTTCTCCAGCAGGACCGCGCGGCCGGCCCGGAGCGCGGCCACGGTGAGGTCGGCGTGCGACTCGGGAGAGGTGCACACGGCGGTGACGTCGACGGCGTCGGACCAGGCGCTCGCCGGGTCGGTGGACCAGGTGGCACCCTCGGCGAGGGCGGCCAGCGCGGCGGCCCGTTCGGGGTGGCGGTCGACGACGTGCGCCAGCCGCAGTCCCGGGACGCCGGCGATTGCGGTGACGTGATCGCGGGCGATGGCTCCCGCACCGATGACGGCCACGCGGTGGTCGTCGCCCCGCTGTCCGGGGTCGCGTGCCTTCTTCACTCCGGGCACTGGGACGTGGCTCATCCGCGACTCCTCACACAGGGGCTCCTAGACATCAGACATCTTACGTCCGACGTCCAGGAGAGAACATCCCGGGCCGCCTCAGTCGGCGGGCGGCACCCCCCACGGGGCCTCACGTTCCAGCTGGGCCGCGAGCGCGAGCAGCGTCCCCTCGCCCCCGAGGGGCGCGGCGAACTGGACGCCCAGGGGCAGCCCCTCCCCGTCGTGGCCGAAGGGCACGGACATGGCCGGCATCCCGGTCACGTTGTACACACTGGTGAAGGCGGAGTGGACGGACGCGTGCCGGTAGATCGACTCGGGGTCCGTGGTGTCGAGGGTGCCGAGCAGCGGGGTGGGCTGCGCGAGGGTCGGGCTGAGCAGGACGTCGAACCGGTCGAACGCCGCACCGACCTCCCAGCCGATCTCCTGCGCACGACGCAGCGCCCGGCTGACGTCGGCGGCGGGCAGGGCGCGGTAGGTGTCGTACAGGACGCGGGTGAACGGCTCGATGTCGTCGTCGGCCAGGGGCCTGGAGAGCTCGGCGAGCCGGGCGTCGATCTGGGCGACGAGGTCGGCGCCCATCAGGACTCCGGAGGTGCGGCCGACGTCGGCGGGGCGGTAGCGGACGGTGGCCTCGGTGACGTCGTGGCCGAGCCGTTCGCACAGAAGGGCCGCGGCACGTGTCGCCCGTTCGCAGTCCGGGTGGACGTCCGGGCCGTCCGGTAGCGCGGTGAGCAGGCCGATCCGCAGCCGCCCGGGATCGCGGCGGGCCAGTTCGGCGAAGGGGGCCGCCGGGGCCGGTGCGGCGTACGCGTCCCCGGGCATGGGGCCGGCGACGACGTCGAGGAGCAGGGCGCTGTCCCGGACGGACGTGGTGACAGCGTGGTGAGCGGAGACCAGGCCCGACAGGGTGGTGGGACGGGGTGCGGGTGAGACGCGTCCGCGGCTGGGCTTGAGGCCGAACAGGCCGCAGGCGGCGGCCGGGATGCGGATCGAGCCGCCGCCGTCGCTGGCGTGCGCGACCGGGACCAGCCCCGCCGCCACGGCGGCCGCCGAGCCGCCGCTGGATCCGCCCGGTGAGCGGTCGGTGTTCCAGGGGTTGCGGGTGGGGCCGAAGAGGAGGGGTTCCGTGGAGGCGTTGAGGCCCAGTTCGGGGGTGTTGGTGGTGCCGAGGACGACGGCCCCGGCGCGCCGGTAGCGGGCCACCAGTTCACTGTCGCGCCGGGCGGTCGCGTCGGCGAAGAGGCGGCTTCCGCCCGTCGCCGGCAGCCCTTCGACCTCGGTGCCGAGGTCCTTGACCAGCACGGGCACGCCGTGCAGCGGGCCCTTCGGCAGACCGGCCGCCACCTCGGCGCGCGCGGCCTCGAACCGCGTATGGACCACCGCGTTGAGGCGCGGGTTGTGCTCGTCGATGCGGGCGATCGCCTGCTCGGTGACGGTGCGGGCGTCTGTCTCACCGTTCCTGACCGCGGCGGCCGTGGCGAAAGCGTCCGGGCCCCTCATCCCACGTACCCGGCGGGCTTGCCCCAGGTCTCTCGACGGGTGGTGCCCCGGTCGACGAGCACGCAGCGGGTGCCGGTGAAGTTGGTCGGCATGCACTTGTTGCAGTGGATGCACAGGGAGGGGGTGGTGGCGTCCTTGCTGATCCGGTTCACGAGGTCGGGCTCGCGCAGCAGGGACCGGGCCATGGCCACGTACTCGAAACCCTCGCGCATCGCGAGGTCCATGGCCGGCCTGTCCGTGATGCCGCCGAGCAGGATCATCGGCAGTTTCACGGCGGCGCGGATCTGCCGGGCGTCCTCCAGGAGGTAGGCGTCCCGGTAGGGGTAGCTGCGCAGGAACCGCTTGCCGACCAGTTTCACGCCGAGCTTGATGGGCTGCGGCATGATCGCAGAGAAGTCGTCGAGCGGGGCGTCGCCCTTGAAGAGGTACATCGGGTTGAGCAGGGAGCTGCCCGCGGTCATCTCCAGGGCGTCGACGGTGCCGTCCTGTTCGAGCCACTGCGTGACGGGGATGGCTTCGTCGAGCCAGAAGCCGCCGGGGACGCCGTCGTCCATGTTCATCTTGGCGATGACGGCGATCCTGCCGCCGACCGCGTCGTGGACGGCCCTCATGATCTCCCTGGAGAACCTGGCGCGGTTCTCCAGGCTGCCGCCGTACGCGTCGGTGCGGTGGTTGACCTTGGGGCTGAGGAAGGAACTGGCCAGGTAGTTGTGGCCCAGGTGGACCTCGACGGCGTCGAAGCCCGCTTCGACGGCGCGGCGGGCGGCCTCGGCGTGCGCCTCGGTGATGCGCCGGATGTCGTCGAGGGACGCCTCCTGGGCCCAGCTGATGGTGGTCGCGTGGAAGTGCCTGGACGGGGAGAGGGCCGGGGCGCCGTTGCCCTTGGGGTTGGCGACGGGCCCGCCGTGGCCGATCTGCGCGGAGACCGCAGCGCCCTCGGCGTGCACGGCGTCGGTGAGGACGCGCAGTCCGGGCATCGCCTCGTCGGTCCAGTGGATCTGGTGCCGGTCGGTCCGTCCCTCCCTCGCGACGGCGAGGTACGCGACCGTCGTCATGCCGACGCCGCCCCGCGCGTAGGCGACGTGGAAGTCGACGAGGTCCTTGGTCACCAGGGACTTGTGGCTGAGCCCTTCGTAGGTCGCCGCCTTGATGACGCGGTTCCGGAGCTTGAGGGGGCCCAACTGGGCGGGGGCCAGGACATCGGGCGTATCGGTGGTGGTCACGCGTGGTTCCTTTTCGGTTCGACGTGGTGGCAGGCGACCCGGTGGCCGGGCCGGATGTCCCTGAGCGGTGGCTCCGCCTCGGCGCACAGGTCGGTGGCCAGCGGGCAGCGGGTGCGGAAGCGGCAGCCCGACGGCGGATCCAGGGGCGACGGGAGTTCGCCGGCGACGCCGTCGGGCACGGCCTGGTCCTCGACGGCGCCGGGGCCGCGCTGGGCCTCGGGGAGCGAGGCGAGCAGCAGCCGTGTGTAGGGGTGGACGGCCTCGTCCTGCATCCCGTCGGAGGGCAGTTCCTCGCAGACCCTGCCGAGGTACATCACCATCACGCGGTCGCTGATGTTCTTCACCACGGACACGTCGTGGGCGATGAAGACCATGCTCAGCCCGCGTCGCTGCGTCGCCGTCTCCAGCAGGTTGAGGATCTGCGCCTGCACGGACACGTCGAGGCTGGAGACGGGTTCGTCGCAGATCAGCACCTCGGGGTCCAGGAGCAGGGCGCGGGCGATGCAGACCCGCTGGCACTGGCCGCCGGAGAGTTCGTGCGGCCTGCGGTCGCGTACGGTCGCCGGGTCGAGGCCGACGTCGCGCAGGGCCTCGTCGATCCGGGTGTCCTTGTCGCGGGCGTCGTCGCCGCTCCCCCAGATCGACAGGCCCTCCCACACCAGGTCCTTGACCTTGCGGCGCGGGTTCAGGGCGGAGACCGGGTCCTGCATGATGATCTGCATCCGGGCGCGGGCCCGGCGCAGCGCTTCGGGAGCGAGGCCGGTGAGGGTCACCTCGCCGAGGCGTACGGTCCCCGAGTCCGGGGGCGGCAACTGGATGAGGGAGCGGCCCACGGTGGACTTCCCGCAGCCTGACTCGCCGAGGATCCCCAGGGTTTCGCCCGCCGCGACCTCCAGGCAGACACCGGAGACGGCGTGCACCTTGCGCCCCCGGCCGGCCGGGAACTCCACGACGAGGTGCTCCGCGGTGAGCGCGGGCGGCCGCGGGCCCGTGGTGGCGGTGGTGCGGGTGGTCGTCATACGGCGGCCTCCTCGACGGCGCCCAGGGGGTGGTGGCAGGCGACGAGGCCGCCCGCGTCGTGGTCGCCGGCGTATCCGGTGAGCGGGGGCGGCTCGGTGGTGCAGTGGTCGGTGGCCGTGGCGCAGCGCGGGGCGAACCGGCAGCCAGGGGGTGGGTGCAGCAGGTTGGGCGGGCGGCCCTCGATGGTGGGCAGCAGGGTGTGCGGGGGCAGGTCGAGGCGGGGGACGGAAGCGATCAGGGCGCTGCTGTACGGATGCCGGGGGCGCTCGAACACGGCCGCGGTGGGGGCGTACTCGACGAGGCGTCCCGCGTACATGACCGCGACCCGGTCCGTGCGCCCGGCGACGGTGGCGAGGTCGTGGCTGATCAGGATGGTCGCCATCCTGAGGTCCCGGGCCAGCGACTGGAGGAGGTCCAGGATCTGCTTCTGCACGGTGACGTCGAGCGCGGTGGTCGGTTCGTCGGCGATGAGCAGGCGCGGGCCGCAGGCCAGGGCCATGGCGATGACGACGCGCTGGCGCATGCCGCCGGAAAGTTCGTGCGGGTACTGGGCGGCCCGGCGGGCCGGTTCGGGGATGCCGACCTGACGGAGCAGGTCGACGGCGCGTTCCCGGGCATCGGCGCGGCTCAGGCCGAGGTGCGCGCGCACGCTCTCCGACAGGTGCGTACCGACCTTCTTCACCGGGTTGAGCGAGGTCATCGGGTCCTGGAAGACCATGGCTACCTCGGTGCCCCACAGGGACCTGCGGCCCGACGGGTTCAGGGCGTGGACGTCCTTGCCACCGAGCAGGACGGTGCCGGACACGGTGGTGCCAGGGCCGTCGGTGATCAGGCCCATGAGGGTGCGGCCGAGGACCGACTTGCCCGAGCCGGACTCGCCGACGATGCCGAGAGTCTCGCCCTCGGACAGCGACAGGCTGACGCCGTCGACGGCCTGCACGGGGCCGCGCGGGGTGTGGAAGGCGGTGCGTACGTCGGTGGCGGTCAGCAGCTCGGACGCGCCGGGGCCGGTGGCGGCTGCCGTGTCGTCGGAGGGCAGCGATGTGGTGGTCACAGTTTCACGCTCCGGGAGTCCCATCGCCCGCGAGCCTTCTCGCCGACGATGTTGAAGGCGAAAACGGTGAGGAAGAGGAACGCGCCGGGTACGAGCACGATGTGCGGGTGGTCCTCGAAGACCCGCCCCTCCCCCTCCGCGATCATGTTTCCCCAGGTGGGTTCGGGCGGCTGGATGCCGAGTCCGAGGAAGCTGAGCGAGGCCTCGGCGACGATGAGGACCGAGATCATCACCACCGCCAGGGAGAGCAGCGGCAGCAGGACGTTGGGCAGCAGTTCACGCAGCAGGATCCTGGTGCGGGTGGCGCCCATGGCACGGGCCGCGACGACGAACTCCCGGTTGGCGTAGGCCATGGTGGTCGCGCGGGCGAGCCGCACCATGCCGGGGATGGTGAGCAGGGCCAGGGAGAGGGCGACGTTGCGCAGATGCGGCTCCAGCACGGTGGCGAGTGCGATGAGCAGGATCAGCGGGGGCACGGCGAGCAGCGAGTTGGTGGCGATGCCCACCGCCCGGTCGACGCCCTTCTGGAAGTAGCCGGCCACCATGCCGATCGCACCGCCGACGACGGTGCCGACGGCGACCGCGGACAGCGAGATGATCAGTGAGGACCGGGCGCCGTACAGGGACCGGGCGAGCAGGTCGAGACCGAAGCCGTTGGTGCCGAGGGGGTTGGCCCCGGTGAACGTCGGGGTGGCGAAGACCGGTTCGAGGACGGTGCTCGCGACGTCGCGGTCCTCCCCCATCGGCAGCCACGGGGCGAGCAGCATCGCGAGGCCGAGCAGGATGAGCCAGCCCGCGCCGAACCAGAACACCAGGTCGAAGCCGGGCCCGGCCCAGCGCTTGCCGAGCCTGGAGGCTCCGGCGAACGTCAGGCCGAGGCCGAGAAGGACGAGGGCCGCCTTGGCGGGCGGCACGAGCTGGGGCGAGGTCGCGCCGAACCCCAGCAGGACGAGACCGACGACGGTGAGGGCCAGGGCGGTGAGCAGGGGCGGTGGGATGGCGGTCCGCGTGCGCGGAGCAAGGTCAGACATGGACACGTCGCGTCCTCGGGTCGAGGTAGCCGTAGGAGAGGTCGATGGCGGCGTTGATCACCACATAGATCACGGCGATGGTGAGCACGGCGCCCTGCACCATCGGGTAGTCGCCCTGGCCCGCGGCGTTGACGACGAGGGTGCCCATGCCGGGCAGCGAGAAGAGGTACTCGACGACGACGGTGCTGCCGATGAGCCGGCCGAGGCTGAGGCCCAGCAGGGTGACCAGGGAGAAGGAGGAGGGGCGCAGGGCGTCGGTGAACAGGATGCGCAGCGGGTGCATGCCCTTGGCGCGGGCCGCGAGGATGTAGTCCTCCCGCAGGGTCACGATCAGGTCGCCGCGAAGTACCCGGGTGAACATGGCGAGTTCGGCGAGTGCCACGGTCAGCGCCGGCAGAAAGGCGTGGTGCAGGTTGCCCCACAGGTCGCCGTCGCCGAGCCGGATCCATTCGGAACGCGGGAACCAGCCCGCCGAGTTGACCAGCAGGAGGATCAGCAGCAGCCCGGCCAGGAAGCTGGGCACGGACAGCACCCCGAAGGTGCCGGCGCCGATGATCCGGTCGGCGGCCGAATTCTCCCGGTACGCCGACCACATGGCCAGCGGCACCGCGAGCAGCAGGGCGATGAGCAGCCCGAGGGCGGCGATCTCGAAGCTGACAGGCAGCGCGGACAGGACCCGGTCGGTGACGTCGCTCTGCGGCGGTACGACGGACTGGCCGAGGTCCCCGGTGAGGACGCCGCCCAGCCAGTCGAAGTAGCGGGTGACCACCGACTGGTCGAGGCCGAGTTCCGTGCGGAGCTCGGCGTACTCGGCGGGTGACCGGCCGCCCCCGAGGATGTCGACGGCCGGGTCGCCGGGCAGCAGGACCACCAGGGAGAAGACCCCCATGCTCGCGATGAGGAGCACGCCCACCAGTTCCAGGGCCTTGAGGGCCGGTCGGCGCAGCGCAGCGGGACTCATGGGTTCCTCCAGATCTGCCCGAGGGCGGCACACGGGTCTACGGGATGCGCACCGCGGTGCGGTGGGGCCACGTCCGGGCGGCCCGGGCCGCCGGCGGTCACTTGCTGATCCACGCCTCACCGAAGAGCGTCATGTACTCGTCGGTGGGCACGATGCCGTGCACCTTCTTGCTCCAGGCGGTGAAGGCAGCGCTCGCACCCAGGTTCACCAGAGGGACGTCCTCGTTGAAGAGGGACTGGACCTCGTCGAGGACCTTCTGGGTCCCGGCGTCACTGTCCGCGGCCTGCAGCCGGACCAGCAGGGCGTCCATCTTCGGGTTGGCGTACCCGCCGGGGTTGCCGTAGCTGGTGGAGTTCAGGACGCTCTGGAGGCGGTGGTACGGGTCGCTCTCGGAGATGCTCGCCGCCCCGCGGCTGATGTCGAAGTCGTGCTCCACGTACGTCTTCGACGTCCGGTCGGCGATCGAGGAGACCAGGTCGAGTTTCACGGTGAAACCGACCCGCTCCAGCATGGCCTTGGTGACGACGCCCTTGGCCCGGGAGACGGGATCGGTGCCGTCCATGTAGCTGATCGTGCCGTCGTAGCCGTCCTTCTTGGCCTCGGCGAGCAGCTTCTTCGCCTGGTCGAGGTCGACGCCGAGCGGCTTCACCTCGGAGTGCAGGCGCGATTCCGGCGGGAAGATCTCCTTGCCGGGCAGGCCCTTGCCGTCGTACGCGCGCGCGGTGTCGAGCTCGGGGTCGAGGGCCAGGGCCATCGCCTTGCGGACGCGCAGGTCGGCGCCGGGCCGGCCCTTGCGGGTGTTGATGACGACCATGTTGCCGAGGCCGGTGAGGGTCAGCTCCCCGGTGTGGCCCGCCTTGACGGCGTCGTCGACGACGTCGGGGCTGCGCATGTACGTCAGGTTGGCGGTGCCGTCGTCCAGCGCCTCCAGCTTGGAGCGGTCGGACTGCGGCCAGGTGAAGCGGAGCGCGTCGAGGTGGGGCCTGCCCTTGAAGTAGCTCTTGTTGGCCTTGAGGATCATCTCCTCCTGGGGGGCGTACCTGTCCAGGACGAAGGGGCCGGCCCCGACGGGCTTGAACGTCTTCCCGGCGTACGCGGCGGGGGCCACGATCATTCCGGGCGCCTGGGCGAGCATCGCGGGGAACGTCGCCCAGGGGCTGCGGAGGGTGAAGACGACGGTGGAGTCGTCGGTGGCCTCGGTCTTCGCCACGTTCGGGGCGAGCAGCGCGGTGTCGGCGCCCTTGTTCTTCTGGTACCAGGCGAGGGAGGCGGTCACCGCGTCGGCGTCGAGCGGGGTGCCGTCGGAGAACTTCACCCCGTCGCGGAGCTTCAGCGTCCAGGTCTTCAGGTCGTCGCTGCTGTGCAGTGACTCGGCGAGCTGGGGTTCGTACTTCTTGGCAGCTGTGTCGTACCGCATCAGCACGTCGTACACGGCGGCGAGCGCGGAGCCGCCGGAGGCTCCGGTGGCGTAGGTGACGGCAGGGCTGAGGCTGCGCGCCTCCGCGTAGTCGGCGATGCGCAGGGTGCCGCCCTCGACGGGCGTGCCGCCGTCGGGCTGTTCTCCGATGAGGCCGAAGGTGTAGCGGCCGCGTTCGGTCTTCTGCGTCTTCGCGCCGTCGGTGTTCCCGGCGTCGGACGAGGACACGCACGCGGAGGTGAGCATCGCCGCGACGGCCAGGGTGGCGGCGAGGCGGACTCGCGGCCGTGGTGCTCGCTTCATTTCTTCCTCCAGAAGCCCGGGCCGGTCGGACCGGTGCCGGAAGGCGGGAAAGACAGATGCCGGAAGGCAGGTGGCATCCGGGCAGGAGGCCCGGGGCCGGAGCAGGTGGGGGGACGCTACGGCCGTCGAAATCCGGCCGAGGTGACGTATCCCACTCACCGGGAACCCCGTGCGGCCCTGTCCGACCGCGTGATGCCGTCGTTGTCGCCCGGTCGCCGCTGTGAAACGGTGTCCCAGTGACCGGAATCAGCCATGGAACGAAGGTCCGGCGCTGCTGACACTGACCTCGACCGCGATCCCAGTGGAGTTCGAGACGCACCAGGAGTCACCTGATGTCCAGCGATACGGATCACCGCTCGGCCGCTCCCACCGGAGCGGCCGAGATCATCGGCCGGCTCACCGGCCCGGGCGGCCGTTTCGAGCTGTCCGACGCCGAAGTGCTGGGGACCCGGCTGCCGGTGTTCACGCACCGGCAGCGGGCTCTGCACGAGGTGCTGCACGCATCGGTCGCCCATGCCGACCGTGAGTACATCGTCACGGCGGACCGGCGGATCACCTTCGCCGAGCACGCCGCGCAGGTCGCCTCGCTGGCGCAGGTGCTGCGGGAGGAGTACGGCATCGCCAAGGGCGACCGGGTGGCCATCGCCGCCGCCAACTCCCCCGAGTGGATCCAGACGTTCTGGGCCACCGTGTCGATCGGTGCGGTGGCCGTCGGGTTCAACGCCTGGTGGTCGGCGCGGGAAATGGCTCACGGCATCGAGAACGCGGAGCCGGCACTGGTGGTGGCCGACGCCAGGCAGTCGGCCAAGCTGGCCGACTGCGCGGTGCCGGTGCTGTCCCTGGAGGACGACATCAGCCGCTTCGTCGCGGCGCACCCCGAGGCACCGCTGCCGTCCGCCGATGTCGCCGAGGACGACGCGGCCGTCATCCTCTACACGTCGGGGACCTCGGGCCGCCCCAAGGGGGCCGTGCACACGCATCGCAACCTGCTGGCCGTCGTCGAGTACCACCGGCTGAACGACGCGCTGTTCCAGGAGTTCGGCGACCCGCTGTCGCCGCAGGACCGCGTCTACCTGCTGACGCTGCCGCTGTTCCACATCGCGAGCCTGCACAACCTGGCCGTGCCGAGGCTGGCCACCGGCAGCAAAATCGCCCTGCACCAGGGCTCGTTCAAGGTGGACGCCGTCCTCGGCATGGTCGAGCGCGAACGGGTCACCAACTGGGGCGCGGTGCCGACCATGGCGCACCGGATGCTCGAACACGGCGGGGCCGACCGGTACGACACGTCCTCGCTCACGTCGTTCTCGCTGGCCTCGGCGCCGTCGTCGATCGCGTTCAAGGAGCGGCTGCGGCAGAACCTGCCGTTCGCGAAGGACTCGCTGGTGGACAGCTACGGGCTGACGGAGACCTGCACCGGCGTCGCCGCGGCGAGCGCGCAGGAACTGGCGGCCGCTCCCGGGACTCTCGGCCGGCCGGTCACCGGCGTGCAGCTGGAGATTCGCGACCCCGCCGGCGAGGCGCTGGGCGAGGGCGAGGAGGGCGAGGTCTGGGTCCGCAGCCAGTTCAACATGCTGGGCTACTGGCGCGATCCGGAGGCGACCGCCGGCGCCATCGGCCCGGACCGCTGGCTGTGCACCGGGGACCTGGGTGAGCTGCGCGAGGGCCGGCTGTTTCTCAGCACCCGCCGTTCGGACCTGATCATCCGCGGCGGCGAGAACGTCTACCCGGCCGAGATCGAGACCGTTCTCGTCGAGCACCCGGACGTCCGCGAGTGCCTGGTGATGGGCGTGCCCCATCCCGACCTGGGCCAGGAGGTCGCCGCGGTCGTGGTTCTCGCGGCGGGCTCGACCGTCACCGAGGACACGCTGCGGGAGTACGCGGCCGAGGCGCTGGCCTACTTCAAGGTGCCGAAGCAGTGGCGGCTGACGCGCGAAGGGCTGCCGCGCAACGCCACCGGCAAGGTGATCCGCAACCAGGTGCGCCTCTGACGCCCGCGCCAGGAAGCGACAGTGCCCCGGCCGCGTGACGCGGCCGGGGCACCTCGCGTGCGGCTCAGAAATCGGCAGGTCCGCGCAGCGTCGCCTCGGCGCCTCCGTCGACGTACACCACCTGCCCGGTGATGTGGCTGTTCTCCTCGGAGGCCAGGAAGAGTACGGCCCGTGCGACGTCCTCGGGCTGCAGATAGCCGTTGAGCGGCATGGGGACCGCCGCGTCCATGACCTTCTTCATCTCCGGGTCGTCGAAGAGTCCCGCGCTCATCGGGGTGAGGACGACGCCGGGCGCGACAACGTTGACGGGGATTCCGGCGTCGGCCCAGCCCTCGGCGACCGCGGTGCGCCGCGCCCACTGGGCGAGCGCCGCCTTGGACGAGGGATAGAGCTGCCGGGCACGCCCGTCGGCCACGGCCCGCCCGGCGTGCTCCAGGGCCGTGGCCTCGTCGCCGGCCAGACAGGCGGCGACGACTTCCGGGTCGTGGGTCTGGGTGCCGGAGATCGAGCCGATGGCCACGACCCGGGGCCGCTCGGCCGCGACGAGTGCCGGGCGCAGCGCCGTCAGGAACTCGGTGGTGCCGAAGTAGTTGACGGTGACCATGGCGGTTCCCGGTACGGAGGTTCCGGCGCAGGTGACGACCGCGTCCACCACCCCGCCGGCCGCCTCGGCGGCCGCCGCCGCGGCTGCGGCACGGCCGTCCGGTGTGGACAGGTCCGCCTCGACCTCACCGCCGTGGAGGTCCACGCCGATCACGCGGTCCCCCTGGGCCCGGAACAAGGTGGTGAGTGCGGCACCGATCCCGGAACCTGATCCGGTGACGACGACGTTGCGCGGCATGAGTACTCCTCGGGTGGGCCGGTGCTGCTGGCCCCGGCACCGTAGGAGCTTCGGCACCGGACCGGCCCCCGTCGTCCCGCTGACCGGACGACGGGGCCGGGCGTCAGGCGCGCCGCCCGGCGAGGACCGGGGCGAGGAGGAGCCGGCAGGCCAGCCGGATGCCGTCCTGCGCCGCCTCGGCCGAGGAACGCTCGTACAGGACCGTGGTGAGCAGGCCGTACCAGGCCTGCTCCAGGATGCGGACGACGCGCCGGTCCTGTTCGCAGGGGTCGGACACCCCTGCCGTGCGCAGGACCAGGTCCGCGATGATCTCGTCCGTGTGGCGGCCGGGGACGCCGTCGGTGACGTGCGAGACGTTGTTGGACTGGATCATCGCCAGGGCCAGCAGCGGCTGTTCGAAGAGCTGCCGGCTCGCGCCCGTGAGCAGTTCACTCACCGCTTCCACCGGACCGGTGCCGGGCGGAGGAGACGCGGTGCCGGCGTCGAGGCGGTGCACCTGGTCGTGCAGCACGGCGGCGAACAGGTGGGTCTTGGACGGGAAGTAGCGGTACAGCGTGGCGATCGCGACGCCGGACCGCCGGGCCACTTCGTGCATCTGCACGCCTTCGAGACCGTGTACGGCTCCGAGGTGCGCCGCGGCCCGCAGGATGCCGGCGTAGCGCCGGCGCTGCTTGGGCGAGCGGGGCTGTGCGGGGGTTCTCTCACAGTTCGTTCGGGGCACGGTGCTGACGTCCTTCCGCCGGCCGCCGATGTTCTCGTGTGCCGCGCGGGCCCGGTGCGCTTCGTTCCGTTGAGTGGGACCTGGCCGGAGCCCACGGTCCGCGGAGGCTTCCCGCCCACCGGGACCGAACCTGCACGCGCTGGGGCGGCGGACTTGGATGAACTCTCGCGTTCCGCCCTGTCACACGTTCTGCCCCAGAGAGGTGCCCCTATGCGGCTCGGCATCAACAGTCCCGTCGTCACGGCCGTCCCCGGTGTCCATTCCCCTTGGGAGCGCACCGCCGGCATCGAGGAGCTGGGGGCGGTCGCCGAGGCCGCGGACCGGCTCGGCTTCGACCATCTGACCTGTTCGGAACATGTGGCGGTGCCCGTGGACATCGCGGGCCAGCGCGGCGGCACGTACTGGGATCCGCTGTCCACCTTCGGATACCTCGCGGCCCGGACCACCCGGATCCGGTTCGCCACCCAGGTCCTGGTGCTCGGTTACCACCATCCGCTGGAGATAGCGAAGCGCTACGGAACCCTGGACCGCATCTCGGGCGGGCGGGTCGTCCTGGGTCTCGGTGTGGGCAGCCTGGAGGAGGAGTTCCGGCTGCTCGGCGCCGCCTTCGAGGGCCGGGGCGCGATCGCCGACGACGCCCTCGCGGCCCTGCGGGCGTCCCTGTCCCGGCGCGAACCCGCCTACCACGGCGAGCACTTCGACTACGGGGGGCTCGTGGTGGAGCCGCACGCCGTGCAGGACCGGGTACCGCTGTGGATCGGTGGCCGCACCCCGCGTTCGCTGCGCCGGGCGGTGGCGTACGGGGACGGCTGGGTGCCGTTCGGGCTGCCGCTCGACCGGCTGCGCGAGATGCTCGGGGCGGCCGCGCTGCCCGACGGCTTCGAGGTGGTGCTGAGCGCGGGCCGCCCGCTCGATCCTTCAGGGGATCCGGACGGCACGTCCGCGGCGTTGCGGAAGGTGTCCGAGGCCGGAGCCACCCTGGTCAGCGCATCACTGACGGCCGGGTCGGCCAGCCATTACGTCGAACAGCTGGAGGCCCTCGCCGCGCTCGCGGGCCTCAGGACGGCCGCGGAGGCACGGGCATGAGTGGCGAGGACCGGATCGCCGCGCTCGAGGTGCGGCTCAGGGCGCTGGAGGACGAGCGCGACATCGCGCGCACGATGGCCTCGTACGGGCCGCTGGTGGACGGAGGCGACGCGGACGGCGTCGCCGCGCTCTGGGCGCCGGACGGGGTGTACGACATCGACGAGATCTTCCTCGCGGGCCGGGAGCGGATCCGTGAGATGGTCCGCTCCCCCGCACACCAGGGCTGGATCCGGCAGGGCTGCGCCCACGTCGTGGGACCGCCGCACATCACGGTGGACGGCGACGGGGCCGTGGCGGTGTGCCACTCACTGATGGTGGTGCACGAGTCGGGCCGGTACGTGGTGCGCCGGGCGACGGCGAACCACTGGCTGCTGCGCCGCACGGCCTCCGGATGGCAGGTCGTCACCCGGACCAATCGCATCCTGGACGGCCGCACGGAGTCCCCCGCACTGCTGGTGGCCGGGGTTCGGGGCGAGCCGCCCACCACCTGAACGACCCTGCCTGCACGGGGTGGTGACGTTTGATCACCACCCCGCGCCGCGGCGTGTCAGGAGGCGCCGTACACCGGCTGCGGGGTCTCGGCCGCGGCCAGCAGACCGGTGACGGCCTCCCCGGCCTCGGCCGGGGTCCAGCGGGCGCCCTTGTCGGCGGTGGGGCCAGGCCGCCAGCCCTCCATCACGGTGATGCGTCCGGCCTCGGTCTCGAAGACCCGGCCGCTCACTCCGGCGGACGCGGCGGAGCCCAGCCAGACGACGAGCGGCGAGACGTTCTCCGGGGCCATCGCGTCGAAGGCCCCCTCTCCCGGGGCGGCCATCGTCTCGGCGAACGTCGCCTCGGTCATCCGGGTCCGGGCGGCCGGGGCGATCGCGTTGACCTGGACCCCGTAACGGCCCATCTCGGCGGCGGCCACCAGGGTCAGCCCGACGATGCCCGCCTTGGCGGCCGCGTAGTTGCCCTGGCCGACACTGCCCAGCAGCCCGGCACCGGAACTCGTGTGGATGACCCGGGCCTCCGGTTTCCGGCCGGCCTTCGCCTCGGCACGCCAGTGCGCCGCCGCGTGCTTGAGCGGCAGGAAGTGCCCCTTGAGGTGGACGCGCATCACCGCGTCCCAGTCGTCCTCGTCCAGGTTGACCAGCATCCGGTCGCGGAGGAATCCGGCATTGCTGACGAGCGTGTCGAGCCTGCCGAAGGAGTCGAGCGCGGCGGCGACGAGAGAGGCCGCGCCCTCGGAGGTGGCGATGTCGCCGTTGTGGGCGACCGCCTCGCCCCCGGCCGCGCGGATCTCCTTCACGACCTGCTGGGCAGGCCCGGTACCCGAGCCGGAGCCGTCGAGGCCCACACCCAGGTCGTTGACGACGACTTTCGCACCCTCGGCGGCCAGGGCCAGGGCATGGGCGCGGCCGAGTCCACGGCCGGCGCCGGTGACGACGGCGACGCGTCCGGCGCACAGGGCGGTCGGTGAGGTCATGACGAGTGTCCTTTCGATGGGCGACGAGCAAGCTGCGACGGGCGATCGGCGGGGAACAGGGTGCCGGTACCACTGAGTGGCATGACACCCTCCCGCGGCGTTCGTATCGCTGCTACCTTTTGGGCCTAACAAACGTTTGGTGGAAAGGTAGCTGATCTGCTCATGGGTGTCTCCACCTCCGTCCCACGTGAGGGCGTCGCCGTCGTCACCGTGGACTTCCCTCCGGTCAACGCCCTGCCCGTGCAGGGCTGGTACGACCTGGCCACGGCGGTACGCGCCGCCGGGGCCGACCCGGCCATCCGCTGCGTGGTGCTCACCGCCGAAGGGCGCGGCTTCAACGCGGGCGTGGACATCAAGGAGATGCAGCGCGCGACCGGACCCGAGGCACTGATCGGCGCCAACCGGGGCTGCTTCGAGGCGTTCGCGGCGGTCTACGAGTGCGAGGTCCCGGTCGTCGCCGCCGTGCACGGCTTCTGCCTGGGCGGCGGCATCGGTCTGGTGGGCAACGCGGACGTGATCGTGGCGGCCGACGACGCGACCTTCGGCCTGCCGGAGCTGGACCGCGGCGCGCTCGGCGCGGCCACACACCTGGCACGGCTGGTGCCCCAGCACCTGATGCGGACCCTGTACTACACCTCGCGCACCGTGACGGCGGAGGAACTGCACCGGCACGGCTCGGTGTTCAGGGTCGTGCCGCGTGAGCAGCTGGCCGGGGCCGCCCTGGAACTGGCCGGGGAGATCGCCGCGAAGGACGGCTATCTGATCCGGCTGGCCAAGGCCGCCATCAACGGCATCGACCCCGTCGACGTACGCCGCAGCTACCGCTTCGAGCAGGGCTTCACCTTCGAGGCCAACCTCAGTGGCGTCGCCGACCGTGTGCGCGACACCTTCGGCACGGACAAGGAGCAGCAGACGTGACACAGGACAAGACGATGACGGCCGACGATGTCGTCGGCCGGCTGGAGAGCGGCATGACGATCGGCATCGGTGGCTGGGGTTCGCGCCGCAAGCCGATGGCTCTGGTGCGGGCGCTGCTGCGCTCCGACCTCACCGACCTGACCGTGGTGTCGTACGGCGGCCCCGACGTCGGTCTGCTCGCGGCGGCCGGAAAGATCCGCAAGCTGGTCGCGGCCTTCGGGACGCTCGACTCGATACCGCTGGAGCCGCACTTCACGGCGGCCCGGCAGCGCGGCGCCTTCGAGATGGTCGAGATGGACGAGGCGATGATGATGTGGGGCCTGACGGCGGGCGCGCAGCGGCTGCCGTTCATGCCGGTGCGCGCCGGCATGGGCTCGGACCTGATGGAGGTCAACCCCGCTCTGCGTACGGTCACTTCACCGTACGAGGACGGGGAGAAGCTGGTCGCGGCCCCGGCGCTGCGGCTGGACGCGGCTCTGGTCCACCTCAACCGTTCCGACGCGCAGGGCAACGGCCAGTACCTGGGCCCCGACCCGTACTTCGACGACCTGTTCTGCGAAGCAGCCGACCAGGGTTTCGTCTCCTGCGAGCGGATCGTGGAGACGGCGGACCTGCTGAAGGAGCACGGCCCGCAGACGCTGCTGATCAAGCGCATGTTCGTGGACGGGGTCGTCGAGACGCCCAACGGCGCGCACTTCACCTCCTGCGTGCCCGACCACGACCGGGACGAGGCCTTCCAGCGCGCCTACGTCAAGGCCGCCCGCGACCCCGAGGCCTGGCCCGCCTTCGTCGAACGGTTCCTGTCCGGGGACGAGGCCGCCTACCAGGCCGCCGTCACCGCGTTCCACCAGGAGGAAGCATGAGCGGCACCGAGACCACCGGCATCCAGGCGGCGAGCCGCGCCGAGTACTGCGTGGTGGCCTGCGCCGAGGCCTGGCGGGACGCGGGCGAGATCCTCGCCAGCCCCATGGGCACCATCCCCGCCATCGGCGCACGCCTGGCGAGGCTGACCTTCTCCCCCGACCTGCTGCTGACCGACGGGGAGGCGCTGATGATGGCCGACACCCCGGCCGTGGGAGTGAAGCCGGGGAGCATCGAGGGCTGGCTGCCGTTCCGCCAGCACCTGACGCTCACCGCCACGGGCCGCCGGCACGTGATGATGGGCGCCAGCCAGATCGACCGGCACGGCAACCAGAACATCTCCTGCATCGGTGACTGGGCCAGGCCCACGCGCCAGCTGCTCGGGGTGCGCGGCGCACCGGTCAACACCCTGAACAACCCGACGAGTTACTGGGTTCCGAAGCACTCGCCCCGGGTGTTCGTGGAACACGTCGACATGGTCAGCGGCGTCGGCTACGACCGCGCGGCGGCGGCCGGCCCTTCCGCGACCCGCTATCACCGCATCCCCGAAGTCGTCAGCAATCTCGGCGTCTTCGACTTCGAGACCCCCGACCGCACGATGCGGCTGCGCTCCCTGCACCCCGGCGTGAGCCTCGAACAGGTCACCGCGGCCACCGGGTTCGCCCTGACCGTCCCCGACGAGGTGCCGTTCACCCGGGAGCCCACGGAGGCCGAACTCCACCTGATCCGTGAGGTCATCGACCCCAAGGGGCTCCGCGACCGCGAGGTCCCGGCGTGACCGGGCCCGTGCCGTTCCCGACCGCGCTCACCGAGCTGACCGGTGTGCGGTATCCGATCGTGCAGACCGGCATGGGCTGGGTGGCCGGCCCCCGGCTGGTGTCGGCCTCCGCGAACGCGGGCGCGCTCGGCATCCTGGCCTCCGCGACGATGACGGTCGAGCAGCTCCGCGCCGCGATCCGCGAGGTCAAGTCCCGTACGGACGCGCCGTTCGGCGTCAACCTCCGGGCGGACGCGGGCGATGCGGGCGAGCGGGTCCGGATCATCATCGAGGAGGGGGTCAAGGTCGCCTCCTTCGCGCTCGCCCCCTCCAAGGACCTGATCGCCCGGCTCAAGGACGCAGGTGTGGTCGTCATCCCCTCCATCGGCGCCCGACGGCACGCGGAGAAGGTCGCCGCGTGGGGAGCCGACGCGGTGATGGTGCAGGGCGGTGAGGGCGGCGGCCACACGGGCGACGTGGCCACCACCGTGCTGCTCCCCCAGGTGGTGGACGCCGTCGGCATCCCGGTGATCGCGGCGGGCGGCTTCCACGACGGCCGCGGCCTGGTCGCGGCGCTCGCCTACGGGGCGGCCGGGATCGGCATGGGCACGCGCTTCCTGCTCACCTCGGACAGCACCGTCCCCGACGCGGTGAAGGCGAAGTACCTGGCCGCCACCGTCAAGGACGTCACGGTGACGGACCGGGTGGACGGTCTGCCGCACCGCATGCTGCGTACCGCCATGGTCGACTCACTGGAGCGTTCCGGCCGCGCCACCTCGTTGCTGCGGGCGCTGCGGCACGCCTCTGCCTTCCGGAAGGAGTCCGGTGCGAGCTGGCCCGAACTGGTCCGCGACGGGCTGGCGATGAAGCACGGCAAGGAACTGACCTGGAGCCAGGTGCTGCTGGCCGCCAACACACCGATGCTGCTGAAGGCCTCGCTGGTCGAGGGACGTACGGACATCGGGGTCATGGCCTCGGGGCAGGTGGCGGGCCTGATCGAGGATCTGCCGTCCTGTTCGGAGCTCGTCGAGCGGATCATGGACGAGGCGCGCGCGGCACTGAAATCCTTGCCGGGAGCGGGCTGACGCTCCTGGTGCAGGCAGGCGGAGGGGGCGGCCCGGATCCACGGGCCGCCCCCTTACGGCCTTGGGACCGGTGAGCTCGCATGTCGGGGTGCCCCAGGGCGCGCTGCGGCCCTGGGGGTTCTGCGCGCGACGCCCGGCGTGAAGCCGGCCGTCACCACACCCTGCGACGCCGTCACCCGCTGAAGGGGCCCAGCGTTACGGTTGCTCTTCCGTCTTGACGGTGAACGGCCCTGCGGCGAGGGCTGCACACGTGTAGACCTCCGTTGTCTCGCCCGCCGCCAGACCCGCCTCGCACAACTTGCCGCCGTTCTCGCGCAGGTCGAGGTGGAAGCGTGTGCTCTTGCCGTCCTGCTTGAGGACGTGAATGCGTTCGTCGGGGTAGCCGAGGCTGTTCAGGGTCCTGCGGACCTTGGCGGGGGTGGGCTCCGCGACCTTCAGCAGCGCCTGCGCGATGTGCTCCTGATGGCGAGCGCTCATGCACCAATCGTGGGCGTCCAACTCCGTCGCGGGGCCCGTGGCGGCGCCGGGCTCGATCGGGTCGGTCGGAGGAGTCTCCCCAGGGGCAAGGCTTCGCGCCGGCTCCGCGTCGTTCGGCTTCGTGTCACCGAGTGCCACCGGGGCACCGCCTGCCGCAGGACAACCCTGTGCGAGCACGCCGAGCATCGCCGCGAACTCCGCTTGCTCGGGTGACGGCTGCGTGGGACTCGCCTTGGTGACGACGCTGCTGGCCAACTCGGCCTGTGAGCCCCTGTGACCTGGCTCAGTTGCGCAGCCGGTAAGCGCCAGAGCGCCGAGCACGACAGCCGTGAGGCCGCGCCGGGGTTGGGTGAATGCGCTGATGGAAGCGCGGAGATGTGTCATGCGCAGAGTTTCCGGCAGGCACCACGCGCCCGCCTGAGTACACGTACTCACCCACATGAGTGATCACCTTCAGCGACGGGATGACCTGACGCAAGAGAACGGGGCCGGGGCTCGGAGTACGCGGCACACGGGGCGTGGGATCGTTCGACGTCCTCGGCATCGCGCTCGCCGTCGGGTGAGTAACTCGCGTCGGTCGGCTCACGGATCTGCCAGTTCTTCCGGGAATTCGCCCGCGGTGTACGGCAGGTCCGTCCACTCCGATTCGACTACGCCGATGGAATTGGCACATTGGAGCGAAGAACGCATACGGCCCACCCTTACATCCCCGGGCCGAAACAGTTCGTCTTCGTTGTCGGTGACGGCAACGACCATCAAGTCTCCGTGGCCGACCCTCGGGAGCCTACGTAGCATTCTCCGCATTCCTCCGGGATCGAGATTCCGACACCTACACCATCGAAGACGAACCGGCGGGCCAAAGCCTGGCCCTCACGCCCGGTCAAGGTGTGATCGCCCGGATCGAAACGACGGACCAGTCCCGGTCTCGCGGGCGCACACGAACGCGGCCGGTCGGATCAGTACGGGCAGGACTCGCCGTTCTCGTCCGATGGGGAAGACTGAGTCCACGAGGGACACCGTATTCACACGCAGCAACGTCTGGATCCCGAACGTGATCCGCGAGGACGGTGAGTTGAAGCTGACACTCGGTGCCGGGGCCGACGCCGACCATGACCCCCGGACGTTCACGTTCCCGATCCGGGAAGCCCATCTTGCGGTGATCCGGGAGGACCTGGCCAGACACCTGCTGCTGTCGAGTGCGGTCCTTTGAGTGCGGTCCTTCCGCTGTGCACCGCCGCCGGAACCCGGGGCCCGCTCGACGAGAACGCTGCCATCGCGCTCCTGGACCCGATCCTCCTCTCCGCGCCCGCAGACGTCGACGCGCTCTTCCAGCGCATCCGGTGGGACAGGGATCGGCTCATCACCCATGGAGCTGACATCGATCTGCTCGAGCGCGGTCAGGTCTGCGCGGCGATGCGCGCGGCGACAGAGACGGCCAACCGGAAACGAGTTCAGGAGTACCACGCGAACCGCCGTCGCGCCGAGCACGGAGCAGTGCTCGGTCCGCTCGACGCCGCGATCCTGAGGTACACGGGCCAGTACTTGCACGGCGGGACGGTTCCGAGGCGGATGCCCGATGCCGTCGACCCTGCGCTGCTGTCCGAGGTCCTGCGCGTGATCGCCACCGCCGAACAGGCGTGCGCCGGGATGCGGATCGGCCGCGATCCGCGACGGGGAAAGCGCGCCACGGACAAACGCGACTGGAATCGGATGGAGACGACGGTCGACGCGGCCGTGCGCCGCACACACCCTGGCCTCATCGACGATGCGGTGCGCACCGTGAACTTCCTGATGTGCCCGGAAGCCGCACATCTCTCCAGGAACACCCCCCCTGGAGGCCGACGAGGAGGCCGCCGGCGACCGCGCCGACTCCGGCGGGAGTGCGAGGAAGGTGGGCGGAATGAAGGACCGCGTCAGTCTTCGGTTTCCCGGAGGCGGCTCGCGATCGCGGAGACAGCGCACTCGGCGGCGTGCCGCGCAGCCGGCGCGGACGGCAGGTCGCAGCCCTGCGCCAGGGTGAGCCCCGACGGATCGTCGACAGCGGTCCTCCACTGCCAGACGGCGAACGGTGGTCCCGGTCGGGCTCCCAGGGCGGGGCGCTGCGGCAGTCGTCGGGCGTCCTGAGTGACCTCCAGGCGGAGGGTTCGGGTGGCCGTGAGGCGTATGTGCCCCGTCTGCGGCCCGCGGGGGTCGATGCTCTGCCACCGCACAGGTGCCGGCGTCGATTCCGAGACGTCCAGGAAGGCGTCGGCGAAATCCGCGAGACAGCGGTACAACGAAGCGCGCACCGCCTGCCCCGGGCAGCGACCCCAGCGGCCTGGCGGCAGGGTGACGATCTCGTCCACCACCGTCTGTGCGGCCACTGCGGTCGTCCGGGTTGCGCATGCTGTCCCACTGGCCGGGGAGTCGTCGCGCACGGCCGTCACCGCACCGGCTGCCAGGTGGGAGCGAGTGAGAGCTGTGCTGTGCGCCAGGTACGCCAGGCAGTCGATGCCCAGGCCGTCCACCAGCCTCTCGATGCATTCGGCTGCCATGTCCGCCCGCCAGGGGACGGCGGCGTCCAGAACTCCCGCACGTACGTCGAGGGCGGCACTGATGTCGCCAGGTTCCACGGCCTGCTCAGGCAGATGTGCGACCGTGTCAAGGACCTGCTGGTAGAGGTCACGCCCGGCGCCTTGTTCGTCCGGAGGCGCGTACCAGGTCAAGGCGCAGACGGCATCGATCACTTGGTCCTGGCGCACCCTGAGAACCCGTTGCACGTCCTTGACCCGCTCGCTCACGTCGTCCTCTCGGTTGATGTGGGGAGGCGGTGATCCGCGTGCCCCCGGGGCCCGCTCACGCCGTCGGTGCGGGCGGGCCCGTCACGACCGTCAACTGGCGGCCGGACTGTGCTCCGGTCGCTGTTCCTGGCCGACTTCCCAGGTCTCGGCGATACGCATGATCTGCCGGTGCGGACGGTCGTATGGTGTCCAGCCAGGGTTTCCGGTCGCTGCGAAGCTGATCCAAGCCGTGTGCATGCGGGCGGCGAGTTCGGCCGGTGGCTTTCCGGAACCGAGAAGAGAATCAGGGCCTTGCAGATCAGGCTGGTCGGTCACGTCGAAGACGAACGGCAACTCGACGGTGTGCGCTGCTCCCAGTTCACCTCCCAGAGCGGGCGAACGCCAGGCGAACTCGTAGCGGAAGGTGCGGGAGCCCGGGTGTGCGGCATGGGCGTCTGCGAGGCTGCGGCTTCCGGCGACGAACAGTGCCTCGGACATGAGGGCGGAGCGCAGTTCGCCGCTTGTGGCTCGGGGGCGGCTGCGGCGAAATGTCCGGGCGCAGCCGGCGGGGTCAGGGTGGAAGAGAGCGGCGGTAGCCTCCGCGTCGGCCGTTGTCGACGTGCTGAGTGTGCCGAACGGAGCCAGGTAGAGGTGCCCCTCCTCCGCGTTCGTGCCGATCAGCAGGTCCACGTCCGCGCCCTGACCGTCGGCGACGACGTCGGCGGGTTGCCTGGCGAGGACGATGCTGAACGGGCTCAGCCCGAGGAGTGGGTCGCTGTCGGTCATCGTCCGAAGGTCGATCCCCGACAGGTCGGACATGACCTCGACGAGGCGCTCGTCGGAGACCTCCGCGAAAGCCTCGGAGTGCGGCGCGACGCCCAGGGCTTCGGCTGCGGCGGTCGTCACACGTGAGGCCTGCTCGCTCGTGAAGGCACCACGCCCGCTTCCGCTCTGGATGATCGAGCGCTTGACGAGACCTTCCGCCGCAGGATCGGCCAGGATCGCACCCGTCATGGTGGCACCGGCCGACTGGCCGAACAGAGTGACGTTCTCGGGATCCCCGCCGAAGACGCCGATGTTCTGCCGCACCCAGCGCAGGGCTTCGAGCACGTCGAGCAGACCCCGGTTGCGGGGCGCTCCGGGCAGGTCGAGGAACCCGGGGATACCGAGCCGGTAGTTCACCGTGACGAGGACGACGCCGTCACGGGCGAAGCGGCTGCCGTCGTACAGGGACGACCGGTTGGAGCCGGCGACGAACCCCCCGCCGTGTACGAACACCATGACCGGCGCGCCGGGCCGTGTGCTCCCTGGGGTCCAGACGTTGACCGTGAGGTAGTCCGCCCCCCGCACCCATCCGGGCCCGAAGTAGGCCGCCATGTCCATTGAGCCGAAACGGCGTGGGCCTTGCGGAGCGGTCGGGCCTGGCTCGGTGGCATCCCGTACTCCCTCCCACGGAGCGTGCGGCCGCGGAGCCGCGAAACGGCCCGCGCCGACCGGAGGCGCGGCATAGGGGATACCGAGAAATACGGAGTGGTCATCGAGCTGTCTGCCGCGGACCGCTCCTTGCGCAGTCCGTACGACGAGTTCGCGATGGGGCATCGGTCTTTCCTTGCTGGTCGGTGCGGGAGAGAGGGGCGTCGGTGGCCGCGCCGAGCCGGCCGGCGTGCTCGGAGGAGGGGAGTGCGCGGGCCGGCGTCTCCTTGCGGGTCGTACGGGGTGATCAGGTTCGGGAGAACGGAGCCCAGTTGCTGAGTTCGAAGCCGGAACCACGGCGACGCAGCTCGAAGGCGCCGTGGCCGGGGAGGTGCGCAGGGAGCACAAGTGCATTGGTGTCGGCCGCGTGGGCGAACATGCGCGCACGGCTGGCGCGGGCACCGTCCTCGTCCTCCTCGAAGCAGCTGTTGATGTGCGGCTCGTGGACCTGGATCGCGCCGTGCAGCAGGTCACCGGCGAAGATGGCACGGTCGCCCGCGGACTCCAGGTGGATGATCGACGCGCCGGGGGTGTGGCCAGGAGCCAGCTCCAGACGGAGGTTGGAGTCGATGGTGTACGACTCGTCCCAGACCTTCACCAGCCCTGCCTCTACGACGGGGTCGATGCTGTCCTCGTAGACGTTCTGGTTGCCCCGCCCGAAGACGGTGTTGTGGAGGTTCTCCGGCTTCCAGTACTCGAAGTCTCGCTGCGGCATCAGGTAGGTGGCGTTGGGGAAGGTGGGCACCCAGTCCCTGCCCTCGAGCCGGGTGTTCCAGCCGACGTGGTCGTCGTGCAGGTGGGTGTTGATGACGATGTCCACGTCTTCGGGCCGCACACCGACAGCGGCGAGGTTCGCCAGGTAGTCGGTGTTCAAGTAGGACCAGATGGGCTGCAGGGGGCGGTACTTGTCGTTGCCGGCCCCCGTGTCGATGAGGATGATCTTGCCCTCGCTGCGCAGCACCCAGGACTGGGTGGCGGCGCGGGTGAGGTCGCTCTCAGGCTCCCAGTGGTGGGGTGCGAGCAGCTCGGTGTGACGCTGCCACTCCTCGGGCTTGCTGTTGGGGAAGAAGACATCCGTCGTCATGGGCGTCGTGTCGGAGTACTCGATGACGCGGTGGATCTCCACATCGCCGAGTTCGATGGTGCTGACCGTCGGCGTCCGATCGCCGTCCGGCGTCGCGCTCCGGCTGTTCGCGGATTCATGGGACGAAAGGGTGGTCATGTTTCTCCTTCTGAGGTGTCGGATTCTGAGGTGTCGGACGTTTTCCAGCTTGCGATCGAGCGTGGCCTCGGCGGTATCGGACAGGTGACTGCACTTGTCCCTGGCCGGTGGTGGTGGTCAGGGAGTCGGGCGAGGGCCGCGCGTCCGAAGCGCCCTTGAGCCCCCTGCGCAACTTCGTGTGGCCCGGGTGCCCGGCGCCGGTCGTTCGCGCGCCATCCGTCACATGACTGCACCCCGGCCACCAGCGGCCGTATGCCGGGAACGCCCTGGTAACGTCGGTATGCGGGATGCGGTCACCGGAGTCACCCGGTCCGGGAGAATCCCGGAACGTCTGGAGAACCGGTGGACGAGCACGCGGCAGACACCGCCGCCGACGGAGGCTCAGGGTCCGTTGTCAGGCAAGCGGAACTGGACGAGCTTCTCGCGGCTGTCGACGCGGCAGGACAGACGGGCGGGCTCCTGACGGTTGCGGGACCCCCTGGATCGGGCAAGACCACGCTGACGGAACGATTCGCACGCCGCTTCGGCGCGGAGGGTGGCCGGGTTCTGCGAGCCGACAGCAGTCAGTCCGAGACCGACCTGCCGTTCTCGGGCCTGCACCAGCTCCTGCGGCCGGTCCGCCGTGACATCGACATGCTGCCCCCCAGGCAGCGGAGCGCTCTGCACACCGCGTTCGGCCAGGCCGAACAGAGCGACGCACCGGATCCGATGCTCATCGGCATAGGTGTTCTCACACTGCTGTCGGACCTCGCCGTCGAACGGCCCCTCCTGCTGGTCGTGGATGACGCCCAGTGGGCCGACCGGGCCTCGCTGGACGTTCTCTCCTTCGTTGCCCGCCGGCTGGCTGACGAGCCGGTGACGATGCTGTTCGCCACCCGCGACGGTGTGCTGTCGACTCTCGCCGCAAGGCAGCGGATCATCGACCTGGGCCCACTCGACCGGGACACGGCGAACAGATTGCTCGACCAGCAGCCGCAGGTACCGGAAGGGCTCACCCGGGAGCGGATCCTCGACCAGGCGGAAGGTAATCCCCTGGCCTTGGTGGAACTGGCGAGAGCCGCCATGGAACGAGCGCACACGATCCGTGACACCGAGGGCCCACTCCCGGTCACCGACAGACTGGAGCGGGTCTACGCGAACCGGCTGACAGCATTGCCGACCGAGACCCGTCGCGCGGTGGTGCGCCTGGCCACGGCGGACACCGAGGATCCTCCGCACTCGGTGTTGTCCTGGCTACCGGACATCGGCGACCCTGTGTGGGTGGCGGCCGAGGAGGCCGGACTCGTCCGCCGGACCGGGGGACGGCTGCGCTGCAGCCACGCCCTGTCACGCAGCGCGATCTACCAGGCCGCCCCGGCCGAGGAGCGCCGTACCGCCCACCTGGAGCTGGCCGAGCTGTTCCAGGGGCCGGATCCCGACCGGTACGCCTGGCACCTCGCCGCCGCCACTTCCGGCCTGAGCGCACATGTATCGGCCGAGCTGGAGCGCAGCGCTGACCGCGCGCGTCACCGCAGCGGATACGCAGCCGCCGCTCACATGCTGGAACGTGCCGCAGACCTGCATCCCGACCGAGATGACAGCACGCGGCTGCTGGCCGCCGCCACCAGCACGGCGGTCCTGACGGGCCGGCTCGATACGGTCGAACGACTGGCTGCCCGCACCCGCGCCGGCACGGACGACCCGACGGCCGCGGCGCTCGCAGCCCTGCAGGTGGGACGGCTCATGACGCTGACCACTTCGCACAGCGCCGCGTTCGGACAGCTGATGCGTCTGGCCACAGCTCTGGCGGACACCGCGCCCGCAGCCGCGATGGAAGCCTTGGCAGCGGCCGCCGTGGTCCGCTTCTACTCGGGCGACCCGTCCCAACTGCAGGAGATCGAACGCCTTCTGCCCTCCTCGCCTGCGGCTCCGCCCCAAGCGCTCGGCAACCGGGAATCGCTCCTGGAGGAGTGGGCCGGAACCGTCGCGCGTCCCGAGGCCGCCGACCGGGATCTGCCGGGGCGGCTGCCCGCGCTGCTGGCGGCGGTGGGGGACCAGCCGGAGACCCTGACACTGCTCGCCATCGCCGCCTGGCTGCTCGACGAGACGGATCTGGCCGTACGCACCTTCGACGCCGCCTTCACCACCTGGGCATCCAAGGGGCCGCTCCCCGACGGTCTGGGCGGAGTCGCCGCTCAGGCCTACCTGGAGCACGGAAGGTGGGCCAGAGCACAGACGGCGTGCGCCGAGCTCTCAGCCGTCGCGACCTCCGCCGGTCTCGACCATGCAGCCGCCTGCGCCGCGTCCACCGATGCTCTGCTGCGCGCGCTGCGGGGCGACACGGCAGGAGCGCGTACACAGGCCCGGCAGGCCCTGTCGCTCATCGACCCCCTGGAAAGCCGGTCGGTCCTGGTCATCGCCCATCGTGCGCTGGGAACCGCAGCGGCTGCTGAGGGGGATCACGAAACGGCGTACCTGCACTACCGCGCCCTCTTCGACGGTCAGGGCAACCCCGTGCACTACCACCTCTCCTATCCGGCGCTGCCGGAACTCGTGTCGGCAGCGGCGCGCTCCGGCCGACACGAAGAGGCCGCTCACGTCGTGGATGCGACCGGACGATCCCTCAAGAACGCAGGCCACCTCGCACCGCGAAGGACCGCCCTGGTCCACCTGAGCCGGGCGCTCCTCGCCACTCCCGACGAGGCCGAGAGCCATTTCACGCAGGCCCTGGCGACTCCGGCGCTCGCCCGGAGGCCCATGGAGCGGGCCCAGGCGCTTCTGGCGTACGGAGAGTGGCTTCGCCGCCGCCGTCGCATCGCCGAGGCGCGTCCTGCACTGGTCGAGGCCGAGGCCGTCTTCCGTCGGCTGGGTGCGCAGCCCTGGGTGGTGCGCGCCCAGACCGAGCTCAGGGCTGCCGGAGCCCACAGCGGTACGGCGGAACCGGACGCATTCGCGGATCTCACGCCGCAGCAGCAGCAGATCGTACGGCTCGCGGCTCTGGGACTCACGAACCGCGAGGTGGCGGAGAAGCTGTTCCTCTCTCCCCGCACCGTCGGGTCCCACCTGTACCGGGCGTTCCCCAAACTGGGCATCACCGTGCGCTCCCAACTGCGGGACGTCGTCGAGGCCGTGAACGCGGAGATTCCGTCCGGCTGGTCCGCGTGAGTCGGGCCCGGGACAGGACCGGGTGGTCAGCTGTCGGCCATGTGTGACGACGGCTCCCCACAGCGGTTGGGGGGCGGGGGAAAGACTGCTCGGGAACGGGGCGCAGGCGGCCGACGAGCATCGGCAGTGCGCCACGTGCAAAGTTTCTGAACGTGCAAGCAGCAGAGTGTTGACGTGTTCTGTCAACTACCCGGGACTGGCGTCCCGGGCTTGCTGCTCGGGTCATCACTGGCTGTGATGGGTCCCGGCTGCGTCCGGCTCTCACGCAATGAGTGTGAGGGCTGGGGCCGTTGACTGGGCCCCGCAGACCCATGCCATCCACCCTCTTCGGGTGATGTTGTGGGACGAGTTGTGGTCCGCGTGCTCGATGAAGCCGCAGGCCTTGCACGCGAAGCGGGCCTGGGTAGGCCGGTTGGTGCGTGCGGTGTGGTGGCACTGGGAGCATTCCTGGCTGGTGTACGCCGGGTCGATGTAGATCACCGGCACTCCGGCCTTCTTCGCCTTGTAGGCGATGAACGAGCCGAGCTGGGCGAAGGGCCAGGAGTGGAGCGTGGTGCGTTGGGGCTTTCTCAGCCGTGCCCGCTCGCGGATACCCGTCAGTTCTTCCAGGGCGATCCCACGACCGGTGCGTTCAGCCTCCGCCACGATCCGCTTCGAAATCTTGTGGTTGATGTCCTTGTTGCGGCGGGCTTCCTTGCCCGCGTACTTCTTCGCCCGCCGCTTCGCGGACTTCGTGCCCTTCTTCTGGAGCTTGGAGCGCAGCGCCCGGTCGTTCGTACGCTTGCGGTTGATCCGGCGCCCGCAGTGGCGCTCGCCGTCACAGGTGGCGGCGATGTTCACGATCCCCAGGTCGACCCCGACGAAGCCCACCGGGTGAGCGTTGAGGGTCTTCTCGGGGATCTCGCAGGTCGCGATCAGGAACCACTTCCCGCCCTGGCGGACCAGGTCGGACTCGCCGTGGCGGTGTCCGGCCAGCACAGCCAGCTGCTCTGCCTGCCCGGTGAACGCCATGCCCTTCAACCGGCCCGCCGTGGTCCAGATGGAGACCGTGCGGGCCTGGTGCTGCCAGGACAGCATGCGGTCGTCGTAAGGCTGGGCCGCGTTCTTGCGGAAAGTGACCGGCTTGCCCGAGACGCGGGTGTGGCGCTTGGTGCCGGGCCGGCCGTACCGGCCGGCCCGGAGGTTGGCCTTCAAGGTGGTGTAGGCGTCACAGGTCTTCTTGATCGCGTGCTGGGCGGCCTGCGCCCCCAGTCCCCAGCGTTGTCTGATCTCGGTGTAGGTGTGCTTGCGCAGGCCCAGGGGGCGGTGCACGCCCTTCTCGAAGGCGACCTGCGCGGCCCAGGAAGCAGCCTCGTTGCAGACGTGCAGGGTTTCCTCAAGTGCCGCCGCCTGTACGGGCGTCGGTAGGAGTTTGACCCGCACGACCAGCTTCATGACGGCGAGGCTAGCACTCCTACAATCAGTCCATGTCACCTCGATGGGAACCAAACCCCGATCTGAGGAGGGGTAGAACAGTTGTCCACACCCTCCATGCGCACTTGGTCTTCACTCCGAAGTGCCGCGGCCCCTTCACCGACGAGATCCTCGTCCGATGCGAGGAGATCATGCGGGACGTCTGCACCGACTTCGGCGCTGAGCTGACCGAGTTCAACGGCGAAACCGACCACGTCCATCTCCTGGTCCACTATCCCCCCAAGATCGCACTGTCCCGGCTGGTCGGCTCCCTCAAGGGCGTCTCCGCCCGTCGACTGCGCCAGGAGTTCCCCGCCCACATCCGCCGCTACCTATGGGGCGACCACTTCTGGTCCCCGTCCTACTTCGCCGCTTCCGCCGGTGGGGCTCCACTCGAAGTGATCAAGGAGTACATCGAGAACCAGAAGCGCCCCGGCTGAGCCTTCACGTCCGGCTCCGCCGGACCGGCCGTCCCGACGCTCCGCGCCGACTCGATTTCACCGGCTCCGCCGGTCACGACACCGCGACGCTCCGCGTCGCAACCACGGGATGCGATTCCTCCCGGGCGTGAACGCCCGGGGTTCCTCGCAAGAATCCGCTGAACTTCGAGAATCGGTGGCCGCGCCCGTGGTTGAAGATCACGTCTGGTTCTCTGCGGCTGTGACGGTGCGGCCGGCGATGTCGCGGAATGAGGGAATGCCGAGGTTCACGGTTGCGGCGCGACGGTCACGTTCGCCGAGTTCGGCGAGCTTCTGCTGGGCTCCGGCGAGACTGACTTTGAGTCCTTCGACTTCACCTGCCATGCGGCCGCGACGTCGGGCGTCCTGACCGATCCGAAGGGGCAGACAAGCTCACCGGCGCGGACCGCAGGGCGCCGGCGTCGCTGTTCTGGACCCATGTGAATCCGTACGGCCGGTTCGAGCTGGACATGATGAGCCGCCTTGATCTGAACCTGCCCATCCGCGCGACGGTGCCCGGCTCGCTCGCCCCCGCAGAGCGAGAGGGCCGCCGACCCAGGCGTGATCGTCGAGCGGCGCTTCCCTGGGATCGCCACCCGGCTCGCCGGCTGAGCAACGCGCTGAGCGAGCAGGACCGTTTTCGCGGGACAGGTTACGGCGCCACGATGCGTTGGACCGCAGCCTCGACGAGTTGTTCGCGCTCGGACTCCGAGAACACCCCGGGCAGGGTGAGTTGTTCGACAATGAGCCAGTTGAAAGCGAGATACAGCAGCCGGACTGCGGTCGCATCGCCGGGCAGGCCGGACTTCTCGTGGTAGGCCACATTGGCGTCGATGTCGGCGCGGACACGCTCGGTCAGCACCGCGCGTAGCTCGGGACGCCGGATGGCTTCGAGGCGCAGTTCGAGCAGCGCCAGATAGCCGTTGCGAAAAGCACTGATCCGGCCGACCAACTCGCGCATCAGCATCGCGTAGGTCGTCCGGTCCGGGGTGCTCGCCCGCTGTCGCGCGATCGTCGCCTCGTCGGGCTGGAGCCGTTCGTATACCCGAGCGCCCGTTTGGGTGAGCAAGTCATCGCGGTTTGCGAAGTAGTTGGAGGCCGTGCCGGCGGGCACGGCGGCCTCAACGTCCACGGCCCGGAAGGTCAGGCCGCGTGCCCCCTCCGTGGCCAGCACCTCGATCGCCGCATCAACGAGAGCGGCCCTTCGCTCGTCGTTCCTGCGCACCATTGACACCACTCCATTCGCAGCACTACGTTCAAACCACTTCAGGCAGAGTACTACAGTTGGAGTAATCTAGATGCGGAAGCTCGTGTACTACGTCGCTGTCACTATCGATGGCTACATCGCCGGACCCGGCGGAGAGTTCGACTTCTACCCTCTCGGCGACGAGAAGCAGGCCGCCGCCTATGGCGAGTGGACCAATGCCCGCTACCCCGAGACAGTGCCCACCTTCATGCGCGCCGCCCACGGCCTGGCGGACACCCCCAACCAGCGCTTCGACACCGTCCTGATGGGACTCGGCAGCTATCGCCCCGGCCTGCAGGCAGGCTTCACCAGCCCCTACGCTCATCTGCGTCAGTACGTCGTGTCGAGCACGCTCGCACCCGACACCGACCCCGCGGTCACCGTGGTCGGACAAGACCCGCTCGCCCTTGTCCGGGACCTCAAGCAGGAGGAAGGTCAGGACATCTGGCTCTGCGGGGGCGGAATTCTCGCCGGCGCGCTGCTGCCGGAGATCGACGAGCTGATCATCAAGAGTTATCCCGTAGTCGCGGGAACCGGGATCTCGGTGTTCGACGGGGAGTTCAACCCCACTCTTTTCAAGGTGGTCGATCGCAACTCGTTCGCCAACGACGTCACGATCACGTCGTTCGCTCGACGTTAACGCGTTCGGGGTGAACCAGAGGTCCGATCGCCGTAGCGTCGGCACTCCGGCCAGTACTCACCGATCTGAAGGCGTGGTACGTGGTGCCCCGAACCCCGGCGACGAGGTCGTCCGGGACGTCCACCGGCCGAACGGTCGTCGCCCTGATCCCGCTGCGGATCACCGCATCCGAACGAATCGACCAGAGGAGCCGGCCGAAGGGCGGGCCCAGCAGGAACCGAAGGACGGCCGGCTGCGGAAGGAGCGCGTCGAGACTCGGTCCGGTGCTGACCAGCGCGATCGACCTCACCAGGTCCGGGCGCCCTTCCGCAAGCGCGGTGGCGACGTAGCCGCCGCTGGAATGCCCGACCGTGGCGACCTGACGAAGGCCGAGTTCGTCGAGTAATGCCGCCACTCCGCCCGCCTGCACGGGCACGTCGTACGACGCCGCGGGCGGGGACTGGCCGCAGCCGGGGAGGTCGACCCGGATGACGTGGTGGTGGGCGGCCAGCGCCGGGATCATCGGGTTCCAGGTGCTGCCCGGGGCCCCCGATCCGTGGATGAGCAACATCGGCGGCCCCCCCCTCGGGCCGTCATGGACCACGCGCATCCCCTGCGCGAGTTCAACGTCGAATTCACTCATGCCGGGATGATGCCGGGGCCGTCTGCCGTCGGTCTTGTACAAATGTCGTCGTGCGGGTGAGACCAGCCACCATGGCCACGATCGAGGAAGGCCCGCGACGTCAGGCCCAGGGAGCGAACGGTGGACGGGCCGGGGCAGGGCCGAGCGTGGTGGTGCCCGGCTCGGCGCGGTGGCCGAGGCCGGTCCGGTAGGCGTTCAGGGCCGCTTCCGTCCGGCCCTCGCTGCGCAGCAGGTCTCCGAGCAGTCGGCAGATGTCGGCGAGGTCTCCGGCAGCTCCCGTCTGTTCGAGCAGGGAGAGCGCGGTGGCGTAGTGCAGCTCGGCGGCCTCGACGTCTCCGGCCTCCTCGGCGATCAGCCCGAGAAGCCGGTGTGCGCCACCGGCGTGCACCGCGCCGCGGCCGGCCTTGAGGCCGGCCAGCAGGCTTTCCAGGAGCTCCGCGGCCTCCGCCGACTTCCCCCTCCTGCGCAGGACGTCGGCGAGCTCGACCTCCACCTGGGAGACGTACAGGGCCGCCCGCTTGGACACCAGCATCGAGTGCGCGGTGCGCAGTTCCGTCTCCGCCCGCACGAGGTCGTCGTTCTGCGCACAGACATAGCCCCGCATCCAGTGGCAGTGAGCGAGTTCGGTACGGATCTGCAACTGCTGGTAGAGCTCGGTGGCCCGCGCCAACGACGTCTGGGCGGCGTCGGCCCTGCCTTCGGCGATCAGGGTGCGGGCCACCGTGCGGTGCATGTGGGCCACCAGGGCGGGGTCGGACACCTGCGGCACCAGAGCGAGGGCGAGTTCGGCGGCCTGGGCGGCGCGGGCGTGGGCGCCCATGTCCATGTACGGGGCGATCGAGGCCGTGTAGAGCTGGAGCAACGCACCCGGGTCGTGCAGCCCGGACGTGTTCAGTTCGTCGATCGCGCTGTCCAACAGGTAGCACGCGTAACGAAGTTCACCTGCCAGGAAGTGGGCGACCGACCTGCCCCGGACCGCCCGCGCACGGGCGGGGAGCGGTTCGTCGGCCAGCACGTGTTCCGCCGCCTCGAACCGGGCCAGGGCATCGGTCAGCTCGCCGGTCTCCAGCGCACATTCACCGAGGCCGACGAGCGCGGCCGCCCGTTCCTGCGTGAGTCCGTATTCCTCGGCCCGGCCGAGGATCTGTTCATAGGCCGCTCGCGCGTCGGCGGCGTCCTCCACGGCCAGTAGCCGCTGGGCGTCGGCCAGTTCCATCCGCAGGGCTGTGGCGATGTGGGTGGGCTTGCCCGTGGCGAGTTCCTCGGGGGCGACGCCGAGCCGTTCGGCGATGTGCCGGATGGCGGCTTCGGAGGGTCGCACCTTGCCGGCTTCCAGGGTGGAGACGTAGGCGGCGGTGTACGCGGGCTCGGCGAGCTGCCGCTGCGTCAGTTCGCGTTCCTTGCGGAGCCGCTTCACCCGGCGGCCGATCGCAGCCGGTGCGTCCTGCTCCTCCGCCTGTTCGGGGTACGGCCGGTCGGGAGCCCCGCCCCCGACCGTCCCGTCCGGACCGTCGGTCGTCCTCGCTGCTCCCGCCATAGCTCCCCCTCGTCCCGCGTCTGCCGGTGGCCACCGACTGCTCCATGCGAACTGTGCCCGCCGAGCCGGGAGACCACCGGTCGCCCCCGGCCCATCCTGCATCCCCGGCTGCCGTCACGGGCACCATCGACCGCGCTCCCCCATCGCCGTGGGGCTACGGAACTGTTGCCAACAGCTCGCCACCCAACCTAGGTTATGCGTCACGTTAATCATATTTACCTTGCCGCTTTACTTCATTCGGGCTGGACATCAGAGCGAGGGTTGACATGCGCACATCCAGAGCAGTCGCCATATCCGTGGGCGTCGCGCTCACTGCGATCATGGGAGCGGCCCTCGCCACTCCCGCGGTCGCCGTGGACCCGGAGCCCACCCAGGAACCGCGGGTCACCGTCGAGTACTTCCCCGAGCCCGGCGGCGAGGGCCGGCGAACCAAGGTCCCGCTCAACACGGAGACGGTGAGCGGTCGTTCCGCCGCCCGGAGCGCGGCACCCGCCGAGGCGGCCACGGACGGGGAGGTCGGCGAGCTGTCCGTGACGGGCTCTTCGGCCGACCGCCTCGACGTGGTGATCGTCGGCGACGGATACACCGCCGACCAGCAGGACGCCTTCCACACCGCGGCTGCCACGAAGTGGGCGGCCATCACCGACATCGAGCCGTACTCCAGCTATCAGGGCCTGATGAACGTGTGGACCGTCGACGCGGTGTCCGCCGAATCCGGCATCACGGGTGACCCCACCGCCGACGTCACCAAGGACACCGCGCTCGGCAGCTACTTCTGGTGCTCACAGACCGAACGGCTCATCTGCGCCGACATCGACAAGGTCGCCTCCTACGCCGCCAAGGCCCCCGAAGCCGACCTGGTCATCGTCATCTCCAACTCCACCAAGTACGGCGGTGCCGGCTACTCGGGCCTGGAGGCGGAGGGCTACCCGTTCGACGGCGTCTCGACGCTCTCCTCGGACAACGCGCAGTCGAGCATGATCGCCGCCCATGAGATCGCCCACTCGGTCGGCCTGCTGGCGGACGAGTACACGTACGACAGTTACGGCACGTGGACGGGCGGCGAGGTGACCGACATCAACTCCAGCACGTTCACCGCGGAGCAGATGGCCGCCAACCGGACCAAGTGGTACCGCTGGCTCGGCGAGAGCGACCCCACGGGCGGCACCGTCGGTACGTACGAGGGCAGCAGCTACTACCCGTTCGGGATCTATCGCCCGACCTCCAACTCCCTCATGCGGGCCCTGAACATCAACGACTTCAACCTCCCCGGCCGCGAGGCCATGATCGCCGGCTTCTACCGCGAGGCCAACGCGCTGAGCAGCAAGGTCCGCGTGAGCAGCGCGGTCCTCAGGACCAGTCGCATCAAGGTCGACCAGGCCGAGCTCACCGGCCTGGCCGCGCCGGAGCTGCGCTGGTACGTCGACGGCGTGCGGGTCAAGCGGGCGCAAGGTCTCACCTCGGTCGTCCCCGCCGCGCTGGGCGTTCCCGCGGACGGCAGGAAGCACACCGTGACGGTCGAGGCCCTGGACCGGAGCAAGTCGATCCGCGACCCCCAGGTCCGCGCCGAGGCCACCGAGAAGCTGACCTGGACAGTCAAGGCGTCCGGGCGCAACGGCCACAAGAAGCACTGACGGACGGCCGTACGCGACGCAGCGCACCGGTCACTTCGCCCGCCGTAAGCGACGCAGCGCACCGGCCACTTCGCCGGGCCCGGGACTCATGGTCCCGGCCCGGCGAAGTGGCCGCCCGCGCGTCGCCGACCTGTTTCGCCGTGCGACGTCGGGCGGTGAGCTCAGGGGCGCGCGGTGACCGCGGCGGGCTCGGCCGCCGGGGCGACTCCGCGCTCGGCCAGGAGCCGCATGGTTCGGCCCAGCATTGCGAGCCTCTCGTCGACCGCCGCATCGCCGGGAACCTGGATCTTCGCTCCCGCATAGGACATCGCGCCTTCGGCGGCACGGAGACAACGGCGTACCTCGTCGGCGTCCATGAGGGAGGTGGGCTCGTCCTCGGTGAGAGGCAGATGCGCGTCCGCCCACGGTCCCCCGTACTCGTTGGCGGTAGGGCCGGCGCCGGAGAACATGACGCCTTTCAGCAGGCCCTCGGAGACGAGCCGGGTGATGTGGGCGAGCGGCCGGGCGGAGTCCTGCGCCTCGATCGCGGAACGGCCCCAGTTGATGGCGACACCGATCCCTCCCGCGCGCGCGAGGGGGATCTCGTCCTCCAGCGGCAGGAAGCGCTTCTCGCCCGGGACGGTCGGCGCATACGCGTCGCAGTGCTCCAGGACGAGCCGGGTGGACCAGTCGCCCGTGGCGGGTGCGCTCGCCGTGATCTCGTCGAGAGAACGCGCGAACATCTCCGGGACAGCGGTCACCGAGGGCGCGGTGTGGATGTGGATGACGGAGACCGACTGCTCACCCGTGAGCTGGTTCAACTCCTCGGCGGCGATGCGCGCCTCGCGGAGGAACTCGAGCGCCGCCTGCCGGCCGTCGCGATCCCCGGAGGCGAGCCCGAAGGTGCCCGAGGCACCCACGCGCACCATCGTGCCGGGGATCAGTGTGATCACTGACCGGGTGAAACGGCCGCGCATCTGCGCGGCCAGCCAAGGCACGTCCTCACCGAGGCCGTCGCGGTACGGGATCTCCAGCCCGTCGGCGATCCCCCGGCCGGCGAGCCCCTCGTAGAAGCGTTCCTGGTCGGCGCGCAGGGAGGGCAGGGCCGCATACGCGCCTACGAGAGTGGCGGGGCGTTCTGTGTTCATGGTGTCGCATTCTATTCAAGGTAGGACGTCAGATGTCTAGGTGTGCGGTACACGGCCTATCTTCGAGCGCCCGGCCACCCCTCACGACCTACAGCGCCACCTCCGCCCAGACGCACTTGGTGTACGCATCACGGACGACGCATCCCCAGCGAGCCGCGTGCGCCTCGACGAGCAGCAGGCCTCTCCCCGTCACCGCCTCGGGATCAGCGAGCCCCGGCGCGGTGGCGGGGAGGAGACGTTCGGGGCGGGCATCGGTGACCTCGATACGGACAGCTCGCGTCAGGAGCCGCACGGTCAGCCGGAAGTCCCGGCCCGGGAGGCGACCGTGCGTGATCGCGTTGGACGTCAGCTCGGCCGCGACGAGGGCGACCGCGCGGACGGTCTCGGAGTCGTACGGCGCGCCGCACCACTCCGTGACCTGCTGCACGGTGAGGCTGCGTGCCAGCCGTGCACCGCGCGGCGTGCTGCTGAGCTGAAGGCGCAATTCGCCGGTCGAGGTTCCGGCTTCACGGGTGTCTTCCTGTGGCTTCACGGCAGCCATGCTGGGACGCTGCGCCCGGCCACGGCCAGGCACAACTGCCGTACTAGGAGGGGAGGTACGGGCATCTCAGGCGGCACAGTTGCTTAGTTGTACGGGTCTTGTACGGGTGCTGTACGGGTCGCGACCGTGTCCGGGGGAACAGCCCTCCCGTTGAACCTGTCCCCGTCGAAGCCATGTCGACGACCGTGGTGGCGGGCGGGCGGAGGGAGAAGCGGTGGCGGAGAGGGGTGTGAGGGCAGTGCCGGAGACGAAGAACGGCGGTGCGGCGCAGGCGAAGGCCAAGGCGAGGGAGGACAACGAACTGCCGGGAGTGTGGGTGGCCTACGGCGCCCTCCTTGCCCATCTGCGCAAGCGGGCCGGGCTGACCCAGCCGGCGCTGGGTGAAGCCATCGGGTACTCGCTGGAACAGGTCGCCTCCGTCGAGCAGGGGCGCCGCCCGGCGAAGGCGGCGTTCACCAAGGCCGCCGAGCGGGCCCTGGACGCAGGCGGCGTACTGGAGGTGCTCCAGGCCGAGGTGGACCGGGCCAAACTCCCCCGGTTCTTCCGCAACTTCGCGGCCGTCGAGGCGGAGGTCCTGAGCCGCTTCTCGTACGAACCGCTGCTGGTACCGGGGCTGTTGCAGACGGAGGCGTACGCACGCGCGGTGTTCGCCGGGCACTGTCCGCCGTTCAGCCAGGAGGTCGTGGACCAGCACACGGAAGCGAGGCTGGGACGCCAGAGGCTGTTGACGCGGGACCCGATGGCGGAGCTGTCGTTCATCATCGGGGAAGAGGCGTTGCGCGACCCTGTGGGTGGTGCGGACGTGATGCGCGGCCAATGGCAACGACTGCTGGAGGTAAGCGGGATGCGCAACGTAGAGGTTCAGGTGATGCCAGCGGGGCGAGGGTTCCACCCTGGGAAGAACGGAGCCTTCGTGACTGTGCAGACCAAGGAGCACGAGCATCTCGGATACTTCGAGTCACAAGGTGTCGGATGCATCGTGAGCGTTCCGGCAGACGTAAGCGCGTTCGGGTTGCGGTATGGCAAGCTGCGATCGCAGGCGCTGAACGTCGAGGAGTCTGCGCGGCTCGTCGAACGGCTGGTAGGAGAGACATGAGCAAGGAGCAGGCAACCGGGAACGCGGACGAGCTGGGCTGGTTCAAGAGCAGCTACAGCGGTTCCGACGGCGGTGACTGCGTAGAGGTTGCCGCGACCAGGGGCGCGGTCTACGTACGGGACTCCAAAGCCGCAGGCGACGGCCCCGCGCTGCGGGTCGGCCGCGACGAGTGGGCGGCGTTCGTGTCGCTCACCCGCGGATAGCGGCGCGCCGGACCGACCCCGCCGGAGCGGAACCGGTCCGGATCACTGCCGGTTCCGTCAGAGGCGCTCGATGATGGTGACGTTTGCCTGGCCGCCGCCCTCGCACATGGTCTGGAGGCCGTAGCGGCCGCCGGTGCGCTCCAGTTCGTGCAGCAGGGTCGTCATCAGCTTGGTGCCGGTGGCGCCGAGCGGGTGGCCGAGCGCGATGGCGCCGCCGTTGACGTTGACCTTGTCCGGGTCGGCGCCGGTCTCCTTCAGCCAGGCCAGGACGACCGGCGCGAACGCCTCGTTGATCTCCACCAGGTCCATGTCGTCGATGGACATCCCGGCTTTCTTGAGCGCGTACGCCGTCGCCGGGATCGGTGCCGAGAGCATGCGGATCGGGTCCTCGCCGCGCACGGACAGGTGGTGGATGCGGGCCCTGGGGGTGAGGCCGTGCTCGGCGACGGCCCGCTCGGAGGCGATGAGCATCGCCGAGGCGCCGTCGGAGACCTGCGAGGAGACGCCTGCGGTCAGCCGGCCGCCCTCGACGACGGTCCTGAGGCCGGCCATCTTCTCCAGTGAGGTGTCCCGGCGCGGTCCCTCGTCCACCGTCACGTCGCCGTACGCGACGGTTTCCCGGGCGAACCGGCCCTCGTCGATCGCCCGCAGGGCCCGCTGGTGCGAGCGAAGGGCGAACTGCTCCATGTCCTCGCGGGTGATGCCCCACTTCTCCGCGATGAGTTCGGCGCCGTGGAACTGGTTGACGGGCGCGTCGCCGTAGCGGGCGCGCCACCCCTCGGAGCCGGCGTACGGGCCCTCGGTCAGCCCGAGCGGTTCGGCGGCCTGGCGGCTGGCGTAGGCGATGGGGATCATCGACATGTTCTGGGTGCCGCCGGCGACAACCAGGTCCTGGGTGCCGGACATGACGCCCTGGGCGGCGAAGTGGACGGCCTGCTGGGAGGAGCCGCACTGCCGGTCCACGGTGGTGCCGGGCACCTCCTCGGGGAGACCCGCGGCGAGCCAGGCGGTGCGGGCGATGTCGCCGGCCTGCGGGCCGACGGTGTCCAGGCAGCCGAAGACGACGTCCTCCACCGCGGCCGGGTCGATCCCGCTGCGTTCGACCAGCGCCTTGATGACATGGGCCCCGAGGTCGGCGGGGTGGACGGCGGACAGGCCGCCCTTGCGCCGGCCGACCGGGGTGCGTACCGCTTCGACGATGTAGGCCTCGGCCATGACTGCTCCTTCGTAAGAGATATGAGGGTGGATCAGGTCTTCGTGGTGATGCCCGCGAGGACCATCGACAGGTACTGGCGGGCGATCTCCTCCGGGCTGTGGGTGCCACCGGGGCGGTACCAGGAGGCGGCCACCCAGACGGTGTCGCGGACGAAGCGGTAGACCAGCCGGACGTCCAGGTCGCTGCGGAAGGCCTGCTCGGCCACGCCGCGCTCCAGCGTGCGCAGCCAGGCGTTCTCGAACTTCAGCTGGGTGTCGGAGAGGTAGGCGAAGCGCGGCTGGGCGGAGAGGTGCTTGGACTCCCGCTGGTAGATGGCCACCGCCGGCCCGTGCCGGTCTATCTGCCGGAAGGACTGGGTGACGAGGGCCCCGATGGCCTCACGTGGCCCGAGTCCGGCAGCCAGGACCGTGTCGTAGCCCGTCCACAGCTCGTCCAGGAAGGCCGAGAGGATCTCGTCGAGCATCGACTCCTTGGAGTCGAAGTGGTAGTAGAGGCTGCCCGCGAGCATCCCCGCCTCGTCCGCGATGCGGCGGACGGTGGTGGCGTTGTACCCCTGGGCGGCGAACACCTCGGCTGCGGTCGCCAGAAGTTCGGCGCGCCTGTCGGCGTTGGCGGTGCCGGCGATCGCCTTCACGCCCTCTGGCTGCTGACGGAGACGGTCTCCCCCGTCATGTACGAGGAGTAGTCGCTGGCCAGGAAGACGATGACGTTGGCGATCTCCCACGGCTCCGCGTACCGGCCGAATGCCTCGCGTTCGGTGAGTTCGGCAAGCAGTTCCGGAGTGGTGACCTTCACGAGGTGCGGGTGCATGGCCAGGCTCGGGGCGACCGCGTTGACGCGTACGCCGAAGTCGGCCGCCTCCAGTGCCGCGCACCGGGTGAGGGCCATGACTCCGGCTTTCGCGGCGGCGTAGTGGGCCTGGCCGCGCTGGGCGCGCCAGCCGATGACGGAGGCGTTGTTGACGACGATGCCGCCGGTGGCACGCTCCTTGAAGTGGCGCAGGGCGGCGCGGGTGCAGCGGAAGGTGCCGTTCAGGGTGACGTCGAGGACCTTCGCCCACTGGTCGTCCGTCATGTCGACGAGGTCGGCGGTGCCGCCGAGACCGGCGTTGTTGACGACGATGTCGAGCCCGTCGTGGCGTTCGGCGGCGAGCGCGAACAGGGCGTCGACCTGCCGCTGGTCGGTGACGTCGCAGGGCAGTGCGGCGACGTTGTCCGCGCCGAACTCCTCCGCGAGGGCGGCGGCGCTCTCTTTGAGGCGGCGTTCGTGGGCGTCGCCGATGACGATCCGGGCACCTTCCTCCAGGAACTTGCGGGCGGTCGCTCCGCCGATCCCGGCGCCGGCGGCGGCAGTGATCACGGCGGTGCGTCCGGCCAGGAGGGAGTGGCCCGGTACATAGGGCGGCTGCGAGGTCACGGGCGGATCTCCTTGGGCAGGCCGAGGACACGCTCGGCGATGATGTTGCGCTGGATCTCGTTGGATCCGGCGTAGATGGTGTCGGAGCGGGAGAAGAGGAACAGCCGCTGCCAGTCGTCGAGTTCGTAGGGCGGCTCGGGGGCGGTCATGCCGCCGGCACCCAGGACGCTCATGGCGAGTTCGCCGAGTTCCCGGTGCCAGGTGGCCCAGAAGATCTTCCCGATGGACGCCTCGGGGCCGGGGGCGCCTGCCGCCACGCCGTCGAGCATGCGCAGGGCGTTGAACCGGATGGTCTCCAGACCCGTCCAGGCTCGGGCGAGCCGGTCGCGGATCAGCGGGTCGTCCGCGGCGCCGTTGCGCCGGGCCAGGGCGATCAGGGTCTCCAGTTCGCGCCGGAAGCCGACCTGCTGGCCGAGGGTGGAGACGCCGCGTTCGAAGCCGAGGGTGGCCATGGCCACCCGCCAGCCGTCGCCGGGTTCCCCGACGATGTGCGCCGCACTGGTGCGGGCGCCGTCGAAGAAGACCTCGTTGAACTCGGAGGTTCCGGTCAGCTGCTGGATCGGCCGGATCTCCACGCCCGGCTGGTCGAGCGGGACCAGCAGATAGGACAGGCCCGCGTGGCGGGTGGAGCCCGCCTCGGTGCGGGCGACGACGAAGCACCACTGGGCGTCGTGGGCGAGTGACGTCCAGGTCTTCTGCCCGGTGACGACCCAGTCCTCGCCGTCCCGCTCGGCCCGCGTCCGTACGTTCGCCAGGTCGGACCCGGCGTCCGGCTCGCTGTAGCCCTGGCACCACAGCTCCTCGACGGCGACGATCGGCGGCAGGAAGCGGGCCTGCTGCTCGGGTGTGCCGAAGGCCACCAGGGTCGGCCCGAGCAGTTGCTCCCCGATGTGGTTGACCCGTGCGGGGGCGTCGGCCAGGGCGTACTCCTCGTGGAAGGCGACCTGCTGCTCGATGGTCGCGCCCCGGCCTCCGTGCTCCTCGGGCCAGCCCACACACGTCCAGCCCTCGGCCGCCATGTGCCGTTCCCAGGCGAGCCGTTCGGCGAAGGCCTCGTGCTCCCGTCCGGGTCCGCCGCGGCCCCGAAGGCCCGCGAAGGCGCCGGTGAGGTTGGCGGCCAGCCAGCCGCGGATCTCGGTGCGGAACTCCTCGACGCTGCTCATGGGGGTACGTTAATCTACCAAACACTTGTTAGGGAAGGAGGGGCCGATGTCTGCTGCCCATGACGAACCGGTGCGCTACGAGAAGCGGGGCCCGGTCGCGACGGTGACCATGAACCGGCCCGACTACCGCAACGCGCAGAACTCCGCGATGACCTACGCCCTGGACCGGGCGTTCTACCGCGCGGCCGACGACAGCGAGGTGAAGACGATCGTGCTGGCCGGGGCGGGAAAGCACTTCTCTGCCGGCCACGACATCGGAACCCCCGAGCGGGACGCGCATCTGCCGTTCGAGCGCCGGGCGGGACTGTGGTGGGACCACTCGGACAAGGAGGGCGCCGAGAGCCGGTTCGCGCGCGAATCCGAGGTGTATCTGGGCATGTGCCGCCGCTGGCGGGAGCTGCCCAAGCCGGTCATCGCGTCAGTGCAGGGCGCGTGCGTCGCGGGCGGTCTGATGCTGGCCTGGGTGTGCGACCTGATCGTGGCCTCACAGGACGCCTTCTTCGCCGACCCCGTGGTCCGGATGGGCATCCCCGGCGTCGAGTACTTCGCCCACCCGTGGGTGATGCCACCACGGATCGCCAAGGAGTTCCTCTTCACCGGTGACCGGATGAGCGCACAGCGCGCGTACGAGGTCGGCATGGTCAACCGGGTCGTCCCGAGGGACGAACTGGCGTCCCGTACGGAGGAGTTGGCGCTGAAGATCGCGGAGATGCCGCGCATGGGGCTCGCGCTGACGAAGCGCGCGGTCAACCAGGCCGAGGACCTCCAGGGCATGCACACCGGCATGGACTCGGTGTTCGGCCTGCACCACCTGGCGCACGCGCACAACGCCGAGACCGCGCCGGACGCGCTCGGCGGCATGGACATCCGGGCGATGAAGAAGGCGGGCGGCTGATGGACCTCGATTTCGACGCGGCCGACGAGGCGTTCCGTACCGAGATACGCGACTGGCTGGCCGCCCACGTCCCGGCGACTCCCCTGCCGTCCCTGGAGACCGCCGAGGGCTTCGCCGCGCACCGCGAGTGGGAGGCCGTCCTGGCCGCCGACCGCTGGTCGGTGGTCTCCTGGCCCGAGGAGTCCGGCGGGCGCGGGAGCTCCCTGCTGCACTGGATGATCTTCGAGGAGGAGTACTACGCCGCCGGGGCTCCCGGCCGGGTCAGCCAGAACGGCATCAATCTGCTGGCCCCGACCCTCTTCGAGAACGGCACCGCCGAGCAGCGCGCCCGGGTCCTGCCCGCGATGGCACGCGGTGAGGTCATCTGGGCGCAGGCCTGGTCCGAGCCGGAGTCCGGCTCGGACCTGGCGTCACTGAAGTCGACGGCTGTACGGACCGAGGGCGGCTGGCTGCTCAGCGGCCAGAAGACCTGGTCCTCCCGGGCCGCCTTCGCCGACCGGGCCTTCGGCCTGTTCCGCAGCGACCCGGACGCGGACCGGCCGCACCGGGGGCTCACGTATCTGATGTTCCCGCTGGACGCCGAAGGCGTGACCGTGCGGCCCATCGGGCGGCTCGACGGGAAGCCCGCCTTCGCCGAACTCTTTCTGGACGAGGTGTTCGTACCCGACGAGGACGTCATCGGCGAGCCCGGCCAGGGCTGGCGGGTCGCGATGAGCACCACCGGCAACGAGCGCGGGCTCACCCTGCGCAGCCCGGGCCGTTTCACGGCGGCCGCGGACCGGCTGACCGCCCTGTGGCACGCGCACGGCGATCCGGCGGACACGGCCCTGCGCGACCGGGTAGCCGACGCGGTGATCGGGGCCCGCGCCTACCGGCTGTTCTCCTACGCGGGGGCCTCCCAGATCCTGCACGGGGAGGGCGGGCCCGCCGGGGCCGTCTCCAGCCTCAACAAGATCTACTGGTCCGAGCTGGACATCGCGCTGCACGAGACGGCGCTCGACCTGCTCGGCCCGTATGGCGAACTCGCCGACCACGCGACGGAGTCACCGGATCACGGCAGTTGGTCCGAGGGCTACACCTTCTCGCTGGCCGGACCCGTCTACGCGGGCACCAACGAGATCCAGCGCGACATCATCGCCGAGCGGCTGCTCGGCCTGCCGAAGGGGCGCCGCTGATGCGTTTCCTCCTGGACGCCGAGCAGCGGGACTTCGCCCGCTCCCTCGACGCACTGCTCACCTCCTGCGACACCCCGGCCGTCGTACGGTCCTGGGCGGCCGTGGACCACGGTCCGGGGCGCGCCGTCTGGGCGCGGCTGGCCGAGGCCGGGGTGTTCGCCCTCGCGGTTCCGGAGAAGCACGAGGGGTTCGGGCCACTACCCCTCGAACTGACCCTCGCCTTCGAGGCGCTGGGGCGGCACGCCGTCCCCGGGCCGCTGGTCGAGACGGTTGCCGCGGCGGCCCTGCTGGACCGGCTCGGCGACGACCGCCTCGCCGCGGACAGGCTGCCCGGCATCGCCTCGGGGAAGTCGGTCGTCTCTCTCTGTCTGACGTCGGTCGGCCCGTACGCCCTGGACGCGGACATGGCCGACGCGGTGTTCGTGGTGGACGGCGACACCCTGCGTCTCACCACCGGGCCGGGGACCGTGCAGCCCTCGGCGGACCCCGCGCGGCGCCTGTCACGGCCGGCGGACGGGACCGTCCTCGCCCACGGCCCGGCCGTGACCGCCGCCGCCGCGCACGCGGCGGATGTGGCCGCACTCGCCACGGCGGCCCAGGCGCTCGGGGCCGGCCGGGCGCTGCTGGCCCGTACCGTCGCATACGTCACGCAGCGCACCCAGTTCGGGGTGGCGATCGGCTCCTTCCAGGCGGTCAAGCACCGGCTGGCCGACACCCTGCTGGCCCTGGAGTTCGCCGGGCCGCTGGTGCACGGCGCCGCGCTCGCGCTCGCCGCCGGGGACGACGGGGCGGGCCGCGACATCGCCGCGGCCAAGGTCACGGCGGGCGAGGCCGCATACGCGGCGGCGCGCACGGCCCTCCAACTGCACGGCGCCGTCGGCTACACCGACGAACTCGACCTGTCCCTGTGGATCCGCAAGGCCAGGCCCCTGCGGGACGCGTGGGGCACCCCGGCGGCGTGCCGGGCCCGCGTCATGGGAGCAGCCCGGTGAGACTCACACAGGAACAGGAAGAGCTGCGAGCGGCCGTACGGTCGGTTCTGACGCAGCATCAAGCCAATGCTGCGTGGCTCCCGTTGGCCTCACAGATCGGTGCGGCCGGTCTGGCGGTGCCCGAGGAGTACGGCGGGGCCGGAGGCGGCGCCCGCGATGTCCATGTGCTGATGGAGGAGCTGGGCCGGAGCCTGAGCCCGTTGCCGTGTCTGGGCTCCGCGGTGCTCACGGTGGGGGCGTTGCTGGCGTCCGGTGACAAGGAGGCGTGCGGCCGGCTGCTGCCGGGGCTTGCCGAGGGCACCTCGGTGGGCACCCTGGCCTGGGCCGAGCAGGGTTCCTGGGACCAGGAGGCGGTACGCGCCGAGGCGGTGCCGGGGACCGGTGGCGGCCATCTGATCACCGGGACCAAGGAGTACGTGCTGGACTGGCCGAACGTGGCCGTCCTGCTCGTCGCGGCGCGTACGGCACAGGGGGTCGCGCTCTTCGAGGTGGCCCCCGATGCCCCCGGAGTCCGCCGGGAGCCCGTCGTGACCATGGACGGGACCCGGGCCCAGGCCCGGTGGGTGCTGGACGGCGCCGAGGGGCGCCTGCTGGGCGTGGACGGCGACGGTGGGCGGTACCTGGAGCACGTCCGGGACCTGGCCTGTACGGCCCTCGCGGCGGAGCAGGTGGGCGCGGCCGAGCGCTGCCTGGAGCTCACGGTCGAATACGCCAGGACCCGGGTCCAGTTCGGGCGGCCCATCGGTTCGTTCCAGGCGGTCAAGCACCGGCTGGCCGACGCCTACGTCCTGGTGGAGTCGGCGCGTTCGGCGGCGCTCGGTGCGGCGTTCGCCGCCGACGAGGACCCGGGTGCGCTGCCGCGGGCCGCCGCGGTCGCGAAGTCCGTCTGCTCCGAGGCGTTCTCGGAGGTGGCCGGCGAGATGATCCAGCTGCACGGCGGGATCGGCATCACCTGGGAGCACGACGCGCACCGCTACTTCAAGCGGGCACACGGGGCGGGCGAACTGTTCGGGCCGCCCGCCCACCACCGGGCGCGGCTCGCCGCCGGGCTCGGCCTGACCAGCCACTGAGCACATCCCAGCAGACAGAGAAGGGGCGCAACGCATGGACATCGGCAACCCGTTGGACTTCACGGGGCATGTGGTCCTGGTCACCGGCGGCACCAAGGGAATCGGTGCCGCCATCGCCGGGGCGTTTCTCGGTGCCGGGGCGGACGTGGTGGTCTGCGGCCGCAACACCCCGGACACCCTGCCCGCGGGCGGGGGCCGGGAGGCGGTGTTCGTCCCGGCCGATGTGCGTGATCCGGCGGCGGCGTCCTCGTTGGTGGACGCGGCGGTGGAACGCTTCGGCCGGCTCGACGTGCTCGTCAACAACGCGGGCGGATCCCCGGACGCCGACGCGGCCACCGTCTCACCACGTTTCGTGGAGAAGGTCGTCGCGCTCAACCTCCTCGCGCCGTTCTACGTGGCGCAGGCGGCCCACCGCGTCATGCGGGCCCAGGACGGTGGCGGTTCGGTCATCAACATCGGCAGCGTCTCCGGCCAGGACCCGCAGCCGGGCACCGCGGCCTACACGGCCGCCAAGGCCGGACTGCTGGCCCTCACCAAGGCGCTGGCCCTGGAGTGGGCGCCGGCGGTCCGGGTCAACCACATCACCACGGGGCTGATCCGGACCGAGAGCGCGGCGTCCGTCTACGGCGCGGACGGCGGGGCGGCGGTGGCGGACGTCATCCCGATGGGGCGCATGGCGGTCCCCGACGATGTCGCCCGCGCCTGTCTGTTCCTCGCGGGCGATCTGTCCGGATACGTCAACGGGGCGGATCTGGCGGTGCACGGGGGCGGGGAGTTCCCCGCGCGCTACCTGGCGGCGAAGGCGGCCGGCGGGCCGGGGTGACCACTGGGGGACGTGACGGGGGTTTTCCCCCGGTCCCGCCGACCGGGTGGCCCGATGTTCCCGGGTCACGTGGGCCCCTAGCGTCATGGGGTACCTCCCACCCGATCCGAGGAGCACGATGCGCGTCATCCGTCTGGTCACCGCGGGGCTCGGTCTGGCCTGTTTACTCGCGGGCGGCATGCCCGCGTCCGCCTCGCCCGCCCCCTCCCGCGCGTCCGCAGAACGGACCCGCCAGCCCCTCGTGTGGGGGCCCTGTTCCGCGCAGCAGACGGAGTTGCGTGCGGCGGGCGCACGCTGCACGAAGGTGACCGTGCCCCTCGACTACGCCGATCCCGAGGGCCCGACGATCGAGATCGCCGTCTCGCGGATCGCGGCGAAGGGAGGGCGCGGGAAGCGCCGGGGCATCCTGCTGTCCAATCCGGGCGGCCCCGGCGGCACGGGCCTGGGCAACACGCTCTACCTGCGGCCCGCGTTGAAGGACGCGGCCGACCGCTACGACCTGATCGGCTTCGACCCGCGCTTCCTCGGCGAGTCCACGCCCGTCGCCTGCGGCCCCGCCGCCCCGGCGCCCGCTCCCGGCCCCACCACGACCCGCCGTGCGGAGTTCGACGTGGCCGTGCGCGACGCCCAGGACACCGCGCGCCGCTGCCAGGAGCACGGCGACAACGCCCGGCTTCTGCCTCACGCCACGTCCCGGAATGTCGCCCGTGACATGGACGCGATCCGCGCCGCGCTGGGCGAGCGCAGGCTCTCGTACTACGGCGTCTCCTACGGCGCCGATCTGGGCGCCGTCTACACCCAGATGTTCCCCCGCCGCTCCGACCGGATCGTCCTCGACTCGTCGACGGATCCCTCCGCCACCCAGTACCAGCTGTTCCAGCGCGCGGGCCTGCCCCTCGAAGAGGCACTGGACGCCTGGGCCGGATGGACCGCGCGGCACGACGAAAAGTACCGGCTGGGCAGCACGCCCGCCGGCGTCCGCGCACGGGTCCAGGAGTTGCTCGACGGGGCAGAACTGCGACCGGTCGTGGTCTCCGGCGTCCGCCTCACGGCACCCTTGCTGCGGCTGGTACTGAGGCAGTTCATCCAGCACGAGGAGCACGACCCGGCGCTCGCCTCCACGGTGCACGACCTGGTCGACGCCGCCGCAGGACGGCCTGTCGAGCCCGGGCCGGAGCTCGCCTCCATGCTGGAGATGCTCTCCTCCCCCGAACTGGCCGACAGCATGCTGGGCGGGGCGCTCTTCATGTGCGGTGACAGCGGCTGGCCCGCCGGGGGCTGGCCGAAGGACCCGGAGACGTACTGGCGGAACATGAAAGGCAGCCGCGTGAGCCAGCCCGTCTTCGGACCGCTCGTGAACGGCATGACCGCGCCGTGCGCGTTCTGGAAGAGCACTTCCCGCGAGCCCGCCACGGTGATCGACAACCACGTGCCCGCGCTGATGCTTCAGGCCCGGCTCGACAACAACGTCCCGTACGAGGGGGCCCTGGCCCTGCACCGACGGCTGACCGGTTCACGGCTGGTGACGGCGGACATCCGCTCCCATGGAGTGTTCGGGCGCGGGCTGGACGACCTCACGCCCGTCCCCTGCGCCGACCGGGCGGTCGTCGACTACCTGCGTGACGGCACGCTCCCCGCCGCCGACGTGACCTGCCGCCGTACTGAGGTGGTCCGGTGATCAGCCGACGCGGAAGTCTGGCGTCCGCGGCCGCGGCCCTGCTCACCGGGGCGTCCACCACCAACGCGTCCGCCACCGCAGCCCCTTCCGGATCCGGAGGACCGCACGAGGACGCCGGATCACCCGCACTCCTCCAGCGTGATGCGGACGCGATCCTGGCCACCGGCGCCACCGGTGTACTGGCCGAGGTGCAGACCGCCGGCGGCCGCACGACGGCCCGTGCGGGCCGCACCGACCTGTCCGCCCCGTCGCGTCCGGTCCCCTGGGACGCGTACTACCGCATAGGCAGCGACACCAAGACCTTCACGGCCGTGCTCCTGCTCCAACTGGCCGCAGAGGGGCGGCTCTCACTCACCGACACCGTCGAACGGTGGCTGCCCGGCGCGGTGCGGGGCGAGGGGAACGACGGCCGCCGGATCACGGTCGCCAACCTGCTGCGGCAGACCAGCGGGCTGAACGACTATCTCGCCGTCTCCCCCGACGCGGCCGACGCGTTCACCCCGGCCGGGTACCTCCGCTCGCGCTTCCGGCCCTCGGCCCCCGAGGATCAGCTGAGGACAGCCGTGGCCCACCCTCCGCTCTGGCTGCCGAGCAGCCAACACCCCGAACGGGAACAGCACTTCGGCTACTCCAACACCAACTACGTGGTGGCCGGCCTGATCGTCGAACGGGTGACGGGCCATTCCTGGGCCGAGGAGATCCACGACCGGATCATCGAACCGCTGGGCCTGCGCCACACCCTCACACCGGGCACCTCGTCGTACGTGCCGGCACCCACCGCCTGCGCGTACACCTGGTTCCCCGACACCGGCCGGCCCACCGACACGACGCTGGCCCCCGGCGGCGGGGCGGACGGCTCACTCATCAGCACCACCCACGACCACGGTGTCTTCCTGCGCGCCCTGATGAGCGGACGGCTGCTGGGCCCGGCGCAGCTCGCCGCGATGAAGGAGACCGTGGCGGCCGACGACTGGATCGAGGCCCACGGGGTCCGTTACGGCCTGGGCATCGCCTGGCGGCCGGTGGCCGGGAACCGGGACGGGATCTGGTTCCACGGCGGTACCCATCTGGGGACCGTCTCCGAGTGCGGGGTGACGCCGGACGGCGCACGGGCCGCGACCAGCGCGACCTTCACCCTGCGCATGGGCGACCCGGCGCAGGACGCCCAGGACGCAGCCGGACGGCGGCTGATCGAGCGGGCGCTGGCGGGTCGGTGAGCCGCAGGGCTTCCGGCGGATGAGGGCACCGGAACGAGCGGACGGCGTGCTCATGAACGTACGGAGGCCGGGGCCCTTGCCGCTGTCGGCGAGGGCCCCGGCCTGGGGCTGTTCCCAAGGCCCCGGTCTGGGGCTATCCCCACCCCGGATCCGCCAGCAGCCGCCATGGCCCGTCGTCACCGTGATCCGTAGCGTCGAAGCATCGGCTCGAAGGATCGCGAGAGGGACGAACATGAGGCAGCGCGGCGGCAAAGGACAGCGGACGGACGACCGGCCGGACGTTCGGGACGGCTTCGGCCCGGCCGTCGAACTGCGGGGTGTGCGGCGGCAGTACGGGCGTGGTCCGGGTGCGGTGCATGCTCTGGCGGGCGTCGATCTGGCGCTGCAGCGGGGCTCG